>JBBIJV010000040.1:0-21452 GCA_037445815.1 Rhodospirillaceae bacterium
GAGTTCGGGGACGACCGCCTTCACGTGGCGCGCGTCGCGGGCGAGCATCTCCGCGTCCTCCACCGTGAGACTCACGCGGATCTCCATGGCCACGCCGCCGCGCAGGGCCAGCTCGCGTGCTTGCAGCCGCCCGGCGCGGCGGCCGCATCGTGGCAGGAGATGGCGGAGCGCGTGCCGCTGCACGACTGGCTTCGAGCCGCGGGCCAAGAAAAGATGCACGAGAACGTCCGCCGCGTGCCGGAGCTGGCACCGCTTCCGGCGTGCGCCTGGCTCATCGCGCGCGCGCGCGGCCGGCTCCAGCCGGCGCTCGTCTACGACGCGGTCAGCCGCGAGAACCAGGTCCACGAGATGCGCACGAACAGCATGGCGCTGTTCGACTACGCTACGTTCGACGTCGTGCAGTTCCTTCTGCAGGCACGCATGTCACTCACGTGCGGCTATCCGATGCAGCACTTCGAAACGCCGATGGTGCTGCATTACGCCGTCGGCCAGCAGATCACGCCGCATTTCGATTTCATCGACGCGAACGCACCCGACTACGCCGAGCAGATTCGCGAGCAAGGGCAGCGAATGGTCACGTTTCTACTGTACTTGAACGAGGACTACGACGGCGGCGAGACGACCTTCCCGGAGCTCGGCATCGTCCATAAAGGCGCCGCGGGCAGCGGGCTCTATTTCATCAATGCCCATGCCGATCTGACGCCGAACCGACGGATGATCCATACCGGCTCGCCGCCCGTGCGCGGCGAGAAGTGGATCGTCAGTCAGTTCATCGTGAGCAAACGCCTGCGGCCCTGAGCCGAAAGCGCGCGCGATTCACTCCTTCCAGCCTGCCGGCGGCTCCGTGCCCGCGACGATCTGACGCGTCTTGTAACGCCAGCGGCCGTCGACCTTGACGAAGGTGCTGTACTCCTTGCCCTGCGTGATGACCTGAACGGGATCGCCCTGCTTCTCCATCACGTACTCGGTGTAGACAAGCTGCGCCGTCGCCGAATCGCCGTGCACGACGATGAGCGGGTTGTCCACCGCTACGATGAACGAAAAGCGCTCCGGCCGCGGCGGGCGCGGCGCCTGTCCCGGCGCCCGGCCGTAGGCCTGCATGATGCCGTCCCTGCCCTTGAAACGGCGCTCGCCGAGGATCAGCTCGGCGTCGGGGGCGTAGAAGTCCGCGAAGTTTTCCGCGTTCTCCCGGCCGAAATTGTTGTAGTAACGCGTGATCAGGTCCTGGATCTGAAGACGATCGACGAGCGTCGCGGCGGTGACCTCCTGCGCGCTTGCGCCCGGGCCAAACGTCAGTGCGAGACAGAAGACGCTCAAAGCACCGAACAATGCCCGGCGTAACGGGCTTGCAATCGCGATCATGGTGACTCCTCGGTTGTTTTTCTGGCCGTTTCGCTGAGAAAGCCTTGGTCGACGCGGGAGCAGTGTATTGCTCCGGCCCGCCCACCGGATAGCCCCTCGCCTGGCCACCCGGTGCAACGCCGCCCGCGCCGCGCGGTGACGGAGCCGGTTCTCGGCGTTGCCGGGCGCCGCCGGCGGAGCGATCATCGGCTGAACGATCCAGCGAGAGGAGCTACCTCAATGGCGTCCAGGCTGCTCGGTTCAGTGGGCCTCGTCACGGCGCTCGTCGGCGCGGCCGCTTTCGTTTCGGATCGGGTCGTTGCGCAGCAACGGGCGTCCGCTCCGCCGCTCGTGATCACCGCGTTCGGCGAAAACAGCCCGCCTCCCTACACAGCGCCGCGCACCTCGTGGGGCGAGCCGGACCTGCAGGGCGTTTGGTCGAGCGACGACACGGCGGGTATTCCGATGTCTCGGCCGGAGCAGTACGGCGACCGGCTCTATCTCAGCGCCGAGGAGTATGCCGAGCGCGCTCAGCAAATCGCGCGCGGCGTCGAGCGGGCCGTGAACGAGGCGACGAGCACGTTTCGTCAGGACTTCGCGCGCCGCGCGTTCTGGCAAACGTCGTTGATCGTCGATCCGGCCGACGGACGGCTCCCCGCGTACACGGCCGAAGGCATGAAGCGGCCCATGCCGCGCGGGACGTACGGCAACGGCCCGCTCGACAGCTACACCGACTTCTCGCTCTACGAGCGCTGCATCACGCGCGGTATCGCGGGCTCGACGCTGCGCGTGGTTTACGGCAATGGCCAGCGCATCGTGCAGGCGCCCGGTGTGGTCGCGGTCTCATACGAGATGGTGCACGATACGCGGCTCATCTATACCGACGGCCGGCCGCACATCAACGAAGCGATCCGCCAGTATCTCGGCGATTCGCGGGCGCATTGGGAGGGCGACGAGCTCGTGGTGGAAACCACGAACCTCACGGACCGGACGGCGATCGGGCTCAACGGCAACGGCAATCGCCACAGCAGTCGCATGAAGCTCACGGAACGATTCAAGCGCGTGGCCGACGACGTCATCCAGTACCAGCTGACCGTCGACGATCCCGTCACCTACGAGCGGCCGTTCACGCTCTCTTTGCCTCTGACGCCGCTGGAGGGCGGGAAACTGCTCCCCTACGACTGCCACGAGGGGAACTACGCGATCCTGCAGTCGCTCTCGGCCGAGCGCGCCGAGGACCGTGCGCTCGAAGAAGACAGAAGGAAGGGCATCATTCGCGAGCGGCGGCCCGTGCAGGGTGGGCTCGGCGTCGGCGGCCAACCGATCTCCGAAGGTGCCGGAATACCGTCGCGCTAGCCGCGACTGCGCCGTGCGCGGCGTTAGAGCGCATGCGTCTCGGATTCGAGGTCGATACCGCGAGTCTTCGCCCATCCCGCCGCCGAGAGCCAGTAGCGGTCGCACACGGCGAACATCGTCTCGTCGTCGTCCACGTCGTTGTCGATGAGCCTGCGGCACGGCACGTCGTGACCCGCAAGACGACCCGGCAAATCGAGCGATTCCGCTGGAGCCGCCGTGGCCGTGGACTACGCGCGCCGATTTGCGAGGCCGATCATGTTGCAGCCCACGGCAAGCCGAGCGCGCAGGCCGCAACGACGCTGCGACAGACGCCGGGCCGTAGACCTCAAAGTAGACCCGCGCGCCCGAGCTCGACGCGCAGCTCGGCGCCGCCAAGCTCCGATTCTCGGACCTCGAGCGTGCCGCGATAGAGCTCGACGGTCTCGCGGACGACGGCGAGGCCTATCCCTTGCCCCGGCACGGATTCGTCGGCGCGCTTGCCGCGCCGGAACAACATGTCGGCTTCGTCGGGCGCGATGCCGCCGCCGTCGTCGCCGACGGTGATGACGAGCTTCTCCGGCGTGGACCGCGCCGTCACGCGCACGCGCGACTTGCAGTACTTGTAGCCGTTGTCCATGAGGTTGCCGAGAATCTCCGTGAGATCGCCCGGATCGCCGCGGAACGTGGCACCCGGCGCAACGTCGACGCGGCACGTCACGCGCTTGTCGCGGTACACCTTATCTAGCGTCTGCTTCAAATCGTCGACGATCGGCGCGACGGCGACCGGCTCCGTGCCGAGCCCCGATGCACCCGTCGCGCGCGCCCGCTTGAGCTGGTACGACACGCGTTGGTCCATGCGCTCGAGCTCACGTTCGAGCAGCTCTTGCGCCGCGAACGGCGCACGCGTGCGTTGCTCCGCCAGCAACGTGCGCATCGCCGCGAGCGGAGTCTTCAGGCTGTGCGCCAAGTCGTCGAGCGTGTTGCGATAGCGCGCGAGGCGCCGCCGCTCCGTATCGATCAGAGTGTTCAAGTTGTCGGCGAGGCCGACGATCTCGGACGGATAACGGCCGGTGAGCTTCACGCGCTCGCCGGCCTCGACCTCGCGGACCTGCCGCTCGAGGCGCTTGAGCGGCAAAAGCACGAACGTCAGTAAGCCGCTCAGCACGATCAGCATTGTCAGCGTGATGCCGAAGAACCAGCCGATCAAGATGCGGCGAAAGGCGGCCTGCCGCTCGAAGTACGGCTCGAGCGACAACGCGACGGCGAAGGTATAGTCGGCCGAGCGCCCGTTCGCGAATTCCCACGTGATGCCCTTCAAGAACGACTCGAGCGGCGGGAACCCCGGCACGTTGAGCCGCTCGAAGCGCTCTTCGCCGGCCACGGTGAGATAGTCGAGCGGGAAGTCACGTCCCAGGAGCGACAACGACTGCCACACGGCGCGGCCGTCGTCGGAATACAGCGCACCATAGAGGCCCGAGTTCGCGACCTCGAACTGCTCGTCTAGAGCGCCGCTCGACAGCGAAAGCTCGTTGCCCTCCTCCTTTACGGTGCCGATCAAGCCGAAGATTTGCACCTCGAGGAGCTCGCGGCGCGCTTGGTCCATGCTGTTGCGGAACGCAACGTCGAGCACCACGCCCGTCGCGGCAAACAACACGACGAGCGCAACGCTGACCCAGAGCACGACGCGCGCACGAAGGGAGCGAACGAGCGCCATGGAGCTACTGCGCGGTCAGTCGGCGTCCGGCGCGCCGCGCGCGGCGGCTAGGCGGTAGCCGCGGCCGCGCAGCGTCTCGATGGGTTTGTAGGAATTCTCCGGATCGAGCTTGCGCCGCAAGCGGCCGATGAATACCTCGATCACGTTGCTGTCGCGCTCGAAGTCCTCGCTGTAAAGCGCTTCGGTGATTTGCGTCTTCGACAGCACCTCACCCGCGTGCAGCATCAGATACTCGAGCAGCTTGTACTCGAAGCTCGTGAGATCGAGCTTCGCACCGTTGACTTTGACTTCCTGCGTTCGCGTATCGAGCGTGATCGGCCCGCACACGAGCTCCGACTGCGCCCAGCCGCCGGCGCGCCGCAAGAGCGCGTCGACGCGCGCGAGCAACTCCTCGACGTTGAACGGCTTCACGACGTAGTCGTCGGCGCCGAGCTTCAGCGCCTCGACTTTGTCCTGCCAGCGGTCGCGCGCCGTCAGCACGAGGATCGGATAGTCTTTGCCGTCGGCTCGAAGCTGCTTGATGAGGTCGACGCCGGACATGCTCGGGAGACCTAAGTCCACGATCGCGAGATCGACGGGGTACTCGCGCGCGTAATAAAGCCCCTCGCGCCCGTCCACGGACCTCTCGACGGAATAGCCGGCTTGCTCGAGCTGCGCGGCGAGCGAACGGCTCAGGTTCGGGTCGTCTTCGACGAGGAGCAGCCGCATGCAGAGCCGCGCCTAGAGAAACGCGCCGGTCTGCGCATCGATGCGGAAACTGCGCACCGTGCGGCCGTCCTCACCGAGGATGCGAATCTCGTGGACGAGGCGGTCGCCGACGCGCACGGTTTCGGCGCGCACGACACGGCCCCGGAACCGGCTCTGCGCCATCGCCGTCGCTTGCGCCAGCGACACGCCTTCGCGCTGCGAAGGAAACAACTGATCGCGCTGCGCAGGCCGCAACGGCTCGTCGACCCGGTCGGCTTGCGCGAGCCACGCCGGAGCCGGACGCGGCCGCGCCAATGCCGGATCGGCGATGACGAGGGCGACCGCAGCGAGCCAGGCCGCCATCACACCGGTTACGCCTGCGCGCTTGATCGACGTTACGAAGCGATGGGGCGTCATTGGCGACACAGCTTGTGGTCGAGCCTCGGTCCACGTCAAGGAAGCTACTGAGGGAAAGCCGGGCGGGCCCGAGGCGCGCCCGCAAGGCGCTCTCAATACCGCACCCGCCGATAACCCACGGGCTGCGCCGCGATCTCGATCCAGTCGCCGGGATGGCGATCCATCCGCGTCGTGTAGTGGCGGCCGTCGAGCCGGTACGTCACGAGATAGCCGTCGACGACGCGCTCCGTAACGCGGTCGTGCACGACGGCGCAGCGCTGCACGGCCACGTCGCGCACCGCGCCCGCGCCGTTACGAATCGCACGCTCGCGCGCGACGGCGCCGCCGGCGACCGCGCCGAGCACCGTTAGGATGTCGCGGTCGTTGCCGCTGCCGAACTGCCGGCCGATCGCGGCGCCCACGATGCTGCCGGCCGCCGTCTGGCCAGCCACACCGAAGGGGCGAACGGGCTCGCGGACGATCTCGTCCCAGCACTCCTCGCGCGGCCGATCGACCGCGACGTAGCGCACCACGGGTTCGACGTCGACGACGCGGGCCGAGACGACGGCCGGCGCGGGCACGACGTGCACGTGGTGCGCGTGACCCTGGCCGCGGCCGTGATGACCGTGGCCGGCCAGCGCCGGCGAGGCGCCGAGAAAGCCCAATACGGCAACAGCCAGAAATTTCTTCGCCAACATGGCAGCTCTCCTTCTCTCCCGCGGCCCCCAGGGACCTTGGGGGGCAGATTAGGAGCGCAGCCCTGAATCGCACCTGAATGCGGAAACGCCGCTCCAGCAAAGGCCGATCAAGGCGTTACGAGCGTCCACGCTGCGCCGCCACGCCCGCGGGACGGCCCGATCACTGCGCGGCCTTGGCGCGGCGCCACAGCGCATCGAGCGCGGCGGCGTCGAAGCTCTCCCACGGCCGGCCGCTTGCGCGCACTTCGGCCTCGACGGCGCGAAACCGCCGCGTGAACCGCTCGTTGGCCGACCGCAGGCACGTTTCCGGGTCGAACGCGAGGTGCCGGCTCAAGTTCGCGATCGAGAAGAGCAGATCGCCGAGCTCCGCCCCGATCTCGGCGCGGTCCCCGCTCGAGACGGCAGCGTCGAGCTCGGCGAGCTCTTCGTCGACTTTCGCGCGGACCGGCGCGACGTCGGGCCAGTCGAAGCCGACGGTCGCCGCCCGCTTGCCGAGCTTCACGGCGCGCGTCAGCGCCGGGAGCGCGATGGGCACGTCGTCGAGCACGCCGGCGCCGATATCGTTCGACGCTCGTTCCTCGCGCTTGATCTCCTCCCAGCGCTTCGTCTGCGCCGCGCTGTCGGCGACGACTTGATCGCCGAACACGTGCGGATGGCGGCGCAGCATCTTGGCGCAGATCGCGCGCGCGACGTCGCCGAACGCAAATGCTCCGGCCTCCTCCGCCATGCGCGCGTGAAACACCACTTGGAACAGCAAATCCCCGAGCTCGTTCTTCAGGTCGGCAAGATCGCCGCGCTCGCTCGCGTCCGCGACCTCGTAAGCCTCTTCGATCGTGTACGGCGCGATCGTCGCGAACGTCTGCTCGAGGTCCCACGGGCAGCCGCGCTCGCGGTCGCGGAGCCGCGCCATGATCGAAAGGAGCTCGACAACGGGCTCTACATCGGTTTCAGTCGTCATCGAGTATCACGTCCCTAAAGTTGCGCAACACCGCCGCCGTCGCGCCCCAGATGCGCCGCCCGCCGTAGTGGAGCTCGTACGTCAGAAGCCGCGAGCCGTGGCGCTCGAAATACGCGACGCCCATCGCCGTGCGATCGAGTACCACGGCGAGCGGCACTTCGAACACGCCGGCCACCTCGCGCGGGTCGGGCACGGCGACGAAACCGGGGTCGGCGACGACGCCGACGACGGGCGCGATCGCGAACCCCGAGCCCGTCAGGAAGGCGTCGAGCAACCCGACGACCTCGACGGCGGCCGGCTCGAGTCCGACCTCCTCGTACGCCTCGCGCAAGGCGGCCTCGGCCGGCGTCTCGCCCGCCGC
Organism: Rhodospirillaceae bacterium; assembly: GCA_037445815.1. Taxonomy (GTDB): domain Bacteria; phylum Pseudomonadota; class Gammaproteobacteria; order Steroidobacterales; family Rariloculaceae; genus FEN-1219. The sequence continues at coordinate 7,491 of JBBIJV010000040.1, forward strand.
GATTCCCCCGCCCGGCAAGCTGATCTGCCCGGCGTGCTCCTTCAGATGCGCCGCGCGCTCGGTGAACAGCACCGTGGGTCCGTCCGCGCGCTCCACCAAGGCGAGCAGCACGGACGCGGGCCGCGCCGGACGATCGAGGATCTCGCGCAACTGCGCCGATACGGGACCTTCGATGTTGCCGAGCAGCCGCGCGCGCGGATCGATCGACGGGCGCGGCGCCGCAAGCCGGCGGCGGATGACGTCGAGCGTCTTAACCTTTGATTCCACCCTTCGTGAGCTCGAGCGGGTCGAGCAGCTCGCGGAGCCGTTCCGGCTCGAGATTGGTCTGCTCCGCGGCGACCTCGCGGATCGCGCGGCCTTCCTTGTAAGCCTGTTTCGCGATCGCGGCGCCCTTCTCGTAGCCGATCACGGGATTTAGCGCCGTCACGAGAATCGGATTGCGATCGAGCGCGTCGTCGAGCTTCTGCTTGTTCACCGTGAAGCCCTTGATGGCCGCGTCCGCGAGCGCCGACGACGCGTTCGCGAGCAGCTCGATGCTTTGAAGCAAGTTCAGCGCGACGACGGGCAGCATGACGTTCAGTTGAAAATTGCCCGACTGCCCCGCGACCGTGATCGTCGCGTCGTTGCCGACTACCTGCGCGGCCACCATCGCGGCGGCTTCGGGAATGACGGGATTCACCTTGCCCGGCATGATGCTGCTGCCGGGCTGGAGGGCCGGCAGCGAAATTTCCGCGAGCCCCGCGAGAGGCCCGCTGTTCATCCAGCGCAAATCGTTCGCGATCTTCATCAAGCTCACAGCCGTCGTCTTCAGCTGCCCGGAGAGCTCGACGGCGGTATCTTGCGAGCTCAGCGCCTCGAAATAATCTTCGGCGGGATGGAAGTCGATGCCGGTCTGCTTCGCGAGCGCCGCCGCGAACTCGGCGCCGAACCTCGGATGGGCGTTGATGCCCGTGCCGACGGCCGTGCCGCCCTGCGCGAGCCCCGTGAGCCGCGGCATCACGGCTTGCAGCCGCTTCACGTCGGCGCGCACCTGCGCCGCCCAGCCGCCGAGCTCCTGATCGAGCCGCACAGGCATCGCGTCCATGAGATGCGTCCGGCCCGTCTTGACGATGCCGGCGACCTCGCGCGCTTTCGCTTCGATCGTGGCGGCCAGATGCTCGAGCGCCGGCAGCAGCTTGCCCTTGAGCTCGAGGGCTGCGGCAATGTGAATCGCCGACGGAATCGAGTCGTTGCTGCTCTGGCTCATGTTGACGTGATCGTTGGGATGCACGGGCGAGCCGAGCGCCTGCGTCGCGAGCCGCGCGATGACCTCGTTGGCATTCATGTTGGAGCTCGTGCCGGAGCCCGTTTGAAACACGTCGATCGGAAACTGATCCGCATGCATGCCGTTCGCGATCTCGAGCGCGGCGGCCTCGATCGCGCCGGCGATCTTGTCGGGCAGGAGCCCCAAGCCCCGATTCGTGCGGGCCGCCGCCCACTTGACGAGCGCCAACGCGCGAACGAACGCCGGCGGCATGCGCAGGCCGCTGATCGGAAAATTGTTCACCGCGCGCTGCGTCTGCGCGCCCCACAGAGCCCACGCGGGCACCTGTAGCTCGCCCATGCTGTCGCGCTCCACACGAAAATCGGCCGCCATGCACGCTCCTCTGATCGTTGAATCCGCACGCGGCGGACTCGCGGTGTATGATGCGCACTCCGAAAACGCTTGTATAGGCTTCGGCGGCTCGTTTGGACGCAACCTCGCTTCTCGCTCTTTCGCCGCTCGACGGGCGTTACGCGCGCAAGGCGGCGCCGCTGCGCGAATACCTCTCCGAATACGCGCTGCTTCGTTATCGCACGCTGATCGAGGTGCGCTGGCTGCAGCACCTGGCCGACGAGCCGAGCATCGCGGAGCTCGAGTCTCTCGAGCCTCCGATCAAGGACGTGCTGAATTCGATCGTCGACGAATTCAGCGTCGACGACGCCGTGCGCATCAAGGCGCTCGAGGCGAAAACGAACCACGACGTCAAGGCCGTCGAGTATTACTTGAGGCAGAAGCTCGAAGGCGTGGCCGTGCCGTCCCGCAATCTCGCATCGTTCATCCACTTCGCGTGCACGTCCGAGGACATCAACAACGTGTCGTACGCGCTGATGCTGCGCGACGCCCGGCAGCGCGCGCTGCTGCCGGCCATGCGCGAGCTCACGACCGATTTGCGCGCGCTCGCCCACCGCTACGCCGCCGTGCCGATGCTCGCGCGCACGCACGGTCAACCGGCCACGCCGACGACGCTCGGCAAGGAGATCGCGAACTTCGTCTATCGCCTGCAGCGGCAGATGGAGCTCTTCGCGGCCGTGGCGATCCACGGCAAGTTCAACGGCGCCGTCGGCAATCACAATGCGCACGTGGCGGCGTATCCCCACGCCGACTGGATCGCGATCACGGACCGCTTCATCGCCTCGCTCGACTTGATCCCGACGCGCTACACCACGCAGATCGAGCCGCACGACTGGATCGCCGAGTACTGCCAGGCGCTGGCGCGCTTCAACACGGTGCTCGTCGACCTCTGCCGCGACTTCTGGAGCTACATCAGCTTGGGGTATTTCCGTTCGCGGCCCGTCGCCGGCGAGGTCGGCTCCTCGACGATGCCGCACAAAGTGAACCCCATCGACTTCGAGAACGCGGAAGGCAACTTAGGCTTGGCGAACGAGCTCTTGACGTTCCTGGCTACGAAGCTGCCGGTCTCGCGCTGGCAACGGGACCTCACGGACTCGACCGTGTTGCGTAACGCGGGCGTCGCCCTCGGCCACGCCTTGATCGCGCTGGACGCAGCGGCCAAGGGCCTGCGCAAGCTCGACGCCGACCTCGCGGTCATCGAGGCCGATCTGGCCGATCGCTGGGAGGTGCTGGCCGAGGCCGTTCAAACCGTCATGCGCCGCTACGGCCTGCCCGACGCCTACGAGCAGTTGAAGGACTTGACGCGGGGCCGCGCCGTCGACCGCGACAGGCTGCGCAAGTTCATCGCGGATCTGCCGCTTCCGGCGGCGGAACGAGACCGCCTGCTCGCCCTCGATCCGGCCTCTTATACGGGCCTCGCCGCCGACCTCGCGCGGCGCATCTAGCGGATTTGCACGCAAAAACCGTGACCGCCGGCACAGCCGGCCGTTGCCGCTTAAGTAAACTGCGAAGCCAGATCCCCGACTCCGCCATGGCACAACCACAAGAGCAAACGAAGACCCGCGGCGTCCGCCAAGTGCTGACAAGCTGTGCCGAGGTCCGCACGGCCGTAATCCAGGTGACGGGCGTCGCCAACCGCACGCTGTCCATTTTGACGCACGATCTCGAGCCCGACGTCTACGACCACGACGACTTCCTCGAGACGCTGAAGAAGTTCATCCTCGCGCGCACGTTCGCGCGCGTCCGCGTGCTGATCCTCGAGCCGACGCGCGTCGTGATGTCGGCGAGCCGCTTCGTGGCGATGGGGCGGCGCTTGAACAGCTATATCGAGTTTCGCCGGGTGCTGCCGGACCTCGCGGAGCACCCGGAAGCCTTTTTCATCGCCGACGAGCACGCGCTCGTCTATCGCGCACGGTCGGAGACCTGGCACGGCATGTCCGACACCTACGCGCCGGCCGTCGCGCGCATGTACTTGAGCAAGTTCGAGTCCCTCTGGAACGCTTGTGAAATCGAGCCCGAAGTCCGCAGCCTACAAATATAGTAGGCCCATGACGCGGGGCATCGACGTCACGGTCGCCGCCATCATCGAGCGCGGCGGCAAGTTCCTCATGGTCGAGGAGCGCGCGGGCGGCAATCTCGTCTTGAATCAGCCTGCCGGGCATCTCGAGCAGGGGGAATCGCTGCTCGCGGCGGTGACGCGCGAGACGCTCGAGGAGACGGGGCACCGCTTCGATCCCGAGCACGTCGTCGGCTTCTATCTCTGGCGCAGCGACGACGCCGATACCACGTATCTGCGCGTCGCCTTCTGCGGCGACGCGGAGCCCACCGCCGACGCGGCCCTCGACGATGCCATCGTCGCCGTCCACTGGCTGTCGCGCGCGCAACTCGAGCGCCGCTCGCATCAGCTCCGCAGCCCCATGGTGCTGCGCTGTATCGACGACTACTTGCGCGGGCAGCGCCACCCGCTCGACTGCCTCACCTATCTCGAGCCGCGGGTCATCGATCTCGACGAGCCGGCCTTCGGCTGACGCGGGCGGGGTGCCCGCGGTAGAGCAACGCAGGAGCAGTTGCTGAGCCGTCTGCGAGCCGGCTGTTAAGATGCCGGCATGCAGGCGCACCCCCTGACCATCGTCGCTCTCTCGGGCGGCGTCGACTCCGCCGTCGCGGCGCTGCTCCTGCGCGACGCGGGCCATGCCGTGCAGTGCCTGCACATGAGCAACTGGGAGGACGACGGCTATTGCGACAACGCGCGCGAGTTCCAGGACGCGCGCCGCGTATGCCTCGAGCTCGGCCTCACGCTGCATCGCGTGAACTTCGCGCGCGAGTATCGCGAGCAGGTGTTCGCCGACTTCCTCGCCGAGTGCCGTAACGGGCGCACCCCGAACCCCGACGTCCTCTGCAACCGCCACATCAAGTTCGGCGTAATGCGCAAGTACGCGCGGCGGCTCGGCGCCGCGCGCATCGCCACCGGCCACTACGCGCGCGTGCACGTCGTCGACGGCGTGCCGCTGCTATTGAAAGGCGTCGACGCGGCGAAGGACCAGAGCTATTTCCTGCACGCGGTCGCCGCCGAAGACCTCGCCGACATCGTGATGCCGCTCGGCAACCTGCTGAAGAGCGAGGTCCGCGAGATCGCGCGCAAGGCCGGGCTCTCGATCGCGGAAAAAAAGGACAGCACGGGCATCTGCTTCATCGGCGAACGGCCGTTCGCCGACTTTCTGCGTCAGTACCTGCCCGATAGCCCGGGCGTCATTCGCGACGACCGCGGCATCGAGCGCGGCCGGCACCGCGGCCTGGCCTTCTACACGCTCGGGCAGCGCCATGGGCTCGGGCTCGGGGGCGCGGCGGATCGCCCCGAGAGCGCCTGGTACGTCGCTGCGAAGCTCAGCGAGCGCAACGAGCTCGTCGTCGTCCAAGGCCACGAGCACCCTTGGTTGCTCGCGCGCTCGCTCGTCGCGTCGGGCGTGCGCTGGATCGGTCCGCCGCCGCGCGCCTGGGAGCGGCACGAGCCTTTGCGTTGCCAAGCGAAGATTCGCTATCGGCAGCCCGATCAGGCTTGCACGGTGATTCGCACGGGCGCGGATACGCTCGAGGCGCTGTTCGACGAGCCGCAACGCACGCCGACGCCGGGTCAGTTCGTCGTTCTCTACGATGGCGATCGCTGCTTGGGCGGCGCCACGATCGACGCCGCGGGCGCGGCTTCGCCGGAACTGCGCGCCGCGGGCCAGCCCACGCCCCGGGCGCTTTACCGCTTATAATCTTTGCGGCCCTTCGACTCCCTTTCAGAGGTTCCAATGATCGACAGTTTCGGCGCCCGCAAGCCGCTCGCCGTCCGCTCTGCGAATTACCAGATCTACCGCCTCGACGCCGTCAAAGGCGCGGTGGAAACGCTGCCGTACACGCTGAAGATCCTGCTCGAGAACCTCTTGCGCTTCGAGGACGGCGCGAACATCACGGCCGGCGACATCACGGCGCTCGCGAACTGGGACCCGAAAGCCGAACCGGACCGCGAGATCTCGTTCACGCCGGCGCGCGTCGTGCTCCAGGACTTCACGGGCGTGCCGGCCGTCGTCGATCTGGCCGCGATGCGCGACGCCGTCGTCAAGCTCGGCGGCAAGGCAGACATGATCAACCCGCTCTCGCCGGCCGAGCTCGTCATCGACCACTCCGTGCAAGTGGACCATTTCGGCACGCCCGACGCGCTCGCGAAGAACACGGCGATCGAGTTCGAGCGCAACCAGGAGCGCTACGCTTTCTTGCGCTGGGGGCAGAACGCGTTCCGCAACTTCAAGGTCGTGCCGCCGAACACGGGCATCGTGCACCAGGTGAACCTCGAGTATCTGAGCCGCGTCGTCTTCGAGAAGCAGGTCGGCAACGAGCGCTTCGCCTACCCCGACACGCTCGTCGGCACGGACTCGCACACGACGATGATCAACGGGCTCGGCATCTTGGGCTGGGGCGTCGGCGGCATCGAGGCGGAGGCCGCGATGCTCGGCCAACCGATAACGATGCTGATTCCGCAAGTCGTCGGCTTCGAGCTCAAGGGCAAGCTCGCTGAAGGCGCGACGGCGACGGACCTCGTGCTGACGGTGACGGAGATGCTGCGCAAGCGCGGCGTCGTCGGCAAGTTCGTCGAGTTCTTCGGCGACGGGCTCGACAACCTGCCGCTCGCCGACCGCGCGACGATAGGCAACATGTCCCCGGAGTTCGGCTGCACGTGCGCCGTCTTTCCGATCGACGCCGAGACGCTGCGTTACCTCGAGCTCTCGGGACGCTCGCCGGAGCAGATCGCGCTCGTCGAGGCGTACGCGAAGACCCAGGGTCTCTGGCGCGGCGGGAAAGTCGCGCGCTACAGCGACGTGCTGACGCTCGACATGGGCGCCGTCGAGCCGAGCATCGCGGGGCCGAAGCGCCCGCAGGATCGCATCGCGCTGAAGAGCGCGGCCGGTAAAGCCACGGAGCTCCTCAAGACGGCTGGCAAAGGCACGAAGGTGCCCGTCACGGCCGGCAAGAACCGATTCGAGCTCGAGGACGGCGCCGTCGTCATCGCCGCGATCACGAGCTGCACGAACACGTCGAACCCGGCCGTGATGGTCGGCGCAGGCTTGCTCGCGAGGAACGCCGCGGCCAAGGGTCTCACGCGCAAGCCTTGGGTCAAGACGAGCCTCGCGCCCGGCTCCAAAGTCGTCAGCGACTATCTCGCCGCGTGCGAGCTCGACGACGATCTCGCCGCGCTCGGGTTCAACCTCGTCGGCTACGGCTGCACGACCTGCGTGGTCGAGGGCACGCCCGTGCTCCTCGCAAACGGCACGGCGCGGCGCATCGAGCGGCTCCCCAATGCCGGCGGCGTGCGGGTGTTCGGGCCGACGGCGGACAAAACGCTGGCAATGGCAAACCAGCGCGAGCTGATTCCACAAGGCGAGAAGCATTGCGTCACCCTCGTGCTGCAAGACGGGCGGCGCCTCGTGTGTACGCCCGATCACAAGGTCATGCGCGCCGACGGACAGTGGGTGCGCGCCGATCGGCTGGTGCTCGGCAAGGATCGCGTGCTCGTGGGGCTCGACGCGCCGCTCGACGACGTCGGCGACGACGAAGCCGGGTACACCCTGTCGGCCGGCCGGTTCACGTTGTCGATGGACACCGCGCACGAGCGGGCCCGTACGCTGGCCTTCGCTCGGCTCGTCGGGCACTTGATCTGCGACGGTTCCATCAGCACGCACGGCCAGGGCCGCATGAACGTCGGCCAAGCCCTCGACCGACAGGCCCTCCTCGACGATATCGAATTGCTGACAGGCAAACGTCCAGCCGGCACGCGCTACGACGAGCGCAAATGGTCGATCGCCCTGCCCCAAGAGCTCACTGACGCAATCGTCGCCTTGCGCGACGTTCGCGTCGGCCGCCGAATCGACCAGCCGGCCACCCTGCCGGCGTTCGTGCTCGAGCACGACTGTCCAGTCGCCGTCGTACGCGAGTTCTTGGGCGGACTGTTCGGCGCAGACGGGCACGCGCCGGCGCTTCACGCATACGACAAGACCAAGGGGGCCGACGGAGCCTCCCTGAGCCATCCGGCCTTGTCGCAGACCGCAAAGCCGGAACACGTAGACGAGCTAAACCAGCAAATGCACGACGTGATTGCGCTGCTCGATCGCTGCGGCGTTCGCGTGAAAGACGCCACGGTCGCCGAGTACAGCGTTCGTCGATCCGCTTCTTCGTATCCCGCGGCGCGTGACGGTGTCCCGCGCGTCGAAGTGCGGCTGCAGCTCACCCACGGTCTCTCGTTCATCGAGCGTGTCGGCTACCGCTATTGCATAGACAAGTCGCTGCGCGCGAGCGCCGCTGCGGCGTACTGGCGCATGATCGACGGAATTTCAAGGCAGCGCCGCTGGATGGCGGATAGACTCGCGGAAGCTCATGCCGCCAACGCCGAGCTGTCGTTCGCAGCGGCTCGCGAGCGCGCCGCCGCCGAGCTCGTAGAGCGCGAGACCCCCGTATTCGAGCATTACTCGCTGCTCCGCGGTCACGACCGCTTCGAAAGGTTGCCAACGCCCGAGACGAGCTTCCGGCCGCTGCGTGGAGAACGGTGCGGCTTCCCGTCTCCCGCTGCGTTCTTCGAGCAGATCGGCGCGCGTTCTTGGTTCGCTGCGTCGCAACCGAGCGCCACCTCGATGAACGAGTCAACGCAGGATGCGATCGACGACCCAACCGGCGACGATTCCCTCGACGAGCCAAAGAGCTACTGCGTTGATAAAGAGGCGCTCGATGCTCCTACTTTCGCGCTCGCGGTTATCGATCGTCGCGAAGCAGGCCTCCACCGCGTTTATGACATCGCCGTTGATGACCTAAATACTTTCGTTGCTGCTACAGTCCTCGTATCGAACTGTATAGGTAATTCCGGTCCGCTGCCGGAAGAGATCGCGGCCGCCATTCAAAAAAACGATATCGTCGCCTGCTCCGTTCTCTCCGGTAACCGCAACTTCGAGGGCCGCATTCACCCGCAGGTGAAGATGAACTTCCTGGCGTCGCCGCCGCTCGTGGTGGCGTATGCGATCGCCGGCAACATGAAGGTCGATCTCTACAACGACCCGCTCGGTACCGGCAAGGACGGCGAGCCCGTCTATCTCCGCGACGTCTGGCCGTCGACGCAGGAGATCCATGACCTGATCCGCAAGCACGTCACGTCGAAGCAGTTCAAGGCGAGCTACGCAAGCGTGTTCGAGGGCGACGAGAATTGGAAATCCGTCGCGACGCCGAGTGGCCAGAATTTCACCTGGGACGACAAGTCCACGTACGTGAAGAATCCGCCCTACTTCGAAGGCATGACGCTTCGGACCGGTACACCGCAGAACATCGTCGGAGCGCGCGTGCTCGCGATGCTCGGCGACTCCGTGACGACGGACCACATTTCGCCGGCCGGCAACATCGCGCCGGGCAGCCCCGCGGCCAAGTACCTCGAGAGCCTCGGCGTCGCGCGGAAGGACTTCAACTCCTACGGCTCGCGCCGCGGCAATCACGAGGTCATGATGCGCGGCACGTTCGCGAACATCCGCTTGAAGAACTTGCTCGTGCCGGGCACCGAGGGCGGCGTCACAGTCCACATTCCGAGCGGCGAGCAGATGTCGATCTACGACGCGGCGATGAGGTATCAAGCAGAAAAGACGCCGCTGATCATAATGGCCGGCCAAGAATACGGCGCCGGCTCGTCGCGCGACTGGGCAGCGAAAGGCACCGCGCTGCTCGGCGTCAAGGCCGTGATCGCCGAGAGCTACGAGCGCATCCATCGCTCGAACTTGATCGGCATGGGCGTCGTGCCGCTCCAGTTCTACGCCGGCGATACGGCGATGAGCTTGGGGCTCACGGGCAAGGAGACGTTCGACATCCAGGGCCTGGCCGGTCTCGAGCGCGCAAAGGAGGCCACGGTCACGGCGACGGACGCCGGCGGGCACAAGAAGACGTTCCAAGCCGTCGTCCGCATCGATACGCCGAAGGAGCAGGAGTACTTCATCCACGGCGGCATCCTGCATTACGTGCTGCGCCAGCTTGCCGCCGGCAAGCAGGCGGCTTAGCCCGCCCATGAAGCTCGGCCTGCCCGCCTGGCTTCGCCGAGGCGCGAAAGCGCCCGCGGAGCCCGGGCCGGCCGTCGAGCCGACGCCGGCGCCGCCGGGCGATGCCGACATTTCGAGCGATGCCTCGGTGTCGAGCAAAACGCGAGGGCGCCGCCGCTGGCCGTGGATGGCCGCCGTCGCTGTGCTCGCGCTCGCGTGGGGCGTGAGCTTCTACTGGTCGCGCGAGCCGACGCCGCTCTGGGTCGTCGCCGAAACGCCGTCCGGCGAGCCCACCGTCGTCGGCTATTCGACGGTGCACACGCTGATCGACGTAGTCGAATGGCTGCTCGAGAAGCCCGGCGGCTACTTGAGCAACGACGTCATGCCGCCCGGCGTCTGGCTCGACAATATGCCGAGCTTCGAATTCGGCGTGCTGACGCAATGCCGCGACCTCGCGCGCGTGCTGCGCAACTATCACTCGCGCTCGCAATCGCAATCGATCGAGGACGAGGATCTCGCGGTCGCCGAGCCGGCGCTGAACACGGACAGCGAGTCGTGGCTCTTTCCGGCCGCCGAAGCCCGCTACGAGGACGCCGTCGAAGCGCTGCGGCGGTTCGAGGCGCGGCTGACGGATGCCGACCCCGGCAACGCACAGTTCTACGCGCGCGCCGACAACCTGCGCGAATGGCTCGCCGTCGTCGAGCTGCGGCTCGGCAGCCTGTCGCAGAGATTGTCGGCGAGCGTAGGCCAAGTCCGAGTGAATACGGATCTCGGCGGCGCGCCGGCCGGCGCCGCGACGCGCGAGGTAGACGGCGACGTCATCGTGAAGACGCCGTGGCTCGAGATCGACGAGGTGTTCTACGAGGCGCGCGGCACGGCCTGGGCGCTCCTGATGTTCCTGCGCGCGGCGCAGTTCGACTTCGAGCGCACGCTCGAGGACAAGAACGCCGTCGTGAGCTTGCGGCAGGTCATTCGCGAGCTCGAGGAAGGCCTGCGCCCGATCAGGAGCCCGATGATCTTGAACGGCCAGGGCTTCGGTATGTTTCCGAATCACTCGCTCGTGCTGGCGTCTTATTTATCGCGCGCGCACTCGGCCGTCGCCGACCTGCGCCGCTTGTTGGAGCAAGGTTAGGGTTGAGCCATGGACTGGAAGATGTTCGCGACGGTGTTCGGCACCGTGTTCCTCGCCGAGCTAGGCGACAAAACGCAGCTCGCGACCGTGCTATTCGCCTCGAAGAGCGCGGCAAGCTTGTGGACGATATTCGCCGCGGCGTCCGTGGCGCTCGTGCTGACCTCGGCCATCGGCGTCGCGGCCGGCGCTGCCGTATCACAGTACGTCAATCCGCGGTATCTGTCCTATGCCGCCGGCGCCGGCTTCATGCTCATCGGCGCCTGGACGATCTATGACGCCGGCTGACCGCCCCGCCTAATCCCATGTCGAAACTGAAGTTGACCGTCCTGAGCCTGCGCTACTCGTCGTGGTCGATGCGCCCGTGGCTCGCTCTCTATCACACCGGCGTACCGTACGAGACGGAGACGGTGGAGCTGCCCCACATGGCACGGCAAGGCGAGACGACGTCGCTCGCGCAGCGCCGCGCCCTGGGCAGCGTACGCGGCCTCTTCCCCGTGCTGCGCGTCGACGGCACGCCGATCCACGAGTCGCTCGCGATCTGCGAGTACGCGGCCGACGCGTTTCCGAGCGCGAAGCTTTGGCCCGCCGACCCGCTCGAGCGAGCGACCGCGCGCGCGATCTGCTGCGAGATGCTCAGCGGCTTCACGGCGATGCGCAACGAGCTGTCGAGCCACCTGTTCGGCCGGGTGCCGTCATTCACGCCGAGCGCCGCCGCGCGTGCCGATGTCGAGCGCGTGTTCGAGATTTGGGGCGAGAAGCTCGAGGCGTCGGGCGGGCCCTTCCTGTTTGGCTCCTTCACGATCGCCGACGCCATGTACTTCCCGGTGCTGGCGCGGTTCCGCACGTACGGCGTCGAGCTCCCGAAACACCTCGGCTCGTATGCCGAAGCTCTCGACTCGCAGCCGGCCGTGCGCGCGCTCGTCGCCGTTGCGGCCACGGCGCCGCGCATCCCGGGCTACGACGATTACCTGCGCCGCTTCGGCGGCGACCCCGACGCCGCTTTGCACTCGCACTGAAGCCGCGGCCACGCGCGGCTTCAGTCGAGCACCTCGATGGACCGAGCGCGCGAGGCCATGGACCTCGCATGCGTGTTCGTTAGATCAGCCTCGCGGCTGCCTGCCCGCCATCGCGACCTGGAACTCTCGGCGGCTCAGCGACTGATCGTTGTCCGAATCGGCGGCCGTGAAGTTCAGCCCCTCCACGTCGCGCGCTTCGTCGCGCGAAATCTCGCCGTCCTTGTTCTTGTCCGCAGTGTCGAACGTAACCTGGGACTGCCGTTCGTCGCGATCGTGGTCCCGGCCGCGGTCATTGCCACGATCGTTGTCGCGGTCCTGCGCTCCGCTGCGCGCCGACGCACCGCCGCCGCGCTGCGTCGACGTCGTGATCGCCGTCTGGTACTCCTGCCTGCTGAGCGACGCATCGTTATTGGTGTCCGCGCGCGAGAAATCGAAGCCTTCGAGCTGGTTGGCCTCTGCGCGGCTCAGCCGCCCATCGGCGTTTTGGTCGACGCTATCGAACGGTGCCTGCTCGGTGCGGTCGCCCCCGCGCGGCGCGGGTTGCGTGCTGGGCGGTTGCCCCGGCCGCTGACCGGACTGTTGCGATTGTTGGGCGGCCGCAACCGTGCTCATGCCGAGCGCGACCAGCGTAGCAAATGCGAGTTTCTTCATCGTCATGACGGGTACCTCATTCTTCCATGTTGAGTAACGGCGTCTGCCGCATAGACGGCGGCGAGGGCCATACGGTGCAAGACACATGCCACGGGCCCGTCACGCCGTCCGGCCAAGAGGCGGAGCATGCTTTCGCAGGTTGAGAATTGTTTTCTCAAGTCGACGAAGATGGGCGCGTCCCCCGGAATGCCCCGAGCAACCGTGGTGCCTTATAGTCGCTTTGCAGAACCACGTTGCAACGCGCACGCCCTCGAGCTACGGCGCGCGGCGTAGCCATCGATATGACCCGTCCACACGTCGTCATCGTCGGCGCCGGCTTCGGCGGCTTGTTCGCCGCACAAGGGCTCTCACGCCTGAACGCAGATGTCACGATCGTCGACCGGCACAACTATCACTTGTTTCAGCCGCTGCTCTACCAGGTTGCAACGGCGGGCCTACCGCCGTCCGACATCGCCTGGCCGATTCGCTCCATCCTCCGCCGGCAACGCAATGCCACCGTGCTGCTCGGCGAAGTAACCGCCGTAGACACCGCGCGCCACATCGTCGATGTCGGACCTCGCACGCTCACGTACGACTACCTCGTCGTCGCGACCGGCTCCACGCACTCGTATTTCGGCAACGATGCGTGGCGCTCGATCGCACCGGGCCTGAAGACGATCGACGACGCGACGAAGATTCGCCGCCGCATCCTGCTCGCGTTCGAGGCGGCGGAGATGGAGCCCGACGCGGCGCGGCGCGAGCGGTTGCTCCGTTTCGTCATCGTCGGGGCCGGGCCGACGGGCGTCGAGCTCGCCGGCACGATCGCCGAGCTCGCGCGCTTCACGCTCGCGGCCGACTTCAGGCGCATCGATCCGCGCAGCGCGAAGATCGTGCTGCTCGAAGCGGGACCTCGCGTGCTCGCGGCGTTCAAGGAAGCGCAGTCCGACTACGCGCTGCGCTCGTTGCGGAAGCTAGGCGTCGAAGTACGTTTGAATGCGGCCGTGACGGCTTGTGACGCGGACGGTGTTTGGATCGGCACGGAACGGCTCGAGACGGCAACCGTGATCTGGGCCGCGGGCGTCGCGGCGTCGCCGGCCGCGCGCTGGCTCGCGGCGCCGGCCGACCGCGCGGGCCGCGTGGTCGTGCGGCCGGACTTGTCGGTGAGCGACAGCGTGTTCGTCATCGGCGACGCGGCGAGCGTAGCTCTGCCCGACGGCCGCCGTGTTCCCGGCGTCGCGCCCGCGGCGAAGCAGCAAGGGCGCTACGTCGCCGCGCTGATCCGTCGCCGCGGAGTCGGCGAGAAGGAGAACCTCGGCCAGTTCGAGGAGCTCGCGGAAAAGATGGGCGCCACGCTCTCGGTGTCGCGCCCGCTCGTCGACCAGGCGGTGTCGCTCGATCCCGGCCTCGCCGACGCGCACGCGCTGCTCGGCACGATCGACAGCGAGCGCCGCCAGTTCAAGCTCGCGGTGCGGTCGTGGGAGAAGGTGA
>JBBIJV010000041.1:0-21195 GCA_037445815.1 Rhodospirillaceae bacterium
CACGACCTGACGGAGCGCGAGATCACGGTGCTCGATCTCCTGACGCACACGTCGGGGCTCATGAGCGGGCCGATCGGCAACTCCGCCGGGAACGCCGCGTTCAACAAGCGCCACGACCTGGGACTGAAGTGGGTCGAGGAGCTCGGCGCGACGCCGCTCGAGTTCCAGCCCGGAACGCGCTGGGCGTATAGCGCCGTGGCCGGCTTCGATGCGCTGGCCCGCATCGTCGAGATCGCATCGGGGCAGGAGTACAGCGCCTTTCTCGCCGAGCGGCTGTTCGGGCCGCTCGGCATGCGTGACGTAACGTTCTGGCCGAGCGCCGAACAGCGCTCGCGGCTCGCGACCGTCTATCAACGCCGCGACGGCCGGCTCCTGGCGAGCGAAAACCCCGATTCGATGTCGGGCGAGAAGTACCACGGGGGCGGCGGCGGGATCATGACGACGGCCGAGACGTACGCGCAGTTCGCCATGATGCTCGCGAACGGCGGCGAGCTGAACGGTGTGCGGATCCTGAGCCCGCGCACTGTGGAGCTCATGAGCTCGGAGTTCATCCCGTCGACGCTGCCGGGCCGGCCGGCCGGCGAAGGGTACGGACTCGGCGTGCGCGTCGTCACGGACTCGGCGGCGCGCAGGACGTGGCTCAGCGAGGGGTCGTTCGGCTGGAGCGGCGTCTACGGCACGCACTTCTGGGTCGACCCGAAAGAGAACCTGGTCGGCATCCTGCTCGCGCAGACGTCGAACCGAACGTTCCTGACGGACTTCGAGAACGCCGTGATGCAGGCGCTCGTCGACTGAAGGTCTCTGCAGACGCGAGCGGCGCACGCGTCCGCGGCGCCGCCGCCGTCGCGCGCACGCTTCAGTCCCCGATGCCGAGCTCCGCGGCGAGCGCGTCCGCGTGGTAAACCTTCGTCAGCGCTTCGCGGATGATCGCCGGGTGCACGGCCACGGCGCGGTTCAACTCTGTGTCGAACCAATAAGCGCCCGAGATCGAGTGGATGTTGCCGTCGAACATGAGCCCGACGATGCGACCGTCGGCGTCGACGAGCGGGCTGCCAGAGTTGCCGCCGACGATGTCGCTGTTCGTCGATAAGTTGAACGGCGTCGCGAGATCGAGCGCTGCGCGCGCGGCCTGCCAGCTCTCTGGGATCACGAACGGCGGCTGACCCGTCGCGCGCTCGAAGAGGCGCTCGAGGCGAGTGAACGGCTCGACGCGCGTGCCGTTCTCGACCCAGCCCTGCACGCTGCCGAAGTTGAGCCTGAGCGTGAACGTGGCGTCGGGATAGACGCCCGTGCCGTAGATCGCGAAGCGTGCGCGTGCGATGTCCTCGTGCGCCGCCTCGACGACGGCCTCGACGTTGTCCTCGTGCCACTTGCGGAGCTCGCGCGCGGTTGGCTCGAGCTCGCGCGCGAGGTCGATCAGCGCGTCGTCCGATGAGTCGATGGCCGCCTGGCCGCCGTTCCAGAGCCGCATGCGCACTTGCGCGTCGGCGAGCGTCGAGCCGCCGATGAGCCGTGCCGCGAGCGCGTCGGGCGACTCCGACGCGAGCAGCCGCCGCACGATCGGCGCATCGGGGCCGAGCCATTCCCGCATGCGCTCGAGCGAGAACGACAGCGTCAGGCGCTCGAGCTCGGGATAGATCGGTACGGGCGCCGAAAGCTGCTGCTCGAGGCGCGGCAGCGCGGCGTCGGTGTACTCGCGGAAGCGTTCCGAGTTCGGCTTCGGCCGCTCGGCCGCGGCGCGCACGAGCGTGCGAGCATAGCGCACGAGCCGGCTGTTGAAGCCCGCGCCGCTTTCGATGAATTCGTACGGCAGCCAACGCTTGGCCTCCTCGGCCTGCGCGTCCGCGATGCGCTGCCACGGGTCGCCGATCTCCGCGGCCAATGCGCGGTTGCGGCCGAGGCGCGCCCGCAGCTCCGCCTCAGCGTCGCGCTTCGAGGCGAGCAGGGCGTCGTCGAGCAGGGCGTCGAGCTGCTTGCGCCGCACCTTGATCGTGTTCTCGAGGCCGAACAGCGCGTCCTGCACGATACGGCTCGCCTCGGGTCCCGTCTTCGCGAACTGAATGTAGCGGCCGCGAAGCTCCGAGCCCCGCAGCAGCGTCGGCGGCAGCACGTCGTTGCGCAACGATTCGAGCTCGGCGACGGTGAGCTGCCGATCCGTCGAGCCCGGGTGTCCTGACACGAAGACGGGCTCGCCCGCGGCCGGGCCGTCGAAGTCGATCGTCAGGTGACCCGGCGTCGAGGCGGGCGCGCCGTTCTGGTACGCGCGCAGCAATGCGAAGTCGAGGCACCAGCGCGGGAACTGAAAATTGTCGGGGTCGCCGCCGAACGCCGCGATCTCGTCCTCGGGCGCGAAGGCGAGCCGAACGTCGTCGTAGCGTCGATACTGATAGAGCCAGTACTGGCCGCCGTCGTAGAGCGTTACAGCTTCACATTTCAGTGGGTTACTGGCTTCTTGTGAAGCCGTTTCGCAGGCGCTTTCGAGCTCGGTCAGCGTTTGTCGGCGGCGCTCGTTGGCGTCGCGCTCCGAGAGTCCCCGAATCGCGTCCTGCACCTTGGCCGTCACGTTCTCCATCCGCTCGAGCACGTCGGCGACCTGCGTGGAGCAGACGAGCTCGTCGTCGCGGCTGCGCGCGACGAAGCCCGTGTCGAGGAGGCTCGTCTCGCGGGTCGAGCTCTCCGCGAGGCACGCTGTGGCGCAATGGTGATTCGTGAGGATCAGCCCGTCCGGGGACACGAACGACGCCGTGCAGTTCGACAGCCGCACGGTGGCGAGCCGCACGCGGTCGAGCCAGGCCTGGTCGATCTGGACGCCGTAGCGCTGCTTGACGAGCGCACGCGGGAAGTTGTCGAAGGTCCACATGCCTTCGTCGGCCGACGCGGCGCCCGCCGCGAGCGAAAGGGCAAGCACGATGACTGAACGAACACCGCTCACGGGGCGTACCTCGGGCTCGCGGCCTCCAGGCCGATTCTGTCGGTGTGGTTCTTGCGCAGGCACGAGCGCTCTGCCGGAGCGCACGCCGAAGCCGGTTTCGCGCGCTTCAGAAGCGGTTACGCGAAGGTCGTCGAGTCGTTCGTCCGCGCGTTCGAGCCCGCGGCGCGATTGTTCGGCCATTCGGCTTTCGTCTTCGGCAACCAATACGCGCATCGCAGCAAGCCCCCGCCCGTCAGCGCCACTATACGAGAGCTCCGGGGAGCTCAGAAGCTCAACGTTACGGCGGAGTAGAAATACTGCGGGTCCCCGCGGAATGCCGCCCCGGCGATCTGTTCGGCGAACCGGCCGGACCAGACGTGTGCGAAGCCGGTCTCGATTGCGAGACGATCCGGGAGTGCCTCCCACGTAAAGCTCCCTTCGAGCTGCCGGCCGATCGACCGGCCGGCCGCGCCGGATACGTCGCGCCAACCGGCGCCTACCCACGCGTCGCGCGCGGCCTCGAGCTTCAGCGAGCGGTAGGACAGCATGCCTTGCCAGCGCGGCGCAGGCTGAAACGTGAGTCGCACGCCAGGCGACTCTACGTTGCTACGGGCTGCGATGCCGTAGATGCCCGTTGGGCCGAAGTCGAAGCGCCGCGCGCCGAACAGCGTGTCGAACCGTTCGACGCGTGCGTCCGTGGGGTCTTGGTCGCCGGTCGCGCGGTCGTACTGCACCAGCAGGTTCGGTGTCCACTTCACGTCGAACCGGTAGCCAATCTCGAGATGCAGGAACGAGGCGCGATGGTCGAGGTCGCTGCGCGTGACGCCGCCGGCGACGCCCCCGGACTCGCCGCGCTGGACGATCGCCTCCGCCTCGTAGTTCCATTGGCCGGCCTGCGGCGTGCGATAGGCACGCGCGCCGACGGATATGTGGTTCACGGCGGTGGCCGGAGACTGCGGTGGATCGAGCACGTAATCGAAAACATAGGTTTCGAGCCGACGGCCGTCCGCGAATGGGGGAAACTCGTAGAAGAAGCCCTTGATCGAGGAGTGCCGCGTGCCGCGGTCGATCTGTTGCTCGTTGTCGAGCACGCTCGCGAAGTCCGCCGGCCGCGCGAGCATCGGTATCCAATAGAACGCCCGCGCGCTGCGGCCGTTTTCGCCGCTCCACGACCAATCCGCGCCGGTAAACGTCGAGACGGTGTTGCGATAGCGATTGCGAGCGAACAGCCGGCGCTTGCCGAAATCCTGCGTGATACGCCCGACGCGCAGCGTGCCGGCCGCGCTGCGCCAGGCGACATAGGCCTGGATCGGCTCGAGCGCATTCACCGTCGTGATGCCCGCGAAAGAGCCGGAGTCGCTGAGCTCGGTGCGCGAATCCATGATTTCGCCGAACACCTGCACGCGGCCGCGCCGCCAGTCGAAAGTCACCCGCGTCTGCAGTGCGAGCGCCTGATCGCTGCCGCTCAACCCCGAGCGGAACTGCGGATCGAGCACTTCGTAGCGCGTTCGCTGGCTTCCGCCGAGCTCAAACGAGCTCGCACGCGTGCCCTCCTGCGGGTTGGCAGGCCTCGCCGCGAGCCAGGGGCACGCGAGCGCGAGCGGGACGCAGAGACAAGCGACGAGAGGCGAGCGGAGGGCGGTCATCAATGCGTCGAAGCGTTCGGGAACGGTTTGCTGGCTTTAGGGTGGGGCGGGGCGTCGAAAGCGACTTTCTTCGCGACGCGCAGCTTACTGGAACTTCCGCCGGGTTTCATGTCTGCGCTCCAGCATCAGCCTGTGCGATCATCGCCGCACGCTTGTCTCGATGCCATCTAATGCCGTCAGAGCTCATGGAACGCGCTCGTCGTGCGCTGCGCGAAGTCTTCGGCTATGCCGAGTTCCGCGGCCGGCAGGAAGCCATCATCGCAGCCGCGCTCGACGGCCGCGATGCGCTCGTCCTGATGCCCACCGGCGGCGGCAAGTCGCTCTGCTATCAGATTCCGGCCATCGTGCGCCCGGGCGTGGGCCTCGTCGTGTCGCCGCTGATCGCGCTCATGGAGGATCAAGTCGGCGCGCTGCGCGAGGCCGGCGTCGAGGCGGCGTTCCTGAACTCGACGCAGACGCGCAGGGAGCGCGACGAGGTGATCGCGGCGCTGCGGGCCGGCGTGCTCGACCTCTTGTATCTCGCGCCGGAGCGACTGTTGCAGGACGAGACGCGCGAGCTGCTGTACGACGTCTCGGTGTCGATCGTCGCGATCGACGAGGCGCACTGCGTGTCGCAGTGGGGCCACGACTTCCGCGCCGAGTACCTCGGCCTGAACGCGCTCAAAGAATGGTTGCCCGGCGTGCCGCGCATGGCGCTCACGGCGACGGCCACGCCGCCGACGCGCGAGGAGATCGTCGCGCGACTCGAGCTCGACAGCCCCAGCGTGTTCGTCGAGAGCTTCGACCGGCCGAACATCCGCTACACCGTGCAGGCGAAGACCGATGCACGGCGCCAGCTGCTCGAGTTCCTGCGCGGGCATCGCGGCGAGCCCGGCATCGTCTATTGCCTCTCGCGCGACAAGACGGAGAGCACGGCCGAGTGGCTCACGGTGCAGGGCTTCGAGGCGGTGCCGTATCACGCCGGTTTGCCGGCCGAGACGCGCGCGGCGCATCAGCGCCACTTCCTCGTCGAGGATTCGGTTGTAGTCGTCGCCACGATCGCGTTCGGCATGGGCATCGACAAGCCCGACGTGCGCTTCGTCGCGCACCTCGATCTGCCGAAGAGTCTCGAGGCCTATTATCAGGAGACGGGCCGCGCCGGCCGCGACGGCGAGCCTGCCGACGCGTGGATGGTGTACGGGCTTCAGGACGTCGTGCAGCTGCGGCAGTTCGTCGCGGCGTCCGAGGCCGACGAGCAGCACAAACGGCGCGAACACGCCAAGCTCGACGCGCTGCTCGGCTGGTGCGAGGTGACGGAGTGCCGCCGCCGCCCGCTGCTTGAATACTTCGGCGAAACGCGCACGGACGCGTGCGGCAACTGCGACAACTGCTCGAGCCCGCCCGCGACGTGGGACGGCACCGAGGCCGCGCGCAAGCTCTTGTCCGCCGTCTACCGCACGGGCCAGACGTTCGGCGCGGCGCACGTCATCGACGTGCTGCGCGGCGAGGCGACGGAGAAGGTGGCGCGGCATCGACACGAGCGGCTCTCGGTGTTCGGCATCGGCAAAGATGTGCCCGCGACGACGTGGCGATCGCTGCTTCGGCAACTGCTCGTGCACGGCTACGTCCGCGTCGATCACGAAGGCTACGGCGCGCTGGCGCTGACGGAAGCGAGCCGCGCGCTACTGCGCGGCGAGACCACGCTGCGTGTGCGCGAGGACCCGAAAACGCCGGCCGCGCGCAAGACGCGCACCGCGCCGCCGGCCGAGGTGGCGCCGCAGGACGAGCCCCTGTGGCAGGCGCTGCGCGAGTGCCGCCGCCAGCTGGCCGTCGAGCACGACGTGCCGCCGTACGTGATCTTCCACGACGCGACGCTGAAGCAAATGACCGCCGAGCGGCCCGCCGATGCCGCCGCGCTGCTCGCGATTGGCGGAGTGGGGCAGGCTAAGCTCGAGCGCTATGGCGAACGGTTCCTGTCCGTGATCCGCGCGCACGCCGACGTCCCGCCTGCTGGCAGCTCTTGACACGTCGGCGCGAGGTGTCGGCGACCCCGTCGCGCTCGGAAGGGCTTGTTTCGGTCAAGAAATGTCGCAGCCGTTGACGCTCCGAGCGGCGCGCCCCTATGCTCGATCGAAAAACCGTCAGGAGCTTTCATGTTCCGATCGAACTCCACGAGCCGCGTCGGCGCAGCGCTGGTCGGCCTTTGCATCGCGGGCTCGGCGCTCGCGGCCGAGCGGCCCGACTTCACGGGCGTGTGGGGGACGTACCGGGGGCCGGACGCCGCCCCTCCGCAGCGGGGCGCCGCACAGGCGCCGCTGCCCCTTAGGCCTCAGGCGAAGGCCAAGGTCGACGCGTACCACGCGCTCGTCGACCCGCGCGGCGACACACCTGGCGGACATTGCCTCGGCACCGGCATGCCGGGCTCGATGCTCGGTTCCGGCGGCTATCCGATGGAGATCGTGCAGCACGACGACATCATCATCGTCGTCTTCGAGGCGCACGCCGAGATCCGCCGCATCTACTTGGGCGAGCCGGCGAAGGAAGAGGACCTCTTCCCGGACCGCAACGGTTACTCGCACGGCCGGTGGGAGGGCGACAAGCTCATCGTCGAGACGACGCATCTCAAGGAGGCCGTCGACCAGAACCGCTATCCGCACAGCGCGAATGCGAAGATCGTCGAGGAGTACTCGATGACCGTGAACGATGACGGCACGAAAGTGCTCACGGCGAAGATGACCATGACGGATCCCGATTTCTACACGCAACCGATCGCGGCCGAGAAAAAATGGCAGTTCTTGCCGGGCGTGCGCCTGCTGCCGTACGAGTGCAACGAGCCGGCCTGGGAAGAGCACCTGGAGCGCTTGCGTCAGGACCAAGGTAAGACCCGTTGAGCGGTCTCCTGTTAGGGGGAATTCGATGAGAACGGTATTGGCGATGGTCTGGGCGCTGATCCTGCCGTCCGCGTCGTTCGCGCATCATTCGGCGATCCGCTTCGACCTCACGATTCGCGACAATAGGGTTTCCGGCATCGTCAAGGAGTGGGAGCCCGCGAACCCGCACACGAAGATCGTGCTCGAGATCACCGACGAGAAGGGTACGCGCGACGTCGAGTTCGAAGGCCATAGCCGGAATAACTACTACCGCGGCGGCTGGCGCGACGGCATGGTGAAGGTGGGCGACAAGATCACGCTGATCGCCGCGCCGACGCGTGACGGCAGCGACGGCGGCTACGCGCTCGGCGTCATCACGGCCGACGGCACGAGGTTTTGATCATGACGCACTTCGGCTTGGTGGGCGCCGCGCTGGCCGCGCTGGCGTTGGGGGCAACTTCGGCCGCGCAACAGAGCAGCCCGCGCATCTACAACACGGCGAAGGTGAAGCTCCAGCGCGGCGAGCAGATCGTCGGCGGCACGGTCACCTCGCCGGATCCCGACATCTATTGCGCGATGGCGCGGTCCGGCTTCGATTTCCTCTGGATCGAGATGCAGCACAGCCCGCTCACTTACCAAGAAGTGGCGCGCATGATCTGGGCGTGCCGCGACGCGCCGGCGGTGCCGTTCATCCGCGTGCCGGACTCGACGCCGGGCGACATTCAGAAGGCCACCGACATCGGTGCGCTCGGCATCATCATTCCGCTCGTCGACAGCGTCGAGGAGATCCGCAGCGCGGTCGAGTACGCGATGTACCCGCCGCGGGGCAAGCGCAGCCTCGGCAACGGCCAGTACGGCGCGCTGTACGGCAGCGACTATCGCCAAACCGCGAACGACAACATGGTCATCGTCGCCATGATCGAGTCGCCGGCCGGCGTCGCGCTCGCCGATGAGATCGCGAGCGTGCCCGGCGTCGACGTGGTCTTCGCGGCGAGCACGGACCTGGGCAGCTTCTCCGGACTCCGGCAGGGCCAGCCCGACTACGAAGCCATGGTCACGACGATCCACGACGCGACGCTCGGGGCAGGGCGCAAGCTCGGCGGGCCGCTCGCGTGGCGCAACCGTCCGGGTTTCACGTTCTTCCAGGCGCAGCCCGAGACGGCGTTCATCCGGCTCGGCGTCGAGGCGGCGTTGCGCGCGGCGCCGACGGGGCAGGCGCCGATCGAGGGCGCGGAGCGCTAAGCGGCCGTTCGCCGCGCACGCGGGCGTCAACGCAACCAGTTCTCGACGCGCAGATTGGCTACGCGGCGAAACTCCTGCACGTTGTCGGTAACGAGGGTGCAGCCCGTAGCGATCGCGTGAGCGGCGATCCAATAGTCGTTGCCGCCTATCGGCCGGCCCGACGCCTCCAAGCGCGCGCGAACGGCTGCGTGAATGCCATCGACGTCGCCGTCGAGCGGCATCACGTCCAGCGTTTCGAGCAGCGCGTCGACGCGCGCAGTGAGACGGGGAGACTTTTTCTTGAGCGCTCCAACACGAAGCTCGCCGGCGGCGACGATGCTCGTGCACACGCCATCCTCTCCGACTGCGGCGATCTTGTTCTTGAGCTCGTTCGGCCAGCGAACGAGATAGGAGAGCACGTTCGTGTCGAGCAAATAGCGATCGGGAATCAGTCATCGAGTTCGACGGGTTGCGGGACAGGGTCGTCGACGGTCGGCCAATCCGTGTCTATGTCGTCCCACGACTCGAGCAGGCCGAGCAGGGACGGGCCCGGCAGCGGTTCGAGCACGAGCCGGTCGCCATCGCGATAGACGACGGCTTCGCGGCCCGGAAGCTCGAGCTCGCGCGGGATTCGGACCGCTTGATTGCGGCCGTTCTTGAACAGACGTACGTGCCGGCGGCCGCTCATTTCGCAACCTTCCAGCTCTCGGCATATGCCGAAGCATCGGCTCGTTACGTCCAGCGGCGCAAGCAGCGAATCGGCCGATTTGGAACAGATTCAAATGACGGTGCCGCGCCGGTGGCACGCGCCGATCGAGGCCGGGGTTACCCTGGCTAACAGCTCAAGTGCGGTTCAACACCGCAGCCGCGAGCGCCCGGCACTGCTCCTTGACGGCGTCCCAGTCGTTCCACGGTGGGACGATGCCTTTGTACTCTCGCAAGTCGACGTCGGTCAGGTCGTAGGGATCGGGATCGGCGAGCTTGGTGAGGACCGTCATCAACATGTCGCCGCCTTCTCCCGCAAAACTTGCGTAGAGGTCGCTCATACGCTCCAGAGCCGCTGCGCTCTTCTTCTCCCCGAGATGGTGGGCAAGCGCCGCGACGTCGAGGTAGTCGCGGGTGGCGTTGCGATCGACGACGAGGAACGCCTTGATCCGCAGCATCTCTTCGATGGTTGGCACCTTGATCCGCCGGCCGCCGGCGACCTCGATCTCGGTGGTGTCGAGCGGCGCCGATCGCCTCAGGTTCCGCAGCCCGGCTTCGACGCCGTCGATGGCGCCGAGCACGAGCTTGCCGCGCACCTTTCGGTTCGTCCGCCAACCGACGATCGCTTCGAGCGCCGCGGCTGCCGCATCGTAGTCCCGCTCGAGGTCTCGCAGCACGTGATCGTGATCGAAAGAGAAGCGGTGCTTGGCGTGCAACGCGGCCGCGGTTCCGCCGACGAGAACGGCGTTGGGGATGCGAGCCTGCAACAGCGCGGCGTGCGCGAGCAGCTTCTCCCAATCCGCAATTTTTCCCGGCCTCTGCGCGCCGCGCTTATGGCTACGCTTTGGCACGGCGGCGCCCCTTCGCGCGTGCTGCAATCGACGGTAGAAGCGCGGCGAAGGCGCGCGCCTTGCGGTCGTGGCGGCTGAGCGCATGCGCAACGGCGCGGGCCCGTGCCAAGATGCGGCCGTCGCGATCTTCGCGGGCCGCCTTCGCCAGACCGCGCCAGGCGTCGATCCCGCCGCGGACGATGACGTCCTCGATGGCGGCCTTCGTCAGCTCGCGCCCGGCCTGTTCGGTGAGGTGACGATGCTCCATGAGCGGCGCATCGAGAACGGTGGGGCGCGCCTCGACCACGAGCCCGACGGCTGCGCAGACCCGCTCCACCTTCGCGTAGCCGAGCTCCTCGAGCTTGCCGGCCTCGAGCGCCGCCAACGTCGAACGTCCGACGCGCGCCGAGGCTGCGACTTCGGCAAGCGTTCGCTCTTGCGAGCGACGATGGCGGCCGACGAGAAGGCCGATTGCCCGTAGATCCATTAGGGGAAGTCCTCGAGGCGCAGCAAGCTGCGTCTGTCCATTATATGAGACTCTACAGACAAGTCCATAATACTGGACAGCACGGAGGTGCCGAGCGCCAGTGTCGACACGGCGACCGTCGTGAACGTCTTCTGCCGGCTCAAGGCTCTGGGCGCCAGCAGGAGATCGGGTGCGTGACTAGGCAGCCGAAAGAACCCACCGACAGCAAGCTCAACATCCCTCAAGGAACGCTGGACCTCATGATCATGACGATCGTCCGGCGCGAGCCCATTCACGGCTACGGCATCGCGCAACGGCAGAAGGCGCTCACACGCGGCACGTTCCAGATCAATCCCGGCTCGTTGTCTCCCGCGCTCTACGCGCTAGAGCGCGACGGCAAACTGCGCGTCGAGGGTCGGGATCACGGGTTCGCTGCACCGCAACCTTTTGTTCACGATGCCGGGAATGGACTTCGCCGCGTTTTTCTTTGCAGCCAGGCAGGTCCGCGCAGACACACGAGCGATGCGGCTCGGGGACCGATTCGCGAAGGCGCAAGTGGGGCAGGGACGGGGCGCGATGGACTTCGTCAGGGCGGCCGTCCACGTCGCTCAGCGTTTTGCAAGGGGGCTCCGGGCCACGCGGCTCCCCCTTCGGCTGTCGGGCGCCGTACGACAGCCCGCTAGCCGCGTCGGTTGCGGCGCGTTACGCTCAGCGCACATCGCATGGGCTAGGACTATCGTGGATCCGTCCGTCAACGTTTTCGGCGAAGCCCTCCAGGGGTGCAGCGACCAGCCAAAAACGGGTTTCTTCCGCGACGGCTGCTGCAACACGAGCGAGCAAGACGCCGGCTCGCACACGGTCTGCGTGGAGGTCACGCGAGAGTTCCTCGAGTTCTCGCGCTTCCGCGGCAACGATCTCTCCACGCCGCACCCCGAGTTCCAGTTCCCGGGTCTGAAGCCCGGCGATCGCTGGTGTCTCTGCGCCGCGCGCTGGCTCGAGGCGCACCAGCACGGCATGGCGCCGCGCGTGTTTCTGAGGGGCACGCATTCGCGCGCGCTCGAGATCGTGCCGCTCGCGCTGCTCAAGCAATTCGCCGTCGATCTCAATTGACCGCGCGGCGACGCACGGGCTTAAAAGGGGGGAACGAGTGCACATCGCAAGAACACGAGTGGCCGCAGCGCTGTGCGGCGCCGCCGCGGCCGGGTTGCTCGGGCGCGCCGCGGCGCAGGAAGGCCGCAACGTCGAGTGGCCCGTCTACGGCGGCAGCCTCGCCGCGCAGCATTACTCGCCGCTCGATCAGATCGACGCGCGCAACGTCAAGGATCTGAAGATCGCCTGGCGCTGGTACGGCGGCAACTTCGGCCCCAACCCCGAGATGAAGAGCGAGACGACGCCCGTCATGATCGACGGCGTGCTCTACGCAACGGCCGGCGCCACGCGCAACGTCGTCGCGATCGACGCGGGCACCGGCGAGACGCTCTGGATCTTCAAGCCGAGCGACGGCGAACGGTTCCGCACGGCGCCGCGGCGCACGTCGGGGCGCGGCGTGGCTTATTGGCGGAGCGGCGCCGACCAGCGCGTTCTCACCGTCACGCCGGGTTTCTATCTCTGGGCGCTCGATGCCGAGACCGGACTGCCGAAGCGCGAATTCGGCGAGGCCGGCGTCGTGGACCTGCGGCGCGGCCTGCGCGGGCCGACCGAGAACATCGAAGCCGGCTCGTCCTCGCCGCCGCTCGTCGTCGGCGACGTGGTCGTCGTGGGGCCCGCCGGCGGCGTCGGCGCGCGGCCGAACGCGAAGACGCAGGCAAAGCTCGACGTGCGCGGTTTCGACGTGCGCACGGGCCGGCTGCTCTGGACGTTTCACACGATCCCGGAGAAAGGGGAATTCGGCTACGACACGTGGCTCACGCCGGGCTCGGCCGAGTACACGGGCAACGCCGGCGTCTGGGGGCCGATGTCGGCCGACCCCGAGCTCGGCCTCGTCTATCTGCCCGTCGAGGGCGCGACGAGCGACATGTACGGTGGCGAGCGGCACGGCAACAACCTGTTCGGCAACAGCTTGGTAGCACTCGACGTGAAGACGGGCGAGCGCGTCTGGCACCGGCAGCTCGTGCACCACGACATCTGGGACTACGACAACCCTACGGCGCCGATCCTGCTCGACGTCACCGTCGACGGCCGTCCCGTCAAGGCCGTCGTGCAGCTCACGAAGCAGGCGTTCGCGTACGCTTTCGACCGCGCGACGGGCGAGCCGCTCTGGCCGCTCGAGGAGCGGCCCGTGCCGGCCTCCGACGTGCCGTTCGAATGGACGTCGCCGACGCAGCCGTTCCCGACGAAGCCGGCGGCCTACGACCGGCAAGGCGTGAGCGAGGACGACCTCGTCGACTTCACGCCGGCCATCAAGGCCGCGGCGCTCGAAGCGATCAAGGACCTACGCATCGGCCCGATGTACACGCCGCCGTCGCTGGTCGACGCCACCGACGGCACGCGCGGCACGCTCGTGCTGCCGCACTACGGCGGCGGCGCGAACTGGGAAGGCGGCGCCGCGGATCCCGAGACGGGCATGCTCTACGTCGCGTCGCAGACGAGCCTGACGGTCTTCGCCGTGAACGCGGCCGGCGACCGCTCGGACATCCGCTATCTGTTCGTGAACGGCGAGGCGCCGCGGCCGATGGGCCTGCCGCTCGTGAAGCCGCCGTACGGCCGCATCACGGCCATCGACATGAACACGGGCGAGCACCGCTGGATGGCCGTCAACGGCGATACGCCCGACGACATCAAGAACAACCCGGCGCTGGCCGGCGTCGCGATTCCGCCGACGGGTAAGGCGAGCCGCGCCGTGCTGCTCGTGACGAAGACGCTGCTCTTCGCCGGCGAGGGCTACGGCGGCGCGCCGATCCTTCGCGCCTACGACAAGGCGACTGGTACCGTCGTCGCGGAGCTGCCGCTGCCGGGTGCCGCGAGCGGCAAACCGATGACGTACATGTTGAACGGCAAGCAGTACATCGTGCTCGCCGTCGGCCGCGACATACCGGCCGAGCTCGTCGCGTTCGCGCTGGAGTGAGACGGCTTGGGGACGGCGGCCGCGATAGAGCTCAAGGGCGTGACGAAGACGTTCGGCAGCCTCAAAGCCGTGGACGCGCTCGACCTCACGATCCCGCGCGGCGCGCTCTACGGGTTCATCGGCCCGAACGGCGCCGGCAAGACCACGGCGATCCGCATGATCATGTCGATCCTGTTGCCGGATGTGGGGCGGCTCAGCGTGCTCGGGCACGCGTCGGCGCTCGAGGCGAAGGACCGCATCGGCTACTTGCCCGAGGAGCGCGGGCTGTACCGCAAGATGAAGGTGGCGCCGTATCTCACGTTCATCGCGCGGCTCAAGGGCATGGCGGAGCGTGGCTTGCGCGAGCGGGTGTACTCGGGGATCGAGCGCGTCGGCCTCACGGGCGTCGAGGCGAAGCGCTGCGAGGAGCTCTCGAAGGGCATGTCGCAGAAGGTCCAAATTCTCGCGGCGCTGATCCACGAGCCGGACCTCTTGATTCTCGACGAGCCGTTCAGCGGCCTCGATCCCGTCAGCATGCGCCTCTTGAAGGACATGATCCTCGCCGAGCACCGGCGCGGCGCGACGGTGCTGTTTTCGACGCACGTGATGCCGCAAGCCGAGGAGCTCTGCGATCACGTCGTGATGATGCACCGCGGCCGCAAGGTGCTCGACGATCCCGTGAGCGCGATCCTGCGGCCGCAGGACGCGCGCGCGCTGACGTTCGATCCGCTCGAGCCACGAGCCGACGTGAGCAGCCGAGTGCGTGCGCTGCCGGACGTCGCCAGCTGCACGGCCGTCGGTAGCGGCTACGAAGTGCTGCTGCGCGAAGGAGCGGATCCCTCGCGTGCGATCCACAACGTCGCCGCGGCGCTGCCCGTCGCGCGCATCGAGATCAAGCGGCCGACGCTCGAGGACGTGTTCATCGGGATCGTCGCGAGCGACTCCACTGCGGAATCGCCGAGCGAGCAGCGGCGCACGGCCGGAGCCGCGGCATGAGCAAGGTCTTCCGAATCGCGGCGCGCGAGTTCGTCGCGACGGTGTTCACGAAGGGATTCATCATCGGGTTGCTGATCGTCCCGGTGCTCGGCGGCGTCGGTGCGATCGTCGGGCCGCGGCTGGTCGGCGATCGTGCGCTCTCGGTAGAGGGCGAGATCGCGATCGTCGATCCGACGGGGGCCGTGCTGCCGCGCGTGCGCGACGCCATGGCCGCGCGCAGCTCGCCGGCCGCCGTCTCGGAGCTCGTCGAGCGGGCGCGCGCCGGCGGCGCCACGGAAGCCATCGCCGACATGCTCGGCGCGGCGACGGAGCTCACGCTGATCGAGCGTGCGCCCGGCGCGGACATCGAGCAAGAGAAGCGTTGGCTAACGGAAGGCGACGCGGCGCCGCGGCGCCTCGCGTTCGCGGTCGTGCATGAGAACGCCGTGGAATCCGCGTCGGGCGAGCTCGGCAGCTACGATCTCTACGTTCCGCCGCGGCAGGACGCGCGGGCTGAAGTAATCGTGCACAGCCTGCTGCGCGAGGCGATCCTCGATGCTCGGGCTGCGGTGCGAGGGTTGAATCGCGCCGAGCTTTCGCGCGTGTTGACCGTGCCGCGCGTGCGCTCGATCAGCGTCGGCGGCGGAGGCGAGCGCGACACGGTTTTCGGCCTCAACATGGTCGTGCCCATGGTGTTCATGGGCCTGCTGATGATGGGCGTGATGTTCGCCGGTCAGGGCATGCTCACGACGACGGTCGAAGAGAAGTCGAACCGCGTCGTCGAGGTGCTGCTGTCGGCCGTCTCGCCGATGCAGCTCATGGGCGGCAAGCTGCTCGGCCACATGGCCGTGGCCTTCGTCGCGATGGGCCTGTATCTCGGCCTCGGCCTCGCCGTGCTGGCGGCGTTCTCGCTGTTCGGCCTGCTCGATCTCACGCTGATCCTCTATCTCGTGATCTTCTTCTTGATTGCGTTCTTCACGCTCGGCTCGCTGATGATGGCTGCCGGCTCGGCCGTCAACGACATGCGCGAGGCCCAGGCCCTACAGGCGCCGCTGATCATGCTGACGGCTTTGCCGTTCGTGTTTTGGATGCCGATCCTGCGCGAGCCGAACGGCACGCTGGCCTACGTCGTGAGCTTCGTTCCGCCGATCAACACGTTCGGCATGCTGCTGCGGCTCGGCTCCTCGAGCCCGCCGCCGGCCTGGGAAGTGTGGCTGTCGATCGCGATCGGCGTCGCCGGCGTGTTCGGCGCCGTCTGGGTTGCCGCCAAGGTGTTTCGCATCGGCCTCCTGATGTTCGGCAAGGCGCCGGATCTTCGAACGCTGCTGCGCTGGCTGCGGGCCGCGTGATGCACGTCGTGATGTTCGACATCGACGGTACGCTCGTCGACTCGGCGGGCTTCGACAGCGAGCTGTACGCCGAGGCGGTGGAGAGCGTGCTCGGCGTCGAGATCGACAGCGACTGGGCTCGCTACGAGCACGTCAGCGACAGCGGCATCCTCGACGAGGTCCTAAGCCGCCTCCACCCCCCGGAAGAGCACGCCGCGCTCGCGGCGCGCGTGCAGCGCCATTTCGTCGCGCTCGTGCGCGAGCATCTCGAGCGCCGTGCCGAGACCGTGCGCGAGATCGCCGGCGCGAAACGGCTGTTCGAGCGGTTGTGTGCCATACGGGGCGTCCGCGTCGCCATCGCGACGGGCGGCTGGGAGCCGACGGCACGGCTCAAGCTCGCGCACGTCGGCATCGACGTGAATCGAACCGGATTCGCGAGCAGCTCCGACGCGAAGATCCGCACCGACATCATGCGGCTCGCGGCCGAGCGCGCGCTGCGCGGCGACACGCTCGCGCGCGCCACGTACTTCGGCGACGGCGCCTGGGACTTGCGCGCGAGCGCCGCTCTCGGCTACGACTTCGTCGCCGTCGGCGGAGGCGTGGTGCACGGCGTTGCGTTTCCCGACTTGCGGGATACGGACGCGATCCTCGCGAGCCTCGGGCTTTCGCGCGCCGTCGCTTGAGCTCGGTCCTCCGGGCTCGCCCCCGCGAGCCCAAAGAACACGACGATGGCGCGATTCATTCGAACAAGGTCGGCGTGCCCGAGCCGGCCGATTCGAATGCCGACTTTCGTCTTCGGACCCGTCATGATCTTGTCGGTCATCAGCTTACAGGGCGCGGTCAGCCCATTGCCTTCCGTGGGAGTTATGGGGAGCCTGATAGTGCAACAGCCCATCGCACGCGCCCGGCGCGCGTCCATTCAGGAACCGAGACCTACGGCTTCGCGTCGGCGACGAGGCCCGTTTGCTCGATGCCGTGAATGCAGACGGCTTCGTCTTCCTCGCCCGTGCCGCCGCTCGCACCGGCCGCGCCGAGGATAGCCCCGCTCGCGTCGCGGATCAGCACACCGCCAATCTGCGGCAGGAACTTTCCGCCGGCCGTCGCGGCGAGCGTGATGAAGAAGTTCGGGTTGTCCTTGGCGCGCCCCGCGAGGGCGCGGCTCGAGGCGCCCATGCCGACGGCGGCCCACGCTTTGCCCGTTGCGACGTCGAAGCGGAACATGCTCGCGCCGTCCTCGCGCTGCATCGCCTTCAAGTGCCCGGCGTCGTCGAGCACGACGACGGTCACGGGCTTGATCTTCATTGCGCGTGCCTTCTCGAGCGCTTTGGTCACGATTTGGTTGGCTTGCGCGAGCGTCAGCATCGCCATCGGGAGTCTCCGCCACGAAAACAGTGAGGCCTGCAGCATAACGGCCCCGCGGCCGTTCGCAAGGTGGAAAGGCATAGTGGCGACCCGCCCTGGCGACTAGAATGACGCCCGGTGGAATCGAGGGACCGACCGACATCATGACTACGCCGTGCATCATCACCGTCGCCATCACGGGCTCGGTGCCGACGAAGAAGGATTGCCCGGCCGTGCCGATCACGGTGCCCGAGCAGATAGAGTCGACGCACGCGGCCTACGAGGCGGGCGCGGCGCTCGTGCACGTGCACGTGCGCAACGACGATGGCACGACGACATCGGACCCCGAGAAGTTCGCGCGCTTCCTGGAAGGCATCCGCAAGCATTGCCCGGACATGATCGTGCAGTTCTCTACGGGCGGGCGCAGCGGCACGGGCAAGGAGCGCGGTGGGATGCTGCACTTGAGACCCGATATGGCCTCGCTGACGACGGGCTCGGTGAACTTCGCGAAGATGATCTACGAGAACCACCCGACGCTGATCCGCGATCTCGCCTCGAGCATGCTCGAGCACGGCATCAAGCCGGAGATCGAGATCTTCGATCTCGCGATGCTGTACAACGCCGCGAAGCTCGCCGCGGATGGCCTGCTGAAGGCGCCCGTGCACGTGCAGTTCGTGCTCGGCATTCCCGGCGCGCTGCCGGCCGACCGCGAGGTGCTCGAGTTCGAGCTGAAGCAGCTCGAGCGAGTGTTACCGGGCGCCACCTGGACGGCGGCCGGCATCGGCCGGCACCAGCTCACGGTCAACGAATGGTCGCTCGAGCTCGGCGGCCACTGCCGCACGGGGCTCGAGGACAACCTGCGCTTCGACAAGCAGCGGCTCGCGACGAGCAATGCCGAGCTCGTCAAGCGCGTCGCGGACCTGGCCGCGAAGTTCGGCCGCACCGTGGCCACGCCGGCCGAGGCGCGCCGTATGCTCGGCCTCGTCGCGGCCTGATGCGGCTCAGCCGGCCGCGCTCGTGCGTCCGTCGGCTTGCATCGTCGACGGTCGCGGCACGGCGGCGGGCTTGCCGATGAAGTAGCCCTGAGCGTAGTCGATCCCGTACTTCGCGAGCAGCTCGAACGTCGCGGCGCTCGTCACGTACTCTGCGACGGTCTCGATGCCGGCGGCGCGCGCAACCTCGCCGATCATGCGCACGGCGGCCTGGTCCACGCGGTCGCGCGCGAGGCCCCGGATGAACGAGCCGTCGATTTTCAAGTAATCGACGGGCAGGCGCTTCAGATAGCCGAATGAGCTGTAGCCGCTGCCGAAGTCGTCGATCGCGAGCTCGCAGCCCAGGTCGCGTAGCAGCGCGATCTGCTTGTCCGTGCGCGCCGCGAAACGCACGGCGAGCTGCTCGGTGATCTCGAGGACGAGGCGGTCGCCTTCGACGCCGTGCTCCTTCAGCAGGCTGCCCAAGTGCGCGGCGAGGTTTTCGTCCTCGAACGCGAAGCCGGAAAGGTTCGTCGACAGCTTGAGCCGGGGCATCGTCGGCGTCAGCTCGGCCAGCGCTCGGACGACGCGCTTCAGCACCCAGCGGTCGATCTCGGGCATGAGCCCAAAGCGGAACGCCGCCGGCAAGAACGCCTCGGGGGTCATGACGCCGTCGCCGGCCGGCAGCCGGAGCAGCGTCTCGTAGTGCGTCACGGCGCCGCTCTCGATGTGCAGCAGCGGCTGATAGACGAGCTGGAACCGGTCGCTCTCGAGCGCGGCGCGCAGCAGGTTCATCGTCGCGACGTCCTTCGCGATTTGCTCGCTTTGCTTGCCCGAAGCGTGGTAGAGCTCGACGCGATTGCGGCCGTGGGCTTTGGCCGTCTGGCACGCGATGTCGGCTTGCGCGACGATCTCCTGCGACGTAGCGCGCGTGCCGTGCACCAACGCGACGCCGATGCTGCACTGCAAGTGAAACACCTGATCGCGCTCGACGTGCTTCAAGCCGCGCATGAGCTCGAGCACTTTCGCGGCCGCGGCGCGCGCCTCGCTGCGCGACACGTTGCGCACGAGCACCATGAACTCGTCGCCGCCGAAGCGCGCGACGAAGTCCTCGGGCCGCACGGCGTAGCGAAGCTGCTGCGCGGCGAGCTGGAGCAGGTGATCTCCGGCCGCGTGACCGCACGTGTCGTTGACGTATTTGAACTGGTCGAGGTCGACGAAGAAGAGCGCGCTGCGCGCGCCCTCGGCCGCGCACCGCGTGATCTCGGTGTCGAGCTCGGCCACGAAGCGATGGCGGTTCGCGAGACCGGTCAGCTGATCGTGATTGGCGAGGTGCAGTAGGCGCCGCTCGCGCTTCTGTAGCGCCCGCGTCGTTTCCTCGAGCGCCGTCACGATCGCGCGCAGCTCCGTGTAGGGCGAGGTCGGAAATCGCACGGCCGGCGCCTCGGCCGCGAGCTGCACCAGCGAGTGCTCGAGCTCCGAGAGCGGCGCGAGCGCGCTCTTCAGGAACCAGCGGCCGCAGGCCCACGAGGCGGCGAGCAGAAGCACGAGGATGCCGCTCGCGACGGCGAGGCGCGGCCAGAGCGCATTCTCGTAGCCCGAGAAGTCGAGGTCGACGCTCACGAACCCGAGCAGCTCCACCGAGGCCTCCGCGGCGGCGGGGTCGGCCGAAAACAGCGCGTCGTCGGCAAAGGATTCCTTCCAGACGGGCCCTGACAGCCGATAGCGTTGGCCCGGCGAAACGTCTTGCGTCAAGAGATACGCCGGCTGGATGCCGGCGCGCGCGCTCAGCTCGGCGGCCGTTTCGGCGTCGAGCGGCGGCGTATCGATCTGCGTCGAGCCGTCGCCGCCGAGCGAGAGGATCACGCCTCCCTCGGTGCCAAACCAGCTCACGCGCTCGATCTCGGGGTACTTCGCGATGAAGCGCTCGACGTCGAGCATCGCCGCGCCGGCGTCGTCGAGGTAGAACGGCGCGCCGAGCTCGTTGAGCTCCGAGGCCCACTGCGCGGCCCAGTGCTCGAGGTTGTCGCGCACGACGGCGCCCGAGGTCCAGGCGAGGCCGGCGACGGCGATGAGGCCGCCGATCGCGGCGATCGCGAGCTGTAAGCCGAGCACCTCGCGAACGAGGCTGCGGTTCGGCTTGCGGCGCTCCGCCTTCTCAGTCTGCGACACGGGTCACCCAGCGTGGAACGGCGACGGAGGGCAGGCCGAGCGCGGCGGCCACGCCGACGTTGACGGTGACCTCCGCAGCCGACAGGGGTGTCAGATGAGGCAAGTCGGCCGTGCGGCCGGCGACGACGCGCTCGACGACGCGCGCGACGTTCGCCGCGACGTCGGCCGGTACGGCCGTCGCGCTCAGCAGCGCGCCGCGCGCGAGCAACGCCTCGTTGAACGTCAGCACGCCGACGCCGCGCGACGACGCGTAGCGCAGCAGCTCGCGCAGCACCTGCGGGCTCAGCGCGTCGTTGTCCGGCAGCAGCCAGAGCCCGTCGACGGTCGTCGCCAGGCGCCGGAACCGATACAGCGTCTCGCGATCGGATGCCGACGTCTCGACGATCAAGTCCGTCGCGAGCGAAGCCGCTGCCGCTCTCGCTTCCTCGGCGAGCGCGGCGCCGGCAGTGCCGACGATCAGCGCCACCGTGCGCAGCGTCGGATCGACGGCTTGCCAGCTCTTGAGCTGCAGCGCGAGCGGTGGCAGCGGCGCGACGCCCCAGGTTTGGCCGCCGTCGTGCAGCGCTTCGTCGTGGACGGGCACCTGACAGAATACGAGCGGTCGATCGGGCAGCGCTTCGCGGGCCGCCCGCAGGGCGGCGGCGCCGACGGCGACGACCGTGACGCGGCGGCCGCGCAGGGCCGTGAGCTCCGCCGCGGC
Organism: Rhodospirillaceae bacterium; assembly: GCA_037445815.1. Taxonomy (GTDB): domain Bacteria; phylum Pseudomonadota; class Gammaproteobacteria; order Steroidobacterales; family Rariloculaceae; genus FEN-1219. The sequence goes on from JBBIJV010000041.1 coordinate 21,159, forward strand.
GGTCGATGTGAAGCGCGTGACGCGGAACCTGCGCGCC
>JBBIJV010000042.1:0-21098 GCA_037445815.1 Rhodospirillaceae bacterium
ACCCAGGCCTCCGCGGCGAAGCGCCTGTCGAGGCCCGCTGCCACCTCGCGCGCCGCGCACGCCTCCAGGCCCGCACGGGCCGCCCAGTGCGCGCCCCCGAGCTGCGCGCGGCGCAACGCCGCGAAGTCGCGGTAGTAGACCGTCTCCGGCGAGTCGCCGAGCCGCTCGAGCGACGCAAGCGCCGTTTCGAGGACGCGCTGATCCGCGTGATAGAAGCCGTAGTGGACGCGAGCCGCGAGATCGAGGAGCTCGGCGGACGGCGCCGCGCGCACGGCGGACGCCGCGCAGAGCGCAGCCGCGAGTACGGCGAACAGCTTTCGTATCAATAGCACGACCGACAGCATAGCCGCGGCGGTTGCTCCCCTCACCGCCCGTCGTCACAATCCCGCGCCGGATGTTTGACTTAATCGATATCGGCGCGAACTTGACGCACGACAGCTTCGACGCCGACCGTGACGCCGTGCTCGCTCGTGCCGCGGCTGCCGGCGTCACACGCATCATCGTGACGGGGACCTCGGTCACGAGCAGCGTGCAAGCCGCGACGCTGTGCGAAGCCCATCCGCGGCGCTTGTTCGCGACGGCCGGCGTCCATCCGCATCATGCCGCGGATTTCGACGCGCATACGGCCACGGCGCTTCGGTCGCTGCTCGCAAACCCGCGGGTTGTGGCGGTCGGCGAATGCGGCCTCGACTTCTTTCGCGACTACTCGCCGCGCGCGGCACAGCGCGACGCGTTCCGCGTGCAGCTCGAGCTCGCGGCCGAAGTCCGCAAGCCCGTCTTTCTGCACCAGCGCGACTCGCACGACGAGCTCGTTGCGATTCTCGAGCCGCAGCGCGCGAGCTTGGTCGGCGGCGTCGCCCACTGCTTCACGGGCGGGCCCGCCGAGCTCGCCGCCTACCTCTCGCTCGACCTGTACATCGGCGTGACCGGTTGGGTCTGCGACGAGCGCCGCGGAGCCGAGCTGCGCGCCGCGGTGCCGCGGATTCCGCTCGACCGGTTGCTGATCGAAACCGACGCCCCTTATCTTCTGCCGCGCGATCTCCCCGCGAAGCCGCAAAACCGGCGCAACGAACCGCACTTTCTCGCGCACGTGCTCGAGCGCGTCGCGGCTCTCATGGGGCAACCGGCCGAAGACGTCGCGCGCGCGACGACGGCGAACGCCGAGCGCCTGTTCGGGCTCGACAGCCCGTGAAATGACCGGCTACGGCGCGGGCTCGATCGCCGCTTTGACGCGCTCCCAGTGCGGCGAGAACGCCACGAGCAGGCGCTCGAGGTCCGCCTGCTCGGGGCGGCGATAGCGTTCGACGAGCTCGGCGGTCGACAGCACGTCGCGCGGCCGTCCTTTCGAAAAGTCCGCGCTCGTCGCGAACAGCACGTGGCCGTTGACGGGCACCTCGCGCACGAGCTGCCGCAAGGCCGCGACGCGGTCGTAGAGCGTGCCGAGCGGATTAGGGAACGTGAACCGCCCTTGCTTGCCGATGACGGTCCAGTCCTCCATGCGCTCGCTCGCGAAGATGGTGCCGACGAACGGCTTTGCGTCGATGACGACGAGGCCCTGCCCCGTCAGCAGCAAGTGCTCGACCTGGATGTGCCCGCCCATGCCGTCGGGCAACAGCACGTTCTCGAGCCGCTCGATGGCGACGGCCGTGAGCGCCTGGGCGACCTCGGGGCCGCCTCGGCGGCGCCAGAGCAACCAGCCGCCGAGCGCGAGCAGTACGGCGAGCGCGCCGATTCCCGCGGCGATGGCGTATTGAGGCATCACGTTCGATTAGTCTCTTAACCCATTGTTATTGCCAAGAATCAAGCTCTGCCCGGAAGCGCGCGAGATCGGGCTCGAGCGGCGTCGCCGAGGTGGGGCGATCGAGCAGCGCCGCGAGCGCCGGCGGCACGGGCACGGAGCGGCCGATGACGGGCTCGACGATCGTCTCGAATTTCGCCGGGTGCGCCGTCGCGCTGACGATCCAGGGCCGCCCCGCCTTACGTGGCGCCGGCAAGTGGTCGTAGACCCAAAACGCGGTCGCTGTGTGCGGGCACCAGACCTCACCATAACGGGCGTAGTCCTTGGCGATCTGCGCGCGAATGCCGGCGTCGTCGACGGGATACGACTCGATGCTCGCACGCAGCGTCTCGAAGTCCGGCACCAGGTGCCTCAGGCGCTCCATGTTGCTTGGGTTGCCCACGTCCATCGCCGACGCGAGCGTCGCGATGCTCGGCCGCGGCTGCCACTGCCCGGTCGCGAGATAGTCCGGAACCGTGCGGTTCGCGTTCACGGCAAGCACAATCTCGCGCACCGGCAAGCCCATCGCGCGCGCCCAGACGCAGGCCATGCCGTTGCCCAAGTTGCCGCTCGGCACGATCGAGCCCGCCGTCGTTCCGTGCCGCCGCCAGTGCCAGAGACTCGCCGCCGCGTGATATGCCACCTGGGGCAACAAGCGGCCGATGTTGATGCTGTTCGCGGCCGTCAAGCGGTGACGCCGCCGCAACTGCGGGTCCGTGAACGCAGCCTTCACGAGGGCCTGGCAATCGTCGAAGGCGCCGTGAACCTCGAACGCGCGCACGTTGTCGCCCCAACACGTGAGCTGATGCTGCTGGCGCGGCGACACTTGGCCCTTCGGGAACAGCACGCCGACGCGGACGCCGCGACGCCGATGAAACGCCGCCGCGACGGCACCGCCGGTATCGCCGGAGGTCGCGACGAGGATCGTCAACGGACGCGGGTCCGTCGACCCGCGCAACGCGCGCTCCATGAGCGCCGCCAGAAACCGCGCGCCCACGTCCTTGAAGGCCGCCGTCGGGCCGTGGAACAGCTCGAGCACGGAGAGCTCGCCGCGCTCGGCAATGAGGGGCTTCAGCGGGACCGGGAAATCGAGGGCGTCGCGGCAGATGGCGCCGAGCTCGCCCTCGAGGCCCGACCCGGCGAAGAACGGCGCGAGGACTTCGGCCGCAATCTCGGCCAGCGTCTCGCCGCGTAGGGCTGCGGGATCGAAACGCGGCAGCTCGTCGGGGACGAACAAACCGCCGTCCGCGGCGAGACCGCTCATCACCGCATCGACGAGACCCGCTTCCTGACCGCCCCGCGTGCTGAAGTAGCGCATCGCGGACTAATTGTGATTGCCCGAGAGCATGCTGCAAAGCCGCAGCAAGTCCGCGAAGATGCCGCCGGCCGTGACGGCCGGGCCTGCGCCGGGCCCGCGCACGATGAGCGGGTTGTCGCAATAGCGCCCCGTTTCGAATTGCACGATGTTGTCCGTCAGGGCGATGCTCGCGAACGGGTGCTTCGGCGCGAATGCCTCGAGGCCGACCTTCGCGGTGCCCGCGCGCACGTCGATCGTCGCAACGTAGCGCAATACTTGCCCGGTGCGCTTCGCCGCCGCGACGCGTTCCGCCATCGGCGCGTCGAAGTCCGGCAAACGCTCGAGGAACTCCTCCACCGAGGCGTCCCTGAGCGCCGCGGGGACGAGGCTCTCGACGGCGATGTCAGAAAGCTCGAGCTTGAGCCCCGCCTCGCGCGCGAGGATGACGGCTTTGCGCGCCACGTCGGTGCCCGAAAGGTCGTCGCGCGGGTCGGGCTCGGTATAACCCTTCGCCTTCGCTTCGCGCACGATCTCCGAGAACGGCCGCGTGCCGTCGAACAGGTTGAACAGGTACGCGAGCGTGCCCGAGAAGATGCCGCTCAAGCTGCGGATCTCGTCGCCCGTCTCGACGAGGTCCTTGACGGTCTGGATCACGGGCAAGCCGGCGCCGACGGTCGCTTCGTAGAGGAAGTGCGCGCGCGAGCCGCTCAAGCGCTTCAAGTCCTCGTAGTACGCGTACGGCCCGCTATGGGCGCGCTTGTTCGGGGTGATGACGTGAATGCCGCGCTTGAGCCACTCGGCGTACCGATCGGCGACGGCCTGGCTCGCCGTGCAGTCGATGAGCACGGCGTGCGGCAGGTGGTCGGCCTGCACGTGCGCGACGAACGCGTCGAGGTCCATCGCGGCGCCTTTGTCGAGCGACTGGCGCCATGCGCCGAGATCGATGCGGTGCTGATCGAGCGCCATCTTCCTGCTGCCGCCGATCGCGCGCAGGCGCAAATCGAGGTTGAACTTCGCGCGCAGCGAGGGGGCCGCGCGCGCGAGCTGGTCGAGCAGCGTGCCGCCGACGAGCCCGGGCCCGATCAGGCCGATCGAGACCGTCTTTGCCGATAGGTAGAAGCTGGCGTGCACGGCGCGGATCGCGCGCGTCATGTCCTTGGCGTCGATGACGGCGGAGATGTTGCGCTCCGAGGCGCCTTGCGCGATCGCCCGCACGTTGATGCCGGCGTTGCCGAGCGTGCCGAAGAATCGCCCCGCGCTGCCCGGCATGCCGGCCATGTCGTCGCCGACGACGGCGACGATCGCACACCCTTTCGTGACGCCGACGCGCTGCACTTGCCCTTCCGTCAGCTCGACGGCGAACGCGCGCTCCACGACCGTGCGGACGTGATCGGCCGCGTCCTCGCGCACGGCGAAGCAGATCGAGTGCTCGGAGCTGCCTTGCGAGATCAGCATCACGGACACGCCGGCCTCGCGCAGTGCGCCGAACAGCCGATCCGCCGTGCCCGGAACGCCGATCATGCCGGCGCCTTCGAGGTTCACGAGCGCCACCTTGTCGACGCCGCTGATGCCTTTGACGGCCGCGGCGCGCGCGCCCGACGACGCCGAAATCTTCGTGCCCGGGTGAGTCGGGTTGAACGTGTTGCGGATCGTGAGCGGAATGCCGCGGCCGACGGCCGGCGCCATCGTCTGCGGATGGATGACCTTGGCGCCGAAGTACGCGAGCTCCATCGCCTCGCTGTACGACATCTCGTCGATGATCTTCGCTTCCGGCACTTGCCGAGGATCGCCGCTCATGACGCCGTCGACGTCGGTCCAGATGTGCACCTCGTCGGCGTCGAGCAAGGCGCCGAAAATCGACGCCGAGTAATCGCTGCCGTTACGGCCCAGCGTCGTCGGCAGACCGTCCTTGTCGGAGGCGACGAAGCCCGTGATGACGGCGACGCCGTTGAAATTGTTCGCGATGACGCGTTGCAGCTTGGGCCGCGAGAGCTCCCAGTTCGCGACGGGGCCCATCTCCGTATGCTCGATGACGAGCACGTCGCGCGCGTTCACGAACAGCACGTCGCGCGTCTTGCCGAGCTCCTGCTTCAGGAACGCCGCAATCTGCCGCGCCGACCAGATCTCGCCGTAGCCCGAAACGAGGTCACGGCTGCGGTGCGAGGCCGCGCGCACGAGCGACAGCGCCTTCAGGATGCTGCCGATGTCCGCGAGGTCGCGATCGAGCTCGGCCATGACGGCCCGTGCGCCTGCTTCGCCGAGCAGCTCGACGGTGGCCTTCTCGTGCCGCTCGCGCAGCGCCGTGAGCGTGGGCTCGACGGCTTGCTGCTTGGCCGCCTTGTCCACGAGCCCGAGCAACTCGTCGGTGACGCCCTTCATCGCCGAGACGACGACGCCCAAGTTCTTGCCGCGCGGCTGGCTGCCGATGATGCCGGCCACGCGGCGAATGCAGCCGGCGTCGGCAACACTCGTGCCGCCGAACTTGTGCACAGTCCAAGTCATGACTCGATACTTTCCGGGGAAGCGATTTTCGGCGGCCGCGAGCATAGCAGAACGGCCGGCGCTTACGAGGGCTTCGATCGGACCGTCCTCGCTCAACGGACGGCGGCCACCTCACGCCGCATGGCGGCGATCGTTGCGGCGTAGTCCTTCGAGCCGAAGACGGCGGAGCCTGCGACGAACGTGTCCGCTCCGGCCGCCGCGACTCTGCCGATGTTGCCGACCTTGATGCCGCCGTCGACCTCGAGGCGGATCGGGCGCCCGGAACGGTCGATCAAGCCGCGCACGGCCGCGATCTTCGGCAGTGCCGACTCGATGAATTGCTGCCCTGCGAAGCCGGGGTTCACGGACATGATCAGCACGAGGTCCACTTTATCGAGCACGTGCTCCAGCCAGTTCAATGGCGTAGCGGGATTGAACACAAGGCCGCTCTTGCAGCCGCACTCGCGAATCAGCTGAAGCGTGCGGTCGACGTGCTCCGTGGCCTCGGGATGAAAGCTCACGTAGGTCGCGCCTGCTGCAGCGAAGTCGGGCACGATGCGATCGACGGGCTTCACCATCAAGTGCACGTCGATCGGCGCCTTGACGCCGTGTTTGCGCAGCGCTTCGCAGACCAGCGGGCCGATGGTGAGGTTCGGCACGTAATGGTTGTCCATTACGTCGAAGTGCACGAGGTCCGCCCCGGCGCGCACGACGGCATCGACCTCCTCGCCGAGCCGCGCGAAATCGGCGGACAATATCGACGGGGCAATCCAACACTCGCTCATCGTTTCGGCTCCTGCCGCTCGCGCCGTCACGCTTTGCCGAGCGGCCCGCGGCGGCCCATCACTCTACCCCGCAATGCCGCGCTCAGCACCAAGGCGAGCGCGCACGCGGCAGCCACCGCCAGCAGCGACTGCCGATACCCCGGCAGCGCCGCGCTCGCCGAGCCGACGACGCCGCCGATCAAGGCTGCTCCGACGAGCTGCCCGACGCTGACGCAGAGCGTGAGCAGCGCCTGTCCCGCGCCGCGGCGCTCCGCCCCCGCCTCCTGCAACGCGATGTAGCGCAGCGGCGCGCCGAGCAACGACGACATCCCGAAGCCCACGAGCATCCCGGATGCGTAAAAGCCGGCCCAGCCGAGCGGCAGCAGGCCGAACAGCGTGAGGCCGAGCACGGTGAACACGAGCCCGAGCTGCACCACGCTGCGCGGGCCGATGTAGTCGAGCAAGAGCCCGGCGAGCGGCGCGCCGACCGCGAGCGTCGCCACGAGCGGTAGCATCGTCAGGCTCGCCGTCGCCGCATCGATGCCGAAGCCGAGCACGGCCATGTCGGGTAGAAACACCATGCCGGCCTCGACGGCGCCGACGGCCACGGCGATGGCCCCGACGACGCGCAGCTGCGGCGAGCGCAGCAGCGCCGGAGGCACGACGGGATCCGCGACACGCTTCTCGATCGACCACAGCAGCGGCAGGCCGAGCGCGAGCAGGGCGAAGCACGGCCACACGGTCGGCGACCGCAAGCTGGCAGCCGGCGCGCTCGTGTCGATCTGGCCGAGCCCGGCCACTAAGGCCGCGAGCAGGAAAGCAAGCAGCGCGCTGCCGGCTGCGTCGAACCGGCGCGGCTCGCCCGCCGGGGCCTGGGGCAACAGCCGCTTGCTCGCGAGGAGCAGCCCCGCCGCGGCGGGAACGTTGAGGAGAAAGAGCCACCGCCAGCTCGAGCGCAGCAAGAGTCCGCCGAGCAGCGGGCCGAGCAGGAACGCCACGCCGAACACCGCGCCGATCAACCCCAGTGTGCGGCCGCGCCGCTCGAGCGGCACCGTCTCGGCGATGACGGCGGCGGCGACGGGCAGCAAGCCGCCCGCACCGAATGCTTGCACGGCCCGCCCGAGCAAGAGCATCGGAAACGACGCCGCCGCCGCGGCGAGCAGCGAGCCGGCGCCGAAGATCGCGAGGCTCTCGCCGAACACGCGCCGCCGGCCGAGCCGATCGGAACGCTTCGCGAGCAACGGCGTGCCGATCAGGTAGAACAGCACGTAGACGCTGAAGACGGCCGGCAGCCAGCGCGGCCCCACGGCGAACGTGTCGCGAATCGCCGGCAAGGCCGGGCCGACGATCGCGATGTCGAGCGCCGCCAACAGGACGCCCGCAAACAACACGGCCAGCGTGACCTTCTCGCGCGCGCCCGCCATCGCTAATGGGCCCGCAACAGCAGACCGCGCACGGCGTCGCGGAACAGCGCCGCGGCAGCCGCGTGGCCGTCGTAGACGCGCAGCAGCGGCACGGCCGTCCTCGCAATCACCTTCAGCGAGTAGTGGGCGCTGCCGTTGCGCAGCAGCTCGGCGCGCTCGACGCCTTGCAGGAGCTCAAGCAGCGCAGCCTGGAGTGCGGCGTGCTGCTTCTCGAAATGAGCGAACGCTTCGGAGTCGACGAGCGGGATCAGATCGAGCGCGTCGCGATGTGTCGTCCACAGTGACCAATAGACGTCGACGAGCCCGTCGACGGCTTCGGCCGCCGGCCGCGCGCAGAGCTCGCGGATGCGCTTGGTCGCGATGCTGAACACCGGATCAAGTATCTCTTCTAATATCTTGTATTTATTAGAAAACAGTCCGTAGAACGTAGCCCGGGAGATGTCGGCCTCCGCAATCAATTCCTCGACGCTGACGGACGCCACGCCGCGCCGTGCAAATTGCCGCGCGGCGACGGCCAGCAGCGCGGCGCGCGTCCGCTCGCGGCGGCGTTGGACGCGCTGGCTGAGCACGGCGGGGGAACGGGTGGGAGGCCGCGGCTTCACGTGGAAATCATACATGAGTATCTGTTTTCAAACGCCGCTATCTGGTTTCGCCGGCATGCACCTCGACCGTCGCGTGCACGATGTTGAGCGCAGGCGGCAACAACGATTTGTAGTGCTGGGGGGCCCTCGGTGACGGGGTCACGACCGTCAGCGCTGCCGAATAGAGATTCAAGCCGATCGACCAAACGTGCAGGTCCACGACACGGTTGCCGTCGACGCGCTCGATGGCGTCGCGCACGGCGGCGCATACGTCCGGCGCAGCGCTGCGGTCGAGCAGCACGGCGCTCGTCACCTTGAGAAGGCCGATCGACCAGCGCGCGACGAGCACGGCGCCGACGAGCCCCATGACCGGATCCATCCACGTCAGCCCGAAGTACTTTGCGGCCAGCAACGCGATGATGGCGAGCAGGGACGTCAGCGCGTCGGCAAGCACGTGCAGGTAGGCGGAAACGAGATTGTGGTCGTGCCCCGCCTCGGGGTGCAGCGCGGTCGCATGCACGGCTCGGTGCTCGCGATCGTCGTCACCGTTCTCGTGGCGGTGGTCGTGATCGTGGCGGCGGCCATCTTCGTGCGGGTGCCCGTGGTCGTGGCCCAAGATCAGCATCGAGATGCCGTTCACGATGAGCCCGAGCACCGCGACGCCGATCGCCTGGTCGAACGCGATGGGCACCGGGACGACGAGCCGCTGCACGCTCTCCGAAGCCATCAACAATGCGAATGCGGCCAGCAGCACGGCGCCCGTGAAGCCGCCCAGCGTGTTGACCTTGCCCGTGCCGAAGCTGTACGACGCGTCGTGCGCATGGCGGCGCGCGTAGGCGTACGCGTACGCGTTGATGCCGAGCGCTACGGCGTGCGACGCCATGTGAAGCCCGTCGGCGAGCAACGCCATGGAGCCGAAGAGCACGCCCGCGGCAATCTCGACGATCATCATCGAAGCCGTGATCGCAATCACGAGCCGCGTGCGCGCTTCTCCGGGCCGGCGCCTGTCCTGGCCGAAGGAGTGATCGTGGCGCCAACGCGCCAGGGCGTCTTCTTGCATGGCTTCGAGCTCGAGCGAGTGGGGTCCGAGCATTGCAGCGTCAGTGCACGCGCAAGATCAACCCCTTGAGGTAGTCGGCCTCCGGGAACTCCGTTGCGACGGGGTGGTCGGGCGGCTGCGACAACCGCTCGAGGATCTGCGCAGTGCGGCGGGCGTCCACCGCCGCGCCGGCGACGATCTTCTGGAACAACGCCGCGTCGACGTGGCCCGAGCAGGAGAACGTCGCGAGCACGCCCCCGGGCTTCACGAGCGCCAGGCCGAGCATATTCACGTCCTTGTAGCCGCGGCTGCCCGAGGCCACCTGCTCCGCCGAATGCACGAACTTCGGGGGATCGAGTACGACGAGATCGAATTCCTTGCCGGCCGCGCGCACGGAACGCAGCTCGTCGAAGACGTCGGCCGCGACGAAGCGGCAAGCCTCGAGGACGTCGTTCTCGGCCGCCTCGCGCTTGGCCAGCGCGAGCGCCTCTGCCGACGTGTCGATGAGCGTGGCGCTCTTTGCGCCCGCGCGCAGCGCGGCAATGGCGAAGCCTCCCGTGTAGCTGAAGGCATCGAGGACGTCGGCGCCACGCGCATGAGCCGCGACGAGGCCGCGATTGCGCTGCTGGTCGAGATACGCTCCCGTTTTCTGCCCGCCCGCGACGTCGACGACGAGGCGAATTCCGCCCGACTCGATCTCGAGCTCGCGCGGCGGCTCGTCGCCGGCGAGCACCCCGCGCCGCGACGACAACCCCTCCTTGTGGCGCGCCCCACCCTCCGAGCGCTCGTAAATGCCGCGCGGCGTACAGAGCTCGGCGAGCAAGTCGACGATCGTCGCGCGCCACGCCTCGGCGCCCGCCGACGAGAACTGGCATACGAGATACTCGCCGTACCGGTCGACGACGAGGCCCGGCACCCCGTCGGACTCGGAAAACACGAGCCGGCATGCGGCCCCCGCGTCATCGAGGCCGAGGCGCCGCCGCGACTCGATCGCGCGCTCGAGGCGGCGGCGGAAGAACGCCGCATCGATCGCCTCGCGCACGTCGAAAGTCCACACGCGAGCTCGGATCTGCGACGCCGGCGAGTAGGCGGCGCGCGCCAGCGGCTCGCCGGACGAGGCGACGATGTCGACGGTGGCACCCATAGCGACCTCGCCCTCGACTCGCTCGACCGCCCCGGAAAACACCCAAGGATGACGGCGCCGCAGCGATTTCTCGCGGCCCGCCTTGAGCCAGACCTTCGGCGGTGGAGCCGTCATGCGCGTCCCTGTCTTCAACGGAGCCTCAGCGTGCCGCGCATTCTATAATCGGCCGCAATTCACTGTCGTGCGGAGGCGCTCATGGATCTCGGTCTCAAAGGCAAGAACGCAGCCATCACGGGGTCGAGCCAGGGGATCGGCCATGCGATCGCGACGGCGCTCGCCAAAGAGGGCTGCAACGTGGCGCTATCCGCGCGCGGCGAAGAGCGGCTCGCGGCGGCCGTCAAGGAGATGCAGAGCTACGGCGTCAAGGCCGTCGGCGTCGTCGCCGATCTCGCGACGGAGCAAGGCTGCAAGGAGTTCGTCGAGAAAGCCGCGGCGGCGCTCGGCGGGCTCGACATCCTCGTCAACAACGTCGGCGGCATGATCCCGGGCACTCTCGAGAGCCTGACTGCCGAGACGTGGGCCAAGGCTCTGAACGTGAATCTCATGGCGGCCGTCTACTCGACGAAGTACGCCATCCCGTTCATCAAGAAGAGCGCCGCCGGCCGCATCCTCAACGTCTCGGGCGTCACGGGCAAGCAGCTCATGGTCGGCGCGCTGACGACGACGATCCCGAACGCGGGGCTGATCGCGTTCTCGAAGCTGATGGCCGGAGAGCTCGGGCCGGCGGGCATCACGGTGAACAACATCTGCCCCGGCTTCACGAAGGTCGAGTCGTGGGGCCCGCGCGCCGAAGCCATGGCGAAGGTGCGCAACACCACGGCCGAGCAGGTCCGCGCCGGGATCGCGCATCAGACGCTGCTCGGCCGCTGGGCCGAGCCCGAGGAAATCGGCAACGTCGCGGCGTTCCTCGTCTCGGCCAGGAACAGCTACATGACCGGAACTACGGTCGAGGTTTGCGGCGGCTTCACGCGCTATATTTGAGCCGGCCAACTCCACCCGGAGCGTTGCCGCAACCCCGAGTAAGCGCGCGCCGCGGCGCCCACGACCTCTTCGACGTCGATGCCGGTCAGGCGCCCTCCTCGCTTGACGATGCGCCCGTCGATCATGACCGTATCGACGTTCGCCGGCTGCGCCGCCTCGACGAGGAGGTGCGCCGGCTCCGTGAAGACGGCGAGGTTCACGGCGCGCGTGCTCACCATGATGAGGTCCGCGCGCTTGCCGGGCGTCAACGAGCCGACGACGTCGCCGACGCCCATCGAGCGGGCGCCGTCGATCGTCGCGAGCTCGAGCACACGTCGCGCGCTGATCTTGAACTCGTCGCGTGCGCGGCCGTTCTCGATGTTCTGAATAGCCTTCATGATCGCGAACATGTCCGCGTTGCCCGACAGCGTGGTCGTGTCGACGGACAAGCCTACAGTCACGCCGGCCGCGACGAGATCCGCCGCGATTGGAAAGCCGAAGCCGATGCGCAGCTCCGAGTACGGCGACAGGCTCACGTTCACGCGGTTCGCCGCGAGCGCGCGAATTTCCGCAGGCGTGCACCACACGGCGTGAATCACCTGCATGCCGGGCGCGAGCAGACCGCGGTCGGCGAGCTGCTGGATACCGCCGGCGCTGGTTTGAAAGTTGTTGGCGTGCACGGAAATAGGCAGGGCGCGCTCCTTCGCAACCTCGTAATCGCGCAGCGTTGCGGCGGACGCCGCGCCGCGCCACGCGAGGCCGAGCGACAGCAAACCGCCGTTCGCGTACCCGCTCCAGTCGTCGTGTAAGCGTGCGAGATCCCGCAAGTCGATGCTCGAGTCGTTGCCGGCGCCGGTCGGGGACCCGTACGAGAATCGGGCGCGGATATGGGCCTCGCGCAGCGCGCGCAGCGCCCCCTCGGCATGGTCGGGGCTCCGTACGTTATGGCACCAGTCGTGCACGAACGTGATGCCGGAGTGAATCGCCTCGGCGGCGGCGAGCCGCCCCGCCACGTACATGTCGTCGGCCGAATAGAACGCGCCGACCGTTCGCGACGTCGGAAAATAACCGTGCTCCTGCCGATCGCCTGCAAGGCTGCGCAGCAGCGACGTCCAGACGTGCCAGTGCGTCTCGACGAAGCCGGGCAGCACGAGCATACCGTCGCCGTCGATGAGCTCGGCGGCCGGGGCTTCGAGGCCGCGGCCCACGGCAGCGATCGCGCCATCCCGCACGTGCACGTCGCCGCCCGGCACGTCGCCGAGAGCCGCGTCCATCGTCAGGACGTAAGCGTTGCGGATCAAGTACTCGCGGCGGCCGGTCATCGTGTCCGCAGCCTGCTGCGCGAAGCTCGAGCGCGGCGCCACGCCGGCCAAGGCGCCGGCGGCGAGCACGCCACGGAGCACCTCACGCCGGTTCCACCGTGCGCCGCTCACTTGCGCTTGAGGAACGCCTTCATGAAGTCGTCGACGAGCTTCACCGAAAGCTGCTTGATCTCCTCCTGCGTCGGCTCCCCGCGCACGGCGCATTGCCGTTCGAGCGTCACGCGCCAAGACAGAAGCCCGGTGAAGTGCCGCGCCAACGTCGGGATGTCGAAGTCGCTCTCGTGAGCATGGCTCGCGAGCACGCCCTCGATGACCTCGTACGCTTGTGCGGGGCCGATCTTGTAATAGTGCTGGCCGACTTCGGGCGAGCGCGTGGCCTCATCGAAAATCAGCCGCCGCAGCGCCAGGGTGCGGTCCGTCGTGATGATGCCCAAAATCGTCTCGGCGATCGTGATGAGCGCGGGCCGAAGCTCCATGCTGCGCAGCGTCGAGTCCAGACGATGCAAGCTGCGGCGATATTCGATCAGCTCGCGGCCGATCACGGCCTCGAACAATTGCTGCTTGCTGCTGAAGTACCGATAGATCGATTCCTTCGATATGCCCGAGCTGCGCGCCATCGCGTTGATGCTCGCCCCTCGAAACCCGTGCTGGAGAAAGTACTCCGTCGCGACGTCGAGCACTTCCTGCTCTTTCGCCTTCGGCTTGAGCCGCGTCTCGTCGAGCACTCGCACGAGGCTCGCGACGCCGCTCGAGACGCCCACGCGATCCCCGGTCTCGCGGCGGCGAATGACATCCTTGCCCCTAGGGTCGACTGAACTCATCGTCACTCCTGTTAACAACTAGACCAGCATGCACACGGACTTGATCTCCGTGTACATCTCTAGCCCCACGCGGCCGTGCTCGCGGCCCAGTCCCGAATGCTTGTAGCCGCCGAACGGCATGTTCGCGTCGACGGGCCCATGCGTGTTGACCCAGATCGTGCCGGCCTTGATCTTCGGTATCAGCCGATGAACCGCTTTGAGATCGTTGGACCAAATGCTGGCGCTCAGACCATACGGCGTGTCGTTGGCGAGCGCGGCGACCTCGTCGAGATCGTCGAAACGCTGCGCCACGACGACCGGTCCGAAGATCTCCTCCTGCACCACGCGCATAGACCGATTGACGTCGGCCATGACGGTGGGCTGCACGAAGAATCCCGGATGCGGCGGCGCTTCGCCGCCGGCGACGAGCGACGCGCCCTCCTCGCGCCCGGACTTGATGTAGCCCATGACCCGCTCTTGCTGCTCGCGCGAGACGAGCGGGCCCATCTGCGTGTTGGGATCGAGACCGGGGCCGAGCTTGATCGATTGCGCCGCGCCGCCGACTCCCTCGACGACGCGGTCGAAGATCTTGCGGTGCACGTAGAGCCGCGAGCCCGCCGCGCAAACCTGCCCGGCGTTGAAAAAGATAGCGCCGGCCGCGCCTGCGACGGCCGCTTCGACGTCGGCATCGGGCAGCACGATGACCGGGGACTTGCCGCCGAGCTCGAGCGACACACGCTTCAGCGTGTCCGTGGCCGCCTTGTTGATCGTCTTGCCGACGAGCGTCGAGCCCGTGAAGGCGATCTTGTCGACGCCGGGGTGCGTAACCAGCGCCGCGCCGACCGTTTCGCCGTAACCCGTGAGAATGTTGACGACGCCGGGTGGGAAACCCGCCTCGATGATGAGATCGCCGAGCTTGAGCGCCGTGAGCGGCGTCTGCTCGGCCGGCTTCAAGATGCACGTGCACCCCGCCGCGAGCGCGGGCCCGAGCTTCCACGCTGCCATGACGAGCGGAAAATTCCACGGAATGATCTGCGCCACGACGCCGACGGGCTCGCGCCGCGTGTAGGCGTTGATCCGCCCGCCGCCCAAGCCGCCGACGGACACGTCGATCGTCGAGCCTTCGATCTTCGTGGCCCAACCCGCCATGTAGCGGAACCAGTTGCGCGCGCCCGGCACGTCGACGATGGCGGCCATCTGCTTCGTCTTGCCGTTGTCGATGCTCTCGAGCTCGGCGAGCTCGTCGGCGTTCCGATCGATGAGATCGGCCAGGCGCCAGATCAACGCCTCGCGATGCGACGGCAGCATCGTCGACCACGGACCTCGCTCGAACGCCTCGCGCGCGGCGGCAACGGCCTTGTCGACGTCTTCGCGACCGGCATCGGCGACCGACGCCACCTCGGCGCCCGTCGCGGGGTCCACCACGGGAATGCGCTCGCCCGAGACGGGCGAAACCCATTCCCCACCGATCAGTAGCCTCGCGGGCCGGCGCAGGAAGGCTGCGACACCGGCCGATGGCGCTGGCTGGGCCGCAATCGCGACACTCATCGAAGTCCCCGAGTTTATTTGTTATGCGACCGAACTGTTCGTTCGGAGTGTAGAACCCGGCTCGCCGTGCCCGCAAGGCGCGCCGCACCGCCGCCGAGCGCGGCCGCGTAAAGTTTCATCAAGCCCCGAGCTTCAGCAAGTCGATGGCATTGCGCTTGAGAATCAGCGGCCGTACGTCGTCGCGAATGTCGATCTTCGCGAAGTCCGCGAGCCAGCGTTCCGGCGTGAGCAGCGGGTAGTCCGTGCCGAACAGCACTTTGCGCTTCAGCTGCGTGTTCGCGTAGTGGACGAGCTGCGGCGGAAAGTACTTCGGCGACCATCCGGAAAGATCGATGTAAACCTGTTGCTTGTGCAGGGCGATCGACAGCGCTTCGTCCTGCCAAGGCCACGACGGGTGCGCGAGCACGATCGGCATCGTCGGGAAGTCGACGGCCACGTCGTCGACGTGCATCGGATTGCCGTACTTGAGCCTGATGCCGCCGCCACCCGGCATGCCGGTACCCATTCCCGAGTGCCCGGTGTGGAACAGCGCCGGCAACTCGTGCTCGGCGATGACCTCGTAGAGCGGATACGCCGCGCGGTCGTCGGGGAAAAATTCCTGGAATTGCGGATGGAACTTGAAGCCCTTCACGCCGTAGTGCTCGATGAGGCGGCGCGCTTCTCGCACGCCGTCGGCTCCGCGCTTCGGGTCGATGCTCGCGAACGGAATCATCACGTCGGCGTGCTCTGCCGCGAGCTCGGCAACCTCTTCGTTCGGCACGGGCTTGATACCGCGGGCGCGCAGACCGTCGACCGAGAAGATCACGCACCCCATCTTACGTTCGCGGTAGTACGCGGCGATCTCCGGTATCGTCGGCCGCGGATGATCGTGCTTGAAATACTTCTGCGCGGCTTCCTGAAAATTCGTCGCGGGCTGCGGATCGCGCAACGACACTTCCGCGTGCACGTGCACGTCGATGGCGACGAGCTCCTCGATGTTCATTCGCTTGCTCGCGCTCAAACCAGTATCCCCTGTACTTTCGCTCGCGCTTCGTCGGCTTTGCGGATCATTTCCTCGAGATCGACGGGCTCCGGCACGTCCACGCCGCGCTTGACGGCCGGGCGCTCGCCGATGGCGTCGAGCCAGCGCGCGAGATTCGGCAGCCCGTCGATGGTCACGCCCGACCACTTGTAGCCGCGCACCCAGGACCAATTCGCAATGTCGGCGATCGAGTAGTCGCCGGCGAGAAACTCGTGATCCTCGAGGCGCGTCTCGAGCACCTCGAACAGACGGCGAACCTCGCGCTGGTAGCGCTCGATGGCGTAAGGAATGCGCTCGGGCGCGTAGCGATAGAAGACGTTGGCCTGGCCCATCATCGGCCCGATGCCGCCCATCTGGAACATCAGCCATTGGATGACGAGCGATCGCCCCTTGACGTCCCTCGGCAGGAGCTTCCCCGCCTTCTCGGCGAGATAAATCATCAGCGCACCGGACTCGAACACCGCGAAATCGTCGTTGTCATGGTCGATGATCGCGGGAATCCGGCCGTTCGGATTGATCTTGAGGTACCAGGCCTGCTTCTGCTCACGCTTCTCGAAGTCGATGCGCCGCACCTGGTAAGGGATTGCGAGCTCCTCGAGGGTGATGGAAGCCTTCCAACCGTTGGGCGTCGCTGCCGTGAAGAGCTCAATCATGGGTCGATCCTTGGCACCAAGGCCGGCATGATAACGCGCTCGCGCGTCATGCGCCGCGCAAAGTAGCGACCGGCGAGTGGTTGACCACGGAGCGCACCGCGAGCGTGCCGCTCACACCCACGACGAGCGCACCTGCGACGAGGCCGCCGAGCCACAACGCGAACCCCGGCACGAACTCGAGCCCGAACAGCCGTGTCGCGATGACGTAGCCGATGGCGGCCGCGCCGATCGCGGCCAACGCGCCGGCGAGAAGCCCGAGCGCCGTGAATTCGGCCGCCACGCCTTGCAGCACGACGCTGCGCCGCGCGCCGAGCGTGCGCAGCACGGCGCTCTCGAACATTCGCTCGTCGCGCGTAGCCTGGATCGCGGCCAGCAGCACCATGATTCCGGCCGCGAGCGTGAACAGAAACACGTACTGCACCGCGAGTGCGGCGCGGTCCATCGAGCGGCGCACCTGCTCGAGCATGGCGCCGATGTCGAGCACCGAGACGCTCGGGAACCGCCGAACGAGGTCGACCGTGACGCCGCGCTGCTCGGGCGCCACGTACAGGCTCGCGATGTAGGTGTGTGCGAAACGCTCGATCGCGCCCGGCGACAGCACCATGAAGAAATTCGGCCGGAACGATTCCCAGCGGACGGCGCGCGTGCTCGTGAGCCGGACGGTGAGGCTGTCGCCGCCGATCGCATACGTGATCTCGTCGCCGAGCTCGAGGCCGATGGCCTCGCGCAGCTCCTCCTCGAGCGAGATCTGCGGCTCGCCGGCGGCTTCGGTCCACCACGACCCGGACACGAGCTCGTTGTCGGGCGGGACCGCGGCGGACCACGTCAGATTCGTCTCGTCGTCGAGCTCGTCGCGGCCGCGCTCGGTGGCGGCCGGGTAGTCGTCCACGGGAACGCCGTTGACGTGGCTGATGCGCGCCCGCACGAGCGGCGTGAAGCTCGGCTCGCCGAGGCCGGCTCCGGCCAGCATCGCGCCGAGCGCCTCGCGCTCCCCGGGCTGGATGTTGATGAGGAAATGATTCGGAGCGCCCGCCGGCAACGTCGCTCGCCATTCCGTCATGAGGTCGGTGCGAACCGAGGTGAGCAGCAAAAGAACCATGAGGCCGATCCCGAACGCCACGACCTGGACGCTGCTCTCCCTACCGCGCCGCGCTACGTTGGCGATGCCGTAGCGCCACGCGACGCCGACTCCGCCGCGCAGATGCCGGAGCACCGCCACGAGCAGCCGTCCCGCGAAATAGAGCGCGAAGAATGTCGCGGCGGAGCCTCCGAGCACGTAGGCGATGAGCTCGAGATCGCCGAACAGCACGTAGAGAAGCGCCGTGACGGCGGCTGCCGCGACGCCGTAGATCGTGGTGTAACGCAACGGCGGCGGGCCCGAGTCGTGGCGCAGCACGCGCGCCGGCGGCACGCTTCCGAGCTGGAGCAACGGCGGCAGCGCGCAGCCGACGGCCACGGCCAGCGCCGTCAGCGGACCCAGCACGGCGCCTTGCAGGCCGGCACTTGGCAGCTGCGCCTCGATGAAATCCGCAAGCAGCGCCGTCAGACCGAGCTGAGCCAGGTAGCCGATCGCGCAGCCGACGACGCCGGCGGCGGCGACGAGGAGCAAGAGCTGCACGACGTGCAAACGCAGCACCTCGCGGTGCCGCGCACCGAGACACTTCATCAACGCGACCGAATCGAGCCGCCTCGCGACGAAGCGGCGCGCGGCCATCGCGACGGCGACTCCGCCGAGGAGCACGCTGACGAGCGCCGCAAGCACGAGAAACCGCTCGGCGTTCGCCACGGAGGCCCGCATCTCGGGCGGCCCGTCCGAGATGTCCTCGACCTCGTCCTGCGGCCGAAGGAGTGGCGCCAAGTCCCGGCGAAACGCCTCGAGCGCCGTGGCGTCGCCGGCGTAGAGACCGACGTACTCGACGATGCTGCCCGGAGCGAGCAATCCGGAGGCCAGCACGTCGTCGTAGTCGAGGAGCACGGTGGGCGCGATTTCCATGAAGCGCCAGCCCTCGTCGGGGCGAAACTCGAGCGTTCGAGCAATGCGAAGGCGCAGCCGGCCTACCTCGATCTCGTCGCCGACGTCGGCGTTCAGGCGCGCGAGCAAGCTCGGCTCGGCCCAGACTTCGCCGCGCTTGGGCGTGCCCACGGTATCCTCGGGCACGCCGCCCAGCCGGTGCGCCGTTTGCACGACTCCACGCAACGGATAGCCTTCCGCCACGCCCCGGACGTCCGCGAGCGACGTGACTTCGCCCACGGCCACCACGCTGCGGAAGAACACCACGTCGGAGGTTGCGAGCCCGCGCCGCTCGGCCGCCTCGCGGATCGCGGGCGGCAGCGGATTGATCGACTCGACGCGCAAATCCGCCGCGAGCGCCTCGCCGGCTTGCTGCGATACGGCCGAGCGCACGCGGTCCGTGAAGAACGTCACGGCGCTCATGGCCGCAACCGCGACCACGAGGGCCGCGAGCAGCACGAGCACTTCACCGGAACGGGAATCGCGCGCCAGCAGGCGGCCTGCGAGCCGCCAGGGGGTCTTGATCAATATCGGCTCCGTTCGTCGGCGCTTGGCATTGCTGAGCCAGTACACGATACTGGGACAAAACAAGAGCGGCAAACGAGGCGGCGGCGCCCCGTCGCCGTCAAATGCCCCGGGTAAGGCCTACATGCGCCAGATTATCGACAGCGACGACGGCTCGCCGGCCACTCACCTGAGCCCGAAAGCGGTTCTGCGCCACAACTACTTGTTTCGCGGCTTGTCCGACGCGACGCTCGAGGGCATCGCTGCGCTCGCTTCCAAGCGCACCTACTACAAAGGTGGCGTGATCTTCTCGCAGGGCGACGTCGGCGACGCGCTGTTCGGAGTCGCGTCGGGCCGCGTGCGCATCAGCGCGAGCGCGTCGGGCGGACGCGAAGTATTTTTGAACATCATGGAGCCCGGCGATACGTTCGGCGAGATCGCGGTGATGGATGGGCTACCGCGCACGGCGAACGCCGTGGCGCTCGATACATCGACGCTGATCGTCATCCAGCGCGCCGACTTCTTGCCGTTCCTCGAGCGAGAGCCGCGGCTCGCGATTCATCTGCTGAGACTGATGTGCGAACGGCTGCGCTGGACGAGCGAGCTCGTCGAGGAGTCCGCGTTCATGGCCGGGCCCGCGCGGCTCGCGAAACGACTGCTGATTCTCGCGTCGTTGCACGGCCGCGCGGCGCGCGTCGGTCAGCTCGAGCTGCGAATTTCGCAGGCCGAGCTCGCCCGTTTCCTCGGCACCTCACGCCAGATCGTCAATCAGCACTTGAGCGACTGGCGCCGCCTCGGCTGGATCGAGCTCGGCCGCACTCAGATCGTCATCCGCAACACGGATGCGTTGCGGACGATGATTGCCGAGGGGAGCGTCTAGCAAGGCAGCAGCCACCAACGACCCATGTAATAAATCCAACAGTACCCCGTGGTCTGTTGGGGCGGGCTGACACCCACCGTTTCTCCGGCGGTCGTGAAGGCGTGAGCGTTCAGCGCAAGGGCAGAGACCAACAGAAAGCCGGCCAAAAGCGTTCCAACTTTTCGCATCGACGTATTCCGAATTTGTGACGGTGCCCAACGCACCGCCGAGTAGCGTCTCAGTTCGCTTTGTTCGGTTCTGTCAAGCGGACGACATAAGTCACGATATTTTTCTTTTTTGCGAGTTGTGTCCGGTACCTGACAGACGGATGCCGGCGCCTCTGTTAGAGATGACCGTTGCCATTGGCCAAACGAAAGAGGCAACCGTCATGCCGGTATCAGAGGACGTACTGCGGCTCGTGCACACCGTCGAACGCCTGCCGCCCGAGGATCAGGACAAGATCCTGCGCATGGTCGATCTGCTGACCTTGGTGCCGTTGCAAGTGCAGAACCGCACGCAGCGCATGCTGCGCGAGCTGCTCGAGCGGCGGCCCAATACCAAACGCGAATGCGTCGCCGGCGTCGACGACGTGCTCGCCTACCTCGAGCGCAACGCCGCGATGCGCTGCCGCGCCCACAGCTCCGTCACCCACATCGATTACGCCGCCGTCGGAAAAATTCGCCCGTCCTGAGCGCCGTCACTTCTCCGTGACGCGCACGGCGCCCGTCCACTCGGCGGGCGGGCTTTCGCGCAGCGTGCCGCTGAGCGCGGCGTAGTAGCGCGTCGGGCCGTCGGCCGGAAAGCGCTTCGCGAGCGCCGCGAAGCCGTCGTGCGCGCGGTCCCACTCCCCGGCCCGCAGGGCCGCGAGCGCCGCGGCGAATGCCTCTAGCCCGTCCGCATCGAGCAGGCCGGT
>JBBIJV010000043.1:0-20837 GCA_037445815.1 Rhodospirillaceae bacterium
AGAGCGCTGATTCCGGGCTGCGATCGCGACCTGGTCAAAGTCCTCGAGAAGCGCATCGCGCGCCGCTACGAAAGCATCATGCTCGGCACGCGCGTCACGAAGATGGAAACGAGCTCGAAAGGCATCGCCGTGACCTTCGAAGGCGAGCAGGCGCCCGCGGAGCCGCAAACCTACGGTCTCGTGCTCGTCGCCGTGGGCCGCAGTGCGAACGGCCGCCGTATCGACGCCGCGAAAGCCGGCGTCGAGGTCGACGAGCGCGGCTTGATCGCCGTCGACAAGCAGCAGCGAACGAACGTTCCGCACATCTTCGCGATCGGCGACATCGTCGGCCAGCCGATGCTCGCGCACAAGGCCACCCACGAAGGCAAAGTCGCCGCGGAAGCCGCCGCCGGCCTCAAGAGCTATTTCGACGCGCGAGTCGTGCCCGCGGTTGCATACACGGATCCCGAGGTCGCATGGGTCGGTTTGACCGAGGACGAGGCGAAGGCGCGCGGCGTCGCCTACGAGAAGGGCACGTTCCCGTGGGTCGCGAGCGCGCGCGCGTTGACGCTCGGCCGCGGTGACGGGTTGACGAAGCTGCTGTTCGACGCCGGCACGAAGCGCCTGCTCGGCGCCGGCATCGTCGGCGTGAACGCGGGCGACTTGATCGCCGAGGCGGCGCTCGCGATCGAGATGGGCTCGGACGCGGCCGACCTGGGCCTCACGGTGCATCCGCATCCGACGCTGTCGGAGACGCTCGCGTTCTCGGCCGAAGCCGCCGAAGGCACGATCACCGATCTCTACGTGCCGAAGAAAAGGCACTAGGGCTGGCCGTCAAGATTTCCCGTCCGCGGCGGCTGCCATGATTTGCAGCGTGGCCTCGTCGGGCACGCCGCCGAAGTACTTGTCGAGCAAGCGGTGAAACACCGAGCCGGCCGGCGACACGGCCGCGAACAGCGTAGCCGAGGAGCGCAGCTTCAGATCGTCGGGCGTGCCGAAGACCTCGCGTGCGGACCGGCCATCGACGGCGAGCGCCGCTTCGGCGCATTCGACGAGCCGCTTGCCCAGCGTTTCGTGACGCAAGTACGCCTCCGCCTCGACTCGGGAGCGGATCGCGTAGCGGCGCGATGTCGCGCTGAACCCGAGCCCCTCGATCTGCGGAAACACGTACCACATCCAGTGCGACCGCTTGCGGCCGCTCGCGATCTCGGCGAGGGCGCGCCCGTAGGTACGGTGTTGCGCCTCGACGAATCGCGCCAGGTCGTATGGGTCTTCCGTCAACCAGCACCCCGAAATCGGCCAACCGCAACAGGCTACACCATCGCTCTGACCGCGTGGCACTGTGCTACGCTCGACTCGCTATGACTCGACCGTTCCTGTTGGCCGCAACCGCGCTCGCGCTCGCGGCCGCAACGTCGCCGACGACGGCGGGGGCGCAAGCCGCCGGCTCGGCCGAGGCGCTCGCGGCCGCGCGGACGAATCCCGCGTGGGTGCCGCCGAAAACGCCGTGGGGTCACCCGGACCTGCAAGGCGTCTGGACGACGGATGACATGCGCGGAATCCCGCAACAGCGCCCGCCCGAGCTCGGTACGCGCCAATACCTGACCGACGAAGAGCTCGCGGCGCGCCGGGCGCAGCGCGATCGCGCGCGCGAGACGCAGGATCGCGGCGCGGTCGGCACGTTCCGCAACGAGGAGGGGACGCGCACCTTCGGCTACACGTCGCTCGTGATCGATCCGCCCGACGGCCGCATTCCGGCCGTGCTGGAGGCGGCGCGCGAGCGGCGCATCGCGCCCGGTACTTTCGGCGTCGGCCCGTTCAACACCATGCGGGATTTCAGCCTCTATGATCGCTGCATCACGCGAGGCGTTGTCGGCTCCTTCGGTCCGGCGGTCTACGGCAACGGCGCGCGCATCCTGCAAACGGCCGACGCAGTCGTCATCTCGTACGAGATGGTGCACGACACTCGAGTCATCCCGCTCGACGGCCGGCCGCCGCTCGGCGATGGCATCCGACAATACCTGGGCGACTCGCGCGGCCGCTTCGAGGGCGACACGCTCGTCATCGAGAGCTCGAACTTCACGGACGCGACCGCGCTCGGCGGCGTCCGGCACAGCGAGCAGCTGAAGCTCACCGAGCGCCTCACACGGATCGACCCGGAGATGATCGACTACGAGGTGCGCGTGGAGGACCCGCTGACATGGGAAAAGCCGTGGACGCTGCGCATGACGATTACGCAGCAGCCCGGCTACGCGATGTACGAGTACGCTTGCCACGAAGGCAACATGGCGCTGCGCCATATCCTGTCCGGCGAACGCGCCTACGAACGTGCCGCCGCGGAGGCCGCGGCGAAGGGCCTGCCGCCGCCCGAGCGCGTCTTCGAGCGCGTGAACGGGCCGGATCGCGCGCGCTGACACCCTGCTTTAGTCGGGACTAAAGCCTTTATTGATCAATATAATACCAATTATTTAGAAAGTAGATCCGTAGATCTTCGGACGCCGCTCATATAACCGGAGGCTACTCCGAACGTGCGGCTCGAGACGGGACTTGCACGGCTTCGACGACGAACGCGAGCGTTTCACCGTAGGCTCCGGCACTCAAGACGTCGTCTTGGCCGCGTACTCGCAGAGGTCGGCGATGAGGCAGCGCGGACACTCGGGCTTGCGCGCCTTGCAGACGTAGCGGCCGTGCAGGATCAGCCAGTGGTGCGCATGGCGCTTGAACTCCTCCGGGGTCACGCGCACGAGCGCGTCCTCGACCGCCCGCACGTTGGCTCCGGGCGCCAAGCCCGTACGGTTCGCAACGCGGAAGATGTGCGTGTCGACGGCGATCGTCGGCTCGCCGAACGCCGTGTTCAGAATGACGTTCGCGGTCTTTCGGCCGACGCCGGGCAACGACTCGAGCGCCTGGCGGTCGCGCGGTACTTCGCCGCCGTGCCGGGCGACGAGGATCTCGCACGTCTTCATGAGGTTCTTGGCCTTGCTGTTGAAGAGCCCGATCGTCTTGATGTAGCTCTTCAACCCTTCCTCGCCGAGCGCGAGGATCTTGGCTGGCGTGTTCGCAACGCGAAAGAGCTTCGCCGTCGCCTTGTTGACGCCGACGTCCGTTGCTTGCGCGGACAAGACGACGGCGACGAGCAGCTCGAACGGCGTGCTGAAGTGGAGCTCCGTCGTCGGGTTCGGATTGGCCCGAGCGAAACGTTCGTAGATCTTGCGTCGCTTCGCCGCGTTCACCGCGGCGCCTCGCGTGTGGCGCCGGCGCCGGCCATCGGCTCGATGGTCGTTAAGCGATTGCGCAGCGCGAGCAGCAGCGCCATGCCGAAGAAGGCGCCGGGCGGGAGCGTGGCAACGAGCATGCCGCCGAACGGCGATGTGAGTAGGGGATCGGCATCGCCGCCGAGCAGCTCGGCTCCGGCGAGCAGCGTGCCGGAGCCGAGGAGCTCGCGCAGGGCGCCGAGCGCTGCGAGGGCAAACAGAAAGCCGAGCCCCGTGGCGAGCGCCGAGACGAACGTGAACGCGACGCCGCGCCGGCTCGCCACGTTCTCCGCGTGAGCGAGCAGGCCCGTGTTCACGACGATCAGCGGCATGAATATGCCGAGCCGCTCGTGCAAGTCGTAGAACAACGCCTCGGTGAAGAAATCGATGCCCGTGACGAGCGCCGCGAGGATCAGCAGCGCAAGCGGCAGCCGCGCCGCGGGCACGAGCAGGGGCTTCAGCAAGGCCATCGTCGTGCTCGCGACGACGACGACGGCAGCGCTCGCCAAGCCGAGCGCGATGCCGCCGACGAGCGTCGTCGTCACGGCGAGCAGCGGGCAAAGACCCACGAGTTGGCCAAGCGCCATGTTGTTGCGCCACAGGGGCGCCGCGGCCTCGCGCCAGGTGTCGGGCGTCGGGTTCATGGGTCGTTCGCCTCGGCCGCTGCGGTGGCTTCGGCCGCGCGAGCGTAGAGCTCGTCGCGGTGCTGCGCGAAGTATAACAACGTGTCGCGCACGGCCGCGACGACGGCGCGCGAGGTGACGGTGGCTCCCGAGATCGCGTCGAGCTCGCCGTCGTCCTGTCGGATGGCCCAGAGCTCGGTCGCCGGCGCGCCCAACGCCTTGTCGTCGAATTGCAGCATCCAATCGCTCTTGGCTGTCTCGATGGCGTCGCCCAAGCCTTGCGTCTCTCGGTGCCGCACTGCGCGGACACCCGTCACGGTGCCGATCGGCGATATGCCGATCAGGAGGCCGATCTCGGCGTTGTAGCCGTGCGGAGCCACCGTTGCGAACACCGTCGCCATCGGCGCACCGCGGTCGGTGAGCACGAAGACATCGATGGGCTCGTTCGCGCCGAGCAGCTCGGGGTCCGTGACGGCGAGGCGAGTCGTCGTCAGGTCTCGACCGCGCAGCCCGGGCTCGAGCACGCTGTTCAAGCGAGCGACGACACGCGCGCGCTCGTTGGCTGCGATCAAGTCGTCGCTCCAGTCGTAGACCCAGTCGACGGCGTAAAGCGCCCCTGCGGCGAGCGCCGCCGCGACAGCGGCCGTGGCGAGCGGATTGCCCTTAGCGCTGGCCATAGATGCGCGGCCTCGTGTAGCGGTTGATCAGCGGCACGGCGCCGTTCATCAGCAGCACCGAGAACGCCACGCCGTCAGGATACGCGCCCCACGTTCGCAGCGCGTACACGAGCAGGCCGATGCCGGCGCCGTAGATCAATCGGCCGCGGTCCGTACCCGCCGCCGAAACGGGCTCCGTCGCGATGAAGAACGCGCCGAGCATCGTGCCGCCGCTGAAAAGATGAAAGCCCGGGGCGGCGAAGCCCGAAGGGTCGATCAGATAGAGCACGGTTGCCGGCACGAGCAAGCCGGCCAGGAAGGTCGTCGGGATGTGCCAGCGGATCGTGCCCGTGTAGAGCAGGTACAGACCGCCGAGCGCGATGAAGTTCGCGACCCATTCCCAGCCACGGCCGCCGAAGTCGCCGAACAACGAGCCGCCGCGGATTTCGCCGAACGGGCGGCCCACTCGCAAGCCCTCTTTGACGAGATCGAGCGGCGTTGCGCGCGTCACGGCGTCGACGGTCAGCTCGTCCGGCATTTCGCCCGTGAACACGTAATTCACGTGCTCGGTTACCGTCAGCGGCCGGTAATCGATGTCGCCCATGCGCGGCGGAAGCCACTGCGTCATCTCAACCGGAAACGAGACGATCAGGAACACGTAACCGGCCATTGCCGGGTTGAAGAGATTCTTGCCGAGCCCCCCGTAGAGCTGCTTGGCCAGCGCGATCGAGATCGCGGCGCCGAACAGCGGAATCCAAAACGGCACGAACGGCGGCAGCGCGAACGACAGCAGCGCGGCGGTCACGAGGGCGCTGAAATCGTGCAGCGCGTGGCGTGTCTTGCGGCCGCGCAGCTTGAGCACCGTGGCTTCCGTGAGCAGAGCCGCGAATGCGGCGAGCAGGAAGTTCACGAGCAAGCCGGGACCGAAATACCACACGTGGCAGAGCGCGGCCGGCACGAGCGCGTAGAGCACGCGGCGCATGACGACGGGCACGCTGACGAGAGGACGCGCGTGCGGGGCCGTCGGTTGCTCGAAACGCATCGCTATTGCTGCCCGAGCGCGACGCGGCGCTCGTGCGCAGCCACCGCGCGTTTCGCGACGCGAAACCGCTCCGTCAGCATGATCTGCGACGGGCAGATCACGTCGCAGCAGCCGCACTCGATGCAATCTTGCAAGCCGAGCGTCGCGAGCGACGCGAAGTCGTTCGTGGCCGAGGCCACGAGCAGCTCCTGCGGCAAGAGGCGCGACGGGCATACCATCGCGCAGTCGCCGCAGCGGATGCACGGCCACTCGCGCGTGTCGGTACGCACTTCGTCCGCCGTCGCCGCGATGATGCAGTTCGTGGCCTTCGTGATCGGCGCTTCGTCGTCGGGCAGGGCGTAGCCCATCATGCTGCCGCCGGCGATCAGGCGTACGACGCCTTCGTTGTAGCCGCCGCAGAGCGCCACGAGCTCGGCGATCGGCGTACCAATGGGCACCTCCACGTTTTGCGGAGTGCGCACGCCGGCACCCGTCACGGTGACGATGCGCGCGATCAAAGGTTCGCGCGCGGCGCGCAGGCGCTCGACGGCGTACGCCGTGCCGACGTTCTGGCAAACGTAGCCGTACCCGCTGGGATAGCGTCCGCTCGGCACTTCCTCGCCCGTGAGGAGCTCGACGAGCTGTTTCTCGCCGCCGGCCGGATAGATCGTAGGCACCTCGGCGAGCTTCAATCGCGAGTCGCCGACGGCCTCGGCCGCCGTCTCGATCGCCTCCATGGCCTGCGGCTTGTCGCGCTCGATGGCAATGATGCAGCGCGGCGCGTCGAGCACGTCGGTCAAGACACGCGCGCCGGCGACGACTTCCGCCGCGTTCTCGCGCATCAACAGGTCGTCGCAGCTGATGTACGGCTCGCATTCGGCGCCGTTGACGATCAGCGTCTTGCACGGCACTGGTGTCGCGAGCTTATCGGCCGTGGGAAAGACGGCGCCGCCCAAGCCGACGATACCGCCCGAGCGGATCGCTTCGAGCTGTGCCGCGCGACCCTCGGGCCACGCGGGCAGCGCGTCGGCCGGAACGCGCTCGTCCCGGCCGTCGGCCTCGATCACGATGCACTGCGATGCCTGCACGCCGTGCCCGCCGAGCAAGGGCCGCTCCTCGATGGCGCGCACGACGCCCGAGGTGCCGGCATGCACGGCCGCCGACAGCGTCCCGGCCGCCGCGGCGACGAGCTGACCTTTCAGCACGCGGTCGCCGACGGCGACGACGGGCTCGGCGGGCCGGCCGCGGTGCTGCTGCAAGGCGAGCACGAGCCGCGTCGGCACGAAGCCGCGGCGAATCGGCAGCGCCGTGGAGCTCGCCTTGTTCGCGGGCAGCAGAATGCCGCCGCTCAAGTGCCGCTCGAAGACGTAGTCGACCATGAGCGCTCAGAGCCGGGCGAAGCCGGCGAAGGCCAAGAATGCGAGCGACAGAATCCCGGCGGTCACGAAAGTGATCGGCGCGCCGCGGAAGGCCAGAGGCGGGTCGGACGCGGCGACGCGCTCGCGCAGTCCCGCGAACAACGTCAGCGCCACGCCGAACCCGAGCGCGGCGCCGGCGCCGTAGAAAAGCGCCGCGACGAAGCTGCGGCTCGCCGCCGAGTTGATCAACGCCACGCCGAGCACGGCGCAGTTCAGCGCAACGAGCGGGATGTAGAGACCGAGCACGCGCTCAAGCACCGGCGCGAACCGGCGAATCGTGATCTCCGCCACGGCGACGGCCGCGCCGATCGCGGCAAGCAGCGCGAACAACCGCAGATGCTCGAGCTCGTACGGCCGCAGCAGGTAGCGGTCGACGAGCTGAGTGGCGCCGGCTGCGAGCGTGAGCACGAGGCCCATCGCCAGTCCCATGCCGATGGCGCCCTCGACGCGCTGCGATCCGCTGATGAACGGACACACCCCAAGCAGCTGCACGAGCACGAAGTTGTTGACGAGGGCCGCCCCGAGCGCGATCAGGAGGAGCTCACCCACTAGCTCACCTTCATGCCGGGCCTGGCGCCGGAGTCCGGGGAGAGCAGGAAGATACCGGGCTCCTCGCCGCTCGCGGCGAGTACCATCCCCTCCGAGACTCCGAAGCGCATCTTGCGCGGGGCCAAGTTCGCGACGAGGACGACGAGCCGGTTCGTGAGGGTCGACGGCTCGTAGGAGCTGCGGATGCCGGAGAATACGGTGCGTTCATGGTCGCCGACGTCGAGCGTGAGCTTCAAGAGCTTGTCGGCGCCTTCGACGTACGAAGCTTCGATGACCCGCGCGACGCGGAGGTCGGTCTTCTGGAACTCGGCGAGATCAATCTCGTTGCTCGTCGTGTCGGTCGTCATCGCGGGAGCCTCGGTGGGGGGTGCTTTGGTCAGTGATTCGACCGTGGCCGCCTCGACGCGCTTCAGCAGCGGTTCGAACCGCGCGATCGGTGCGCCCAAGAGCGGCGCCGCGGCGTCGTCCCAGCGGAGCTCCTCCGCGGCGAGCAGCGCCTCGGCACGCGTCGCGAGCGCCGGCACTATCGGCTTCAAATAGACGATCAGCGCGCGAAACAGGTTCAGCCCTTGCGTGCAGACGTCGACGACCTCGGCTTCGGAGCCGGTCTTCTTCGCCAGGATCCAGGGCTTCTTGTCGTCGATGTATTGGTTCGCGCGGTCGGCGAGCGCCATGATCTTGCGCACGGCGCGCGCATACTCGCGCTGCTCGAAGTCCGCGGCTAGGTCGTCGGCCGCGCTTGCAAACTCGGCGTACAGGCCGGGCTCCGGCAGACGGTCGGTGAGGCGTCCGCCGCCGTGCTTGTGAACGAAACCGGCGCAGCGGCTCGCGATGTTGACGACCTTGCCGACCAGGTCGGAGTTCACCTTCGCGACGAAGTCGGCGAGGTTCAAGTCGATGTCTTCGATCGTCGGGCCGAGCTTCGATGCGAAGTAATATCGCAAGTAGTCGGGGTCGATCTTGCTCGCGAAGTCGCGGGCCGTGATGAAGTTGCCGCGCCGCTTCGAAAGCTTCTGACCGTCGAGCATCAGATGACCGTGCACGAACAGGCCGCTCGGCCTGCGGTAGCCGGCGCCGGACAGCATGGCCGGCCAGAACAGCGCGTGAAAGTACGGAATGTCCTTGCCGATGAAGTGGTAGAGCTCGTGCGGGCTGTCGGGGCCCCAGAACTCGTCGAAGTCGACGCCTTCACGTCGGCACAGGTTCAGAAAGCTCGCCATGTAGCCGATCGGGGCGTCGAACCAAACGTAGAAGAACTTGTCGCGCTCGCCGGGGATGCGGAAGCCGAAGTAGGGCGGGTCGCGCGAGATGTCCCAGTCCTTGAGCCCCGCCTTGAACCATTCGTCGAGCTTGCGCGCAAGAGCCGTGTCGACGTGCTCGGGCACCCAGCGGCGCAGCTCGTCCTCGAACGCGCCGAGCTTCAAGAACAGGTGCTCGGATTCACGCACGGTCGGTTTCGTGCCGGACACCGTCGAAACGGCGTCCTTGAGATCGAGCGGCGAGTAGGTTGCGCCGCAATTCTCGCACGAGTCGCCGTACTGCTCGGGAGCGCCGCAGTTCGGACAAGTCCCTTTCACGTAGCGGTCCGGCAAGAACATTTGCCGCTGCTCGTCGTACGCTTGCTTGATCGTCCTGCGTGCGATGAACCCGCCCGCCGCGAGCCGGCGATAAAGCTCGCTGGTGAGCTCCTCGTTCTCCGGCGAGTGCGTCGTCAGGTAGTTGTCGACGCTGATGCGGTAAGTGCCGAAGTCGCGCTCGTGCTCGGCCGTCACGCGCGCAACCAGTTCGTCCGGCGCAATGCCTTCCTGCTCGGCACGCAGCATCGTCGGCGTGCCGTGGGCGTCGCTCGCGCAGATGTAGAGGCAGCGGTTGCCGCGCAAGCGCTGGAAACGAGCCCAGATGTCGGTCTGCGTGTACTCGAGAATGTGTCCCAGGTGCAGCGAGCTGTTCGCGTACGGCAGGGCGCTCGTAACGAGGATGGTGCGCTTGACGCTCAAGGCTTCCGGGCTCCGCAACGTGGCTCGGCAGCGTCCGTTGCTGCCCGCGCGCCCATTATGCCATCGGCGCGCGACGAGGTCAGGCGTCTTTGATCTGCTCGAACTTCGATTTGTCGTAGGCGTTCAAGTACGCCTCTTCGCCCGTGATCACGCCGTCTTCGTAAAGCTTCTTCAGCGAGCCGTCCATCGTGCACATCCCTTCGCGGCCGCTCGACTGCATGACGTTCTCGAGCTGCTCGAGCTTGCCCTGGCGAATCAAGTTCGCCGCCGCCGGCGTGTTGATGAGGATCTCGAGCGCGACGCAGCGGCCCGTGCCGTCCTTCTTCTTGACGAGCTGCTGCGAGACGATGCCGCGCAGCGACGTCGAGAGCATGTTACGGACGTGATCCTGCTTCTCGGCGGGGAAGATGTTGACGACGCGGTCGACGGTGGCCGCGGCGCCGTTCGTGTGCAGCGTACCCATCACGAGCACGCCCATCTCGGCGGCCGTCATGGCGATGCTCATCGTCTCGAGGTCGCGAAGCTCGCCGACGAGAATCGCGTCGGGGTCTTCGCGCAACGCCGAGTGCAGCGCGGCCGCGAAGCTCGGGCTATGCACGCCGACCTCGCGTTGGCTGATCAGGCAGAGCTTGCGCTGATGCACGAACTCGATCGGGTCCTCGATCGTCAGGATATGGCCCTTGAGCCGGCTGTTGATGGCGTCGATGACGGCGGCGAGCGTCGTCGACTTGCCCGAGCCCGTCTTGCCCGTGACGAGAATCAACCCGCGCGTCGCCGTCGACAGCTCGTGCAGCGCCTTCGGCAACTTCAGCTCCTCGAGCGACAACGCTTTCGATGGGATGCCTCGAAACACGGCGCCGATGCCGTTCAAGTGCCGGAACACGTTCACGCGGAACCGCGCGACGTCCGGAATCGAGTGCGCGAAGTCGGCGGAATCGTGCTTGTTGAACTGCTCGATCGACTGCTCGGACATGATGCCGAACAGCTCGGCTCTGAGCTCCTCGGGATCGAGGCGCTGATTGTCGAGCGTGATCAAGTCGCCGTGCACGCGCATGCGCGGCGGGTCGCCCGCGATGACGTGCAGGTCGGAGCCCTTGCGCATGTGCATGCTGCGCAGGAATTCGTCGATCAGCGTTTGCGCCATCGGCGGCTCCCGCTCAACCCGTGCCCGTCCCGGCGCTCTTGCCCGCGGCGGAACCCGGCGAGCCCGCCGTCGAGCCCATGCCGCTCGGCAGCACGGTGGTGTCGGTTACAAAGCGCTCGAACTTCTTGCGATCCGTCGCGTAGCGGTAAGCATCGTCTGGATCGACCTGCTTCGCGGTGATGGCGCTCAGGAGCGCCTGATCCATGAGCTGCATGCCCTGGTCCTTGCCCGTTTGAAGCTGCGCCGGTATCTGATGCGTCTGCTCCGTCTGGATCAGCTTCGCGATCGCGCGGTTCATGATCATGATCTCGACGACGGCGCGGCGGCCGCGGCCGTCGGGCGTTTTGACGAGATTCTGCGTGACGACGGCGTGCAGGCTGTTCGCGAGAAAGCTCTTCGTCTGCTCGCGTTGATCGCCGGGCAGCGCGTCGATGATGCGGTCGATCGACTTGACGGCGCTCGTCGTGTGCAGCGTGCCGAGCACGAGGTGCCCCGTCTCGGCGGCCGTCATCGCCATGCTGATCGTCTCGCCGTCGCGCAGCTCGCCGACGAGAATCACGTCGGGGTCCTCGCGCAAGCTCGCGCGCACGCCTTCGGCGAAGCTCGGAATGTGCGTGCCGAGCTCGCGCTGAATGACCTGGCTGCGCTTGCTCGAGTGCACGAACTCGATCGGGTCCTCGAGGCTGATGATGTTCGAGTTGCTCGTCGTGTTGATGTGATCGATCATCGCGGCGAGCGTCGTTGACTTGCCCGTACCGGTCGAGCCCGTCACGAGCACCATGCCCTGATGCAGGTCGCAAAACTTGTGGAGGATGGGAGGCAGGCCGAGGCTGTCCAAGCTCGGCACGACGCTCGGGATGTTCCGGAACGTTGCGCCGACACCGGTCGCCTTGTGGAACACGTTCACGCGAAACCGGCCGCCGTCGCTGCTCACGTACGAGAAGTCGATGTCTTGCTTTTGGCGGAAGCGCGCGCGTTGCGATTCGCTCAATATCTCGTCGACGTAGCCCTCGAGCTCGGTGTCGCCCAAGTCGCGGAACTTGATCGGCATGAGGTCGCCGTGCAGCCGCAGCATCGGCGGCACGCCGACGGCCAAGTGAATGTCGGAGCAGCCCTGCGCCAGGCCCAGCTTCAAGAACGCGTCGATGCGTGCCATGTCGCGGGCTTACCTGACCGCCGCGGCCGCGGCGGCGGCCTCGAGCGCGATGCGCAGCTCCTCCATCGAGGCGTAGCGCTTCAGCTTGTCGACTTGCATGCTCTTCGTCACGACGTCGGCGATCTCGCGCGGCACCTTCGGGTTTGCTTCGTTCAACGGCTGCGCCTTGCCTTGCACGTGCTGGTACATGACGGACATGTGGTCGCCGCGGCTATAGGGCGGGTTGCCGGCCAGCATCTCGTACAGGATGACGCCGAGGCTGTAGATGTCGGCGCGCTCGTCGACTTTTTTGCCCAGGATCTGCTCCGGCGCCATGTACTTCGGCGAGCCGATCACGTAGCCCGTCTTCGTGAGCTGCGTGTCGCCGCTCTTCGCCGCCGCGGCGACGCCGAAGTCCACGATCTTGAGCAGCCCCGAATCGTTGATGAGGATGTTCGCGGGCTTCAGGTCGCGGTGAATGATGCCCTGCTGGTGCGCGACGCTCATGCCGGTGCAGATGTCGATGCCGTAGGCTACGGCCTTCTTCGGCGGCATCGGCTTTTCGTTCGCGATCTCGGCGCCGAGCGTGTGCGACGGGAAATATTCCATCGAGATCGCATAGCTGCCGCCGACGTACAGAAAGTCGTAAATGCGGATGACGTTCTTGTGCGTGATGCGCCGCGAATAGCGGAGCTCGTGCACGAAGCGCTTCAGCATCTCCTCGTCGGAGGAGACGTTGGCGTTCAAGAACTTGAGGATGAGGCGCTCCTCGACGACGGTGTCCTCGACGAGCACGACCGTGCCGAACGCGCCCTTGCCGATCTTCTGGATGAACTTGTAGCGGCCTTCGATCATGTCGCCGTTCTGCAGCGCGTTCAGATCGAACGACGGCACCTCGGGCGGCGGCGGCTCCGCGACGGCATCGCCCGGAGTGTCGATCAGCAGCGTGCGCGCGGTCGAGGTGGCCGACGCCGCGGGCGGCGGCGCCGTCCGTGTCGCGCGCGTCTGCTGAGAAGCGACGGACGGCGACGGGGCCTGCGGGGGCGGCGTGATCGTCGCCGCGGCGCCGCCCGACATCGTGCCGGTGCCCACGAATCTGCCGCTCGGGCTCAAGCGCCCGTCGAGCTTGTTGAGGGCCTTCGTGACGGCGCGCTGCACGGTCTCGTCGGCACCCTGTGCGCTCTGCTGGATGTGTGCGCGGACGAGCTCGGCGTGCTGCTCGCCGGCGAGCTGCGCGACGGCCGAGATGGCGGCCACGCGGATCTCCTTCTCGGGCCGTTGCAGGTAGGGCAGGAGCTTGTCGAGCACCTGGTGGTTGCCGAGCTTGCCGACGGCCGCGATCGCCACGGGCAGCGAGCGGTCGTTCTTCGTCATCATCTCGAGCAACGCGGGCAGCGCCTTCGAGTCGCCGATCTCGGCGAGGGCGTCCGCAGCCCGCTCGCTGACCCACCAGTCCTTGTCGCGCGTCGCTTCGATCAGCTTGTCGACGGCCCGCTTGTCGCGGCAGGTGTTCAGAATCTCGATCGCGGCGCGGCGAATGTTTTCGTCCTTGTCCTTGATGAGATCGAGCACGGCATCGACGACGCGCGGTCCCCCGATGCGCGCGAGGGCGTCCGAGGCGCGCGATCGCACCCACCAATCCTCGTCGGAAACCGCCTCGAGCAGGTACTTGATGCTGTGCGTGGTGCCGATCGCGTTCAGGATCTCGACGGCCGAGCGGCGGCTGAACTCGTTCTCGGCCTTCAAGGCGTCGATGAGGTACTTCGCCGTTTCGGGGTGGTTCAGCTGGATGATCGCGTCGACGGCCTTGTTCATCACCTCGAGATCGGGGTCGAGCAGCAAGCCGGCGACGAGCGCCAAGTCCATCTTCGCCTTCGAGCGCGCGAGACCCGAGAGGGCCGCGCTGCGGACGAGCTTGTTGGGATCGCGTAAGGCCTCTTGCAAGGCCTTGTTCACCTCGGGGACGTCGAACCGCGCCAGGACGTTGATGAGGTGCGTCTTGACGAGGGGGTCCTTGCCGTCGAGTCGTGCGAGCAGGTCGGGCACCATCTCCT
The DNA here is from genome assembly GCA_037445815.1 of Rhodospirillaceae bacterium. Lineage (GTDB taxonomy): Bacteria > Pseudomonadota > Gammaproteobacteria > Steroidobacterales > Rariloculaceae > FEN-1219. The sequence continues at coordinate 13,831 of JBBIJV010000043.1, forward strand.
CGGTCGTGATCTCGTCGATGAGCTTGAAGACGGCGGCCTTTTCGCTCGGCTGGAGGAAATAAATCTGCGCGAGCAGCTGGCGGACGTTGAGCCTGTCCTTGTGCGCCTGAAGCACGTCGACGATCGCGGCCTTCGAGTAGTCGTCCTCGCCCAAGAGATCGACAAGCCGGTTGACGTTGAAGCGCTTGTTGCTCGACAGCGCCCACGCGGTGCCGGAGACCGTGCGGGGGTCGCCGTCCGCAAGGCCGCGGGTCACGAGCGGCAGGGTCTTGTCGCTGATGAGGCTGTTCAAGAGCTCGACGTACTCGACCGTCTGCCGCTTGTCGGCCGACGCGAGCGCCTCGAGGATCTTCGGGATGGCACCGGGTCCGAGCTTCCCGAGTTTCGCGAACAGCTTCTTGCCGTTGGCCGAGGACGGGTCCGCTTCCTCACGAATCTGCGCGATGAGCCGATCGGCATTGAAGGAGGTTATGAAGTTCATCGGCCTCGCGGACAAGGTCTCATGGACAGCGAAACTGACTCGGCGAAATTACGCGGTTCCGGCCGCCGTCGACGGCCGGTTATCAACATAATGGTGCTTCCAGCGCCGGCAATTATGCCACACGGTTTTCGCCGAAATGTAACGTGTATCACAGGTTTGCGCGGCTCGTTGCAGTCGATTCTCGCGGCGGGCCGCGGGCCGACATTAGGTTACAATCGCGCCTTCCGCGAGCCTTCTGCATGACCGACGCCGCCGCCTCGAATCTCACCCAAGCTCTCGCCGCCTTCGTCGTACCGTATACCGGCCGGCCGCTCGGCGGAGGCGGCTCGGCGTTCGAGCTCGAGCGCCGAGAGCAAGGTTGGCACTTGACCCTGAAGCTCGGTTTTCCGCTCGCGGCGAGCGGCGACGCCCTCGCCGAGGCGCTGCGCATGCACTGCGCCGCGGCGCTCGCCGGCGCCCCGTTGACGGTCTCGATCGTCACGTCGATCGTCGCGCACGCCGTGCAGCACGGATTGAAGCCGTTGCCCGGAGCCCACAACCTGATCGCCGTGGCGTCCGGCAAGGGGGGCGTCGGCAAGTCGACGGTCGCCGTGAATTTCGCGCTCGCGCTGAAGGCGGAAGGGGCGAAGGTCGGCCTGCTCGACGCCGACATCTATGGTCCGAGCCAGCCGCGAATGCTCGGGCTCACGGGCCGTCGGCCCGAGACGCACGACGGCAAGCTGCTCGAGCCGCTCGTCGCGCACGGCCTCGAGGCAATGTCGATCGGCTTCCTCGTCGACGAGCAGCAGCCGATGGCCTGGCGCGGGCCGATGGTGACCTCCGCGCTGACCCAATTGCTCACGCAAACGCGCTGGGGCAGCCTCGATTATCTCGTCATCGACATGCCGCCCGGCACGGGCGACATCCAGCTCACGCTCGCGCAGCGCGTGCCCGTCAGCGGCGCCGTCATCGTTACGACGCCGCAAGAGATCGCGCTCGCGGACGCCCGCAAGGGCATCGAGATGTTTCAGAAAGTCCACGTGCCGGTGCTCGGCGTCGTCGAGAACATGAGCCTGCACGTCTGTAGCCGCTGCGGCCACGAGGAGCACATTTTCGGCGAGCACGGCGGCCAGCGCTTGAGCGAGCAGTACGGCGTGCCGTTGCTCGGCGCGTTGCCGCTCGACCGTCGCATCCGCGAGGAGACGGACGAGGGCAAGCCGACCGTGGCCACGGACCCGAAAGGCCCGCTCGCGCGCGCGTTCACGGAAGCCGCCTTGCGCGCCGCCGGCGAGCTTGCGGCACGCGCGAAGGACTACAGCCGCCTCTTTCCGAGTATCACCGTCGAGGACAATTGATGAGCGTGAAGGCCGACCGCTGGATCCGCCGTATGGCGGAGGCCCATAGGATGATCGAGCCGTTCGAGCCGAATCAAGTACGCACCGTCGAAGGCAATCGCGTGATCTCGTTCGGCACCTCGAGCTACGGCTACGACGTGCGTTGCGCGCCCGAGTTCAAGGTCTTCACGAACATCAACTCGGCCGTCGTCGATCCGAAGAAGTTCGTCGAGTCGAGCTTCGTCGACATGGCCGGCAACGTCTGCATCATTCCGCCGAACTCGTTTGCGCTCGCGCGCACGATCGAATATTTCCGCATTCCGCGCAACGTGCTGACGATTTGCTTGGGAAAAAGCACTTATGCCAGATGTGGCATTATCGTCAACGTAACGCCATTGGAACCGGAGTGGGAAGGGCACGTGACGCTCGAGTTCTCGAACACGACGACGCTGCCCGCGAAGATCTACGCGAACGAGGGCGTCGCGCAGATGATCTTCTTCGAGTCCGACGAGGTCTGCGAGACGAGCTACGCCGATCGCGGCGGCAAGTACCAGGGGCAACGAGGCGTCACGCTGCCACGCGCATAGCGCGCGGGAAGTCACTCGGTTCCCATGCTTGGGGCCGGCTCGTGCTTGCGGTGCGACCGGGATCCATGAGCCACGCCTCGATCGCGAACGGATTGGCCGCAGCTTTCCTGCACAGGTCGAGCAGACCAGCGCCCCGCGGCGAGTCGAGTGTGAGGGAAGTCTCGCCGGCGAAGACCTGTTCGAATACCGGCGCGGCCAGCAGCGGGCCGAAGCCCGGGAGGCCGGCGCCCTTTGCGCCGCTCCGCAACAAGTTGAGCGCATTGGCGAGCTCTTCGCCGGTGACGGCTCCCTCGAATACGCGGTCGCCGCGAGTGGCGTCTGCGAGCGTGACGCGGTCCTTGGACGGCTCCGGTCGGCTCAACGCGGCGTTGGCCAACAACTCGCCGCAAGCCGCATAGAGCTCCGCTGCGGCCTCCTCGTACGACGACGCCGCGCCGGGCCTGCGCGTTGCCTCCGGCGCGGCGCGGAGCGACCAGCGAATGCCGAGCACGTGATACAGCTCGTGCACTGGCGTCGAGCTAACAAGCTGGCTCTCTCGCGCGAAGATCGCGAGCGTGTACGGCCGGCCCTCACGCCGGTCGACGCGTTTTGCCAGCGAGAAACGCGCACCTTCGGGCATGAAATGAACGTCGAGCTCGACCGGAATCGCTGCGGCGGGAAAGACGTCCGTCGTCGCGTGAAACGCGATGCGCGCGAGCTCGAGAGCGTCGCCCGCGGCATCTGCATGGTCGTAACCGTCGAATGCTAGGAGGCGAACCGAGACTGCGCCATGGACGGCTTCGGTCACTATGCGTGTCGGCGCGGCGGTTAGCGGGCCCAAGTCCCCGGAGCGCGCGCCGGTGTAGTAGCTGAAGCGGCCGCTTTCGTGGTCGAACTCGTCGATGCGGCGCACGCCGTTCAGCACGCCGCTGCCGGAAACGCGGCCCCAGCCGTAGAAGTCATGGAGCACCGAGGGACGACGTTGCCACGCTTGATAAGAGGCGACGAGCAGCGTGCCCGCCACGACGCCGGCAAGAACCGCAAGCAGGTGACGTTTGCTCGTGTTCACGCCGCGAACAACTGGCGGCTCGATGCGGCGTCAGGGGTTCGCCGTGAGCCCGCTGACGGCGACGAGCGCGAACGCCGTCTGCACCTCGCCGTCGCGCCGCTGCTCGATGCGGACGGGCAGGAACTCGAGCTCCGGCGCGACCCAGAGCCACGTCTCGCGCGACGAGCCCGTGCGTTTTTGCGTCAAGATACGCGCCGCGACGGGGCCCAAGCCCGTTTGCACCGTGGCCGTGCCGTTGTCCGTGTACTCGTACTCCGCGACGGAATCTTCGTCGGCCAGTCGATATGTGCGCAGCGTGCCGCTCGCGGCGAGATCGCGCATCAGCGCGACTTGCAGGCTGCCGCGGTCGAGCGCGTGCTCCGGCAACGCGATCTCGCGTCGGCCGCCCTCGCCGCTGACGGTTGCAACGTGCCGCTGCCAATCGAACACGATGTGGAAATTGTCCTCGCCGGAGCGGCTGCCGTCCTCGTACCAGAACTCGAGCGGCTCGATGCCGCCGGCCGTCACGCGAAAGTGGCTGCGCTCGACGGCGGGGTTCGGCCGCGCGAGCTTGAGCAGGCCTTTGGCGAGGACGCGCGAGGCGAACTCGTAGAGATCGCGATCGGCGAGATAACGCACGCTGAACTCGGCCGTGCCGGCTTCCTTGCCTTTGTACTCGGCGCGGTAGGTCGCCGTGTACCTGGCAACGGTAGGGTCCTCGGCCGCTTGGGCGTCGAGCGACGCTACGGCGAGCACGGCCACGAAGCACCAGCGAGTCACTGCCCCTCACGCTCCCCGTCGATCGACACGGGCTTTTCGAGCGCCCGCCCGTCAAGCATGACGGAGCCGCCCTCGAGCCTCAAGCGTCCGGCTGCGAACCAAGACACGGCGCGGGGCAGGATGATGTGCTCGCCCACGTGGACGCGCGCGGCAAGCGAGTCGGCCGTGTCGCCCGAGCGAACGGCGATCCGGTACTGGATGACGGCGGGCCCGGCGTCGAGCTCGGCCGTCACGAAGTGCACCGTGGCGCCATGCCAGCGCTCGCCGGCTTCGAGCACGCGGCGATGCGTGTCGAGGCCCGGGAATTTCGGCAGCAGCGACGGATGAATGTTCAGGATGCGGCCCGCGTGACGGTCCACGAACGGGGAACCGAGCACACGCATGAAGCCCGCGAGCACCAGTAGGTCAGGCGCGTGCGGAGCGAGCAGCTTTTCGAGCGCGGCGTCGTAAGCCGCACGCTCCTGGCCGCGCACGGCGGGCAGGTGCAGCGCCTCGATACCGGCGGCGCGGGCGCGTTCGAGGCCACGGGCGCCGCTGCGATTGCTCACGACGGCTACGATTTCGGCGCCGAGCCGATCGTTGCGCGCCGCATCGATCAGGGCTTGCAGGTTCGTGCCTTCGCCGGAGATCAGCACGGCGACGCGCTTCATGGAGCGACCTCGCGAGAGGGGGCCTAAGTTGGCGGCTATAATATAGGTGACGTCGTTCGGCATGGGCATCGTTCATGAGCGTGATCTCTCGCTTGTCGCGCTTCTCGTCGCTCGCCGCGGTGGGCATTGCGATTGCGTGGCAGCAGCCGAGTAGCGGCGCGAGATTCGAGAACCTATACACGGTCACCGTCAGCCCGGATCCGGCCGCTAGCAATCAGCGACAGGCCGTCATGCAAGCGGGAATGGCGAAGCTGCTCGTGCGAGTGACGGGCAGCCGCGGCGCGCCGCTCGAGCCTAGGGTGCAGCCGCTGATCGAGGCGGCCAACCTCGAGACCTACGGCGCGTCGTTCCTACAGCTGCGGCCCGGCGAGTATCAGGTCGGATTCTTGAGCAACCGCATCGAGCAGGCGTTGACGCAGCTCGGCATGCCCGTGTGGGGGCCGGAGCGGCCGCTGACGGTGCTCTGGGTGGCCGTCGATGACGGCGCCGGCGGTCGCGTGCTGCTCGGCGCCACCGGCGCGGTCGACGAGCTCGGTGGGCCGGCTCCCGAGAGCATGACGGACCTCATCGACGGCGTGCGGAAAGAAATCGCGGCCGCGGCCGACGAACGCGGCTTGCCGATCTCGTGGCCGCTGCTCGACTTGCAAGATCTGAGCGCCGTCTCGCTCGTCGACGTCACGGGCGGATTCGAAGAGCCCATCGCGGCGGCGTCGGTGCGCTACGGTGCCGACGCCGTGCTGATCGGGCACGTGCGCCCAGGCCTCTTCGGCAGCGAGGCGAACTGGTTGTTCGTCTACGGAGCCGAGCGCCAGCGCCTGCCCGTGGCCGGCGTTCGCGACGGTCTAGAGGTGGCCGCGGACCGCTACGCCGCGGATTTGAGCACGATCGGCGGCGCGAGCGTCACCTCGCTCACGATTCGCCACGTGCGCACGCCGGCCGACTACGGCCGCGTCGTGAGCTACCTCGAGCGCCAAAGCGCGCTCGAGCGCGTCGACGTGGAGTCGTACGAGGAGGGCACGCTGCGGCTGCGCGTCGCGGCGCGCGGCGACGCGCGCGTGCTCGAACGACTGCTCGCGCTTGGCGGAGTGCTGCGCCCGGCGACGGGCGGATCGCCGGGGCCGCTCGAATTCGAGGTCGTCGGCGCCGGCACGTCGCGATGAGCCTCAAATTTCTGCCGAACGCATTGTGCGTCGTGCGAATGTTGCTGGTCGCGCCGCTCGTCGCGTTGATCATCGACGGTCGGTATGCCGCGGCGTTGCTCGTGCTCGTCGTCGCCGGGTTCTCCGACGGCCTCGACGGTTTCCTCGCAAAGCGGTTCGATTGGCGCACGCGCTTGGGAAGCTTGCTCGATCCCGCGGCAGACAAGCTGCTCCTCGTCGCCGCGTTCGTCTCGCTGAGCTACGTCGGCCTCGTACCGTTCGAGCTCACGTTCATCGTCGTAGGCCGCGACGTCGTCATCGTGCTCGGCGCAGCGCTCTACCACTGGTTGATCGCGCCGGTCGCAGGCGAGCCGGCGGCGATCAGCAAGCTGAACACGGCGTGCCAGCTCTCGATGCTCTTCTTCACTTTGCTGGCGGCCGCCTTTGCTTGGCCGCCGCTGATCTCGTTGACGGTGCTCGGCGCGGCCGTCGTCTTCACGAGCATCGTCAGCGGGCTCAGCTACGTGCTCCGTTGGGGCGGCCGCGCGTGGCGCGTCGCGCACGGCGCGAGTTGAGCGGAGCCCGCTGGTGGCGCAGTTACCGCTCGCGCTCGCGCTCGCCGATCACGCGAGCCTCGATACGTTCGTGCCCGGCAGCAACGCGACGGCCGTGGAGCACGTCCGCGCGCTGGCCGCGGGCGGCGCCGACACCGTTTGGCTTTGGGGAGCGAACGGCGCGGGCAAGACCCACCTGTTGCAGGCAGCGTGCCGCACGGCGTCGGCCGCGGGGCGGCGCGCGATGTACGTCGCGCTGCCGGCGCCGTCGCCGGCGATCCTGGCAGACTTGGAGGGCGTGGACCTACTCGCGATCGATGAAGTCCAAGCGGTGGCCGGCGACCTCAAGTGGGAGCGGCCGCTGTTCGCGATCTTGAACGCGAACCTGGCCCGCAGCGGCGCGCTGCTGCTCGCGGCCGCGGCGCCGGCGCAGCAGTGCGGCTTCGCGCTCGCCGATCTCGCGTCGCGCGGCGCGG
>JBBIJV010000044.1:0-20757 GCA_037445815.1 Rhodospirillaceae bacterium
GCTCCGCCCGCCGCAGCGGCGCCGGGCAGCCGGCCGGGCGCGGGCGGGTTCGCGGGACGACAAGCGCAGGTTCCGCTCGTCACCGTGGGCCGTGTGAAGCGCGACCGCATCTACGACGTCGTCGAGGCGCTCGGTACGGCGCAAGCGAACGAGTCCGTCACGCTCACGGCGAAAGTCACCGACACGGTACGGCGCGTGAACTTCGAGGACGGCGACTACGTCGATGCCGGCACCGTGCTCATCGAGCTCACGAACCAAGAAGAGGAGGCGCTGCTCGCCGAAGCGCGCGCGAACCTCGACGACGCGCAGAGCCAGCTGCGCCGGCTCGAAGACCTGAGCAAGCGCGGGCTCGCGGCGGCCTCGGATCTCGACGTGGCGCGGTCGCGAGCCGCGGCAATGGAAGCGCGCTTGAACAGCATCGTCGCGCGCTTGCGCGATCGCCTGATTCAAGCGCCGTTCAGCGGCTTGCTCGGGTTTCGGCAGGTGAGCCCCGGCACGCTGCTCTCGCCGAACACGCCGATCACGTCGATCGACGACATTTCCATCATCAAGCTCGACTTCACGGTGCCGGAGACGGCGATCGGCGCGATGAGCCAGGGCGCCAGGGTCGTCGCGAAGAGCGTGAGCTTTCCGGGGCGCGAGTTCGAAGGCACGGTGCGGACGGTCGGCTCGCGCGTCGATCCCGTGACGCGTGCCGTCACGGTGCGCGCGCACATTCCGAACGCCGACCGCGCGTTGCGCCCCGGCATGCTCTTGACCGTCGAGGTGGTGACGGCCGAGCGCACCGCGCTCGTCGCCCCCGAGGGCTCCGTGTTTCAAGTGCAGAATCGCGCTTATGTCTATCGCGTCGACGGCGACACGGCGCGGCAGCAGGAGATCGACATCGGCGGCCGGCGCTTCGGCGTCGTCGAAGTGCTCGGCGGCCTCCAGGAAGGCGACCTCATCGTCGTCGAGGGCATCATCAAGCTGCGCGACGGCGCCAAGCTGCGGTATGACGCGCCCGAAGCCGCATTGAGCGAAACGTCGCAGGGCTCCGCGCAGCCGGCGGAAGCCAACGCGCGAAGCTGACGAGGGCCGACCCATGTGGCTGTCCGACACGTCCGTCAAACGCCCCGTCTTCGCGACGGTGTTGAGCCTGCTGCTCGTCGCGATCGGCGCGCTATCGTTCCGCGACCTCACCGTTCGCGAGCAGCCGGATACCGTCGCGCCGACGGTGCAAGTGCAGGTCGGCTACCCGGGCGCGTCGGCCGAGGTCATCGAGACGCGCATCACGCAGGTGCTCGAGGCGGAGCTGGCGGGCATCGAGGGCGTCAAGAACATCCGCTCGACGAGCCGCGACGGGCAGTCGTCGCTGACGATCGAGTTCTATCTCGACCGCAATCTCGACGAGGCCGCGAACGACGTCCGCGACCGCGTGTCGCGCGTGAGCCGCCGCTTGCCCGACGACGCGGATCAAGTCAGCGTGCAGAAGGCCGACGCCGACACGCAGCCGATCATGTGGCTCACGCTCGCTTCGACCGACATGAGCCTCATGGATCTCACGGACTACATGGAGCGGTACCTGCTCGACCGCTTCGCCACGATTCCCGGGGTCTCGCAGATCAACATCTTCGGCGCCGGCGGCCCGTCGATGCGCGTCTGGATCGATCGCCAGGCGCTCACGGCGCGCAACCTCACCGTCACGGACATCGAGGCAGCGCTCCAGCGCGAGAACGTCGAGCTGCCCGCGGGCCGAATCGAGTCGCGCGATCTCGACTTCCAGGTGCGCATCGCGCGGAATTATCAGACGGCCCAGCAATTCCGCGATCTCGTCATCGCGCAAGGCAGCGACGGCCACCTGATTCGGCTCGGCGAGATCGCCACGGTCGAGGTCTCGTCGCGGGACCAAAACCGCACGTTCCGCACCAACGGCGCGCTGACGACCGGGTTCGGCATCATCAAGCAATCGACGGCGAATACGGTCGCCGTGCTCGACGCCGTCAAGGCCGAGGTCGAGCGCGTCAACGAAGACTTGCCGGAGGGCATGGAGCTCATCACGAGCGGCGACGATTCGCTGTACATCCGCGCCGCGATCAACGAGATCTACTACACGATCGCGATCACGACGGCCCTGGTGGGCTTCGTGATCTTCGTGTTCCTGGGCTCGATACGCGCCACGCTGATTCCGCTCGTGACGATTCCCGTGTGCCTCATCGCGACGTTCAGCGTGCTGGCGGCCTTCGGCTACTCGATCAACCTCGTCACGCTGCTCGCGCTGGCGCTGTCGATCGGCCTCGTCGTAGACGACGCCATCGTGGTGCTCGAGAACGCGCATCGGCGCATCGAGCTCGGCGAGGCGCCGCTGCTCGCGGCGTTCAACGGCACGCGCCAGGTGGCGTTCGCCGTCCTCGCGACGACGGTGGTGCTCGTGTCCGTGTTCGCGCCGGTCGCGTTCCTGCGCGACAGCATCGGCCGCGTGTTTGCCGAGCTCGCCGTGACGATCGCCGCGGCCGTCACGTTCTCGATGGTGCTCGCGCTGTCGCTGTCGCCGATGATGTGCTCGAAGCTTCTGCGCTCGAGCACGAAGGAGAGCAAGCTCACGCATGCGCTCGACAAGGCGTTCGAGCGGCTGTCGCATCGTTATCAGTCGATGCTGCGCGCGAGCCTGCGGGCGCCGTGGGCGTCGGTTGCGGCGTGCGCCGCAATCGCGATCGGCGCGTACTTCCTGCTCCAGAACATCCCGCAGGAGTACGCACCCGTCGAGGACCGCGGCCAGTTCAACGGTCAAATCCAAGCGCCCGAGGGCACGAGCTACGAGCGCCTGCGCGATTCCGCGATGCTGATAGAGGCGGCGCTCAAGCCGTACTTCGACGACGGCACGATCCAGCGCGGCGTCATCAGCGTGCCGGGCTGGGGCAATCAGTCCGGCATCGTGAACGTCACGCTGAAGCCCTGGGGCGAGCGCACGATCGACACGCAGGACCTGCTCAACGTCCTGAACAGGCAGTGGGAAGAGATTCCCGACGTCCGCGTCAACGCGTTCATCAGCAGCGGTAACCGCGGCGGCGGAGGCGGTGGCGGCTCGCCCGTGCAGATCGTGCTCGGCGGCCCGAACTACGAGGAGCTCGCGCGCTGGCGCGACATCATCATCGCACGCGCGTCCGAGAATCCCGGGCTCGTCCGCTTCGACTCGGATCTGCGCGAGACGCAGCCGCAGGTGCTCGTCCGCGTCGACAGCGATCGTGCGGCCGCGCTCGGCGTCACGGCGCGCGCAATCGGCTCCACGCTCCAGACGCTGATGAGCGAGCGGCAGGTCACGACGTACGTCGTGGACGGCGAAGAGTACGACGTGGTGTTGCAGGCGAAGCCGGAGCAACGCGCCACGTACGCGGACTTGAGCAACATCTTCGTGCGCTCCGAGCGCACGGGCGAGCTGGTCCCGCTCTCGAACTTGATGACGCTCGAGGACATGGCCGGGCCGAGCCAGTTGCAGCGGCACAACCGCATGCGCGCCGTCACGCTGAGCGCGAACTTGGCTCCGGGCTACACGCTCGGCGAAGCGCTCGAATACCTCGAGAACCTGATCCGCACGGAGCTGCCGCCGACGGCGCAGATCGACTACCGCGGCGAGTCGCTCGAGTACAAGGAAGCGTCCGGCGCGCTGTACTTCACGTTCGGCATCGCGCTGTTCGTGGTGTTTCTCGTGCTCGCGGCGCAGTTCGAGAGCTTCGTCCACCCGCTCGTTATCATGGTGACGGTGCCGTTGGCCGTCGCGGGCGGCCTGCTCGGTCTCGCCGTGTCCGGAACCACGTTGAACATCTACAGCCAGATCGGCTTGATCATGCTCGTCGGAATCGCGGCCAAGAACGGCGTGCTGATCGTCGAGTTCATCAACCAGATGCGCGATCAGGGGCTCGAGTTCAACGACGCCATCGTCGAAGGGGCGCGCATTCGGCTCCGGCCCGTCATCATGACGGCGTTCGCGGCCGTCATGGGCTCCGTGCCGTTGATCCTGGCCGAAGGCCCCGGCGCCGCGAGCCGCTCGGCGCTCGGCGTCGTGATCTTCAGCGGCGTGAGCCTCGCGACGCTGTTCACGCTGTTCATCGTGCCGAGCGTCTACAACCTGATGGCGCGCCGCACGGGCTCGCCGAACGCGATCGCGCGCCGGCTTCAGTCGCTGCGCGCCGAGACGGCCCAGACCGCTCAGTAGCAGCCGGACCCCGCGCGGCACACCGCAAGGCGGTGCGTTGCGTCGTCGTGCGGGTTTTCGCGCGCGTGCGCCACGCCGTGTATCCTGCGCGTCGTAGCGGCTATCCGACGAGGCCGATCCGGTGAGCGCAAGGACACCCGTGTTTGCGCGGAGCGAGGATGCCCCGAGCGAGTGACGGCCAACGCCGCAGCGTTGTCAAGCAGGCTGCAGAGCGGTGTCATCGAGCGCGGCAGCGCCCGACGCTTACACGTTCGAATCGTGCCGGGATACGATACGGCGCGCCCTTGGATCATGGGGACGAGCGTTCGATCGGTGTTGCCCGTCTACAAATACTCGTTGCTGCCGGTTCTGCTCGCGCAGGCTTTGCGATTGCGGCGCACGGCCATTCGGTTGCCCGAGCCCACGGGGCCGAGAGAAGGCTGCGAGGGCGAGCAGGCGGCAGGCGGCCTGCGCGTGCTGTTCATCGGCGACTCTTCGGCTGCGGGAGTCGGGGTGGCGGACCAGTCGCAGGCCCTTGCGCAGCCGACGGCGCGCCGCTTGGCGGCCCGGCTCGGGGCGACCGTACATTGGCAGTTGGTCGCGAAATCAGGGATCAATACGGCGCAGGCTTTGCAGCCTCCTTCGACAGAGCGTGGTTCGCCGCGCGGACCTGCTCGTGACGGCGCTCGGCACGAACGACGTCACGTCGCAGCAGTCGCCGCGCAAGTTCCTCGCAAAAGGCGCTGGTCGATCACGCAGTAGCCGAACTCGGTGTCACGGGCGCCGCGATAACCGGCCTGCCGCCGCTGCGTATTCTTCCGGTGGCGCCTCAGCCGCTTCGTTGGTACCTCGGCCGATACGCCCAGCGTCTCGACACACTGCTCCAACGCTGGTGCAGCGCAAGCGAAAATTTGTCGTACCTGCCGCTGGACTGGGCCGCCCGGCCGCAGGAGATGGCCATGGATGGTTATCACCCTGGCCATGGCCAGTACCGGCAGTGGTCGGCACTGGTGACCGATCGACTGCTGGCGCTCGCTGATCGTGTGCGCGCGGCGGCCGTCTGACGCCGCTATCGAGAATTCGTGAGCTCAGCGCCGCAGAATCGCCCACCAGCGCGCGATGTTCAACAGGCTCTGGAGGGCCGCGGCCACGTAGGTGAACGCCGCTGCCGCGAGCAAGCGCCGAGCGCGAGGCAAGTCCTCGGCGCGAATCACGCCGTGCCGCTTCATGAGCGGCAGCGCTCGGCCGAAGCTCGCGTCGAGCTCCGTCGGCAGCGTGAGAAAATGAACGACGACGCCGATGCCGAGCGTCAGCACGCCGCCCGCAAGCCCGAGCAAGCCCAAGTACGGCGAGCGCGTCAGCACGCCCGCGAACGGCGCCAGCATCAGCATTCCGGCGCCGATCTTCTCGATCGGCGCCACCCAGTGCACGAGCCGCGTGCGCCAGTGCAGAGGCCCGAAGCCGCGCGCGTCTTGAAGCGCGTGGCCGACCTCGTGCGCCGCGACCGTGACGGCCGTCAGCGAGCGGCCGTTGAAATTGTCGGCCGAGAGCCGAACGGCCTTCGCGAGCGGGTCGTAGTGATCGCCGTGCTCCGTGACTTCTGCGACGACGTTGCGCAGGCCGAGCGCGTCCAGGAGCTGACGCGCCGTCTGCCCGCCCGTGCGCGGATAGCGGTTGGCGGGCTCGCGGTAGCGGCGCATGACGGACTGCACCCACAGCCCCGGCAGGACGGTGAGAACGAGGAGCAGGAGCACGACGACGATCAAGACGGGCATCGCGCGGCTCGTTTCGTTCAGCTCGTCGGCGTCTCGTCCATGACGACGTTGCGCAGCGTGCCGATCTCGGGCACGTGCACTTCGACCACGTCGCCGCCGCGCAGGTACTTCGGCGGATCGAAGCGCGCGCCGGCGCCCGTCGGCGTGCCTGTCGCGATCAAGTCTCCCGGCGTCAAGCGCATGAAGCTCGACAGATACTCGATGAGCCGCGCGAACGGAAAGATCAGGTTCGCCGTCGTGTCGTCCTGGCGCACCTCGCCGTTGACGCGCGTCATGAGGCGCAGCTCGACGTCCGCCGAAAGCTCGTCCGACGTGACGAGCCACGGGCCCAGGCTGCCCGAGCGCTCGAAGTTCTTGCCCGGCGTCACGTTGAACTTCGAGTGGCGCAGCCAGTCGCGCACCGAGCCCTCGTTCATCAGCGTGAGCCCGGCCACGTGACTCCACGCGTCGGCCGCGCGAATGCGCCGGCCCGCCTTGCCGATCACGAGCACGATCTCGCCTTCGTAGTCGAGCTGCTCCGACTCCGGCGGATTCCAGATCGGCTCGAGGTGGCCGACGAGGCTGCCCGGCGTGCGCATGAACACGCTCGGATACTTCGGCGCCTCGGCGCCGTCCTTGTATTCCGCGTTGCGATTGCCGTAGTTGATGCCGATGCAGATGATTTTTTCCGGGTCGGTCACGGTGGGCAAGTAGCGGATCTCGTCGAGGCCGATCGTGGCTTTGCTCGTGGCGCCGAGCGACACCGCGCGGTGCAGCTCGCCGGCGCGCAGCACCGAGCCGAGCGTGGGATAGCGCTCGCTGAAGAGTCGCCCGATGTCGACGATGCCGTCGTCGGCCACGGCGCCGTAGCTCACGTAATCGCCGACGGCGAAGCTCAGGAGCCGCATGCGCGCTAGCCCGTGAGCCCCGCTCGCGCGAGCACGCCGTCGAGCTTCGCCTCGAGCTCCGGCGTGGCGCTCATCATGGGCAGGCGGTGCTCGTTCGTCGCGAGCAGGCCGAGCTTCTTCATCATGTACTTCATCGGAATCGGGTTCGTGTCGTAGAACACCGCTTTGTTGATCTCGAGCAGCTGCTCGTGCAGGCGCCGGCCCGTGGCGAGATCGCCGGCGAACACGGCTTCGCACATCTCCGCGAGCACTTTGGGCTTCAAATTTCCGACGGCGTTCATGAGGCCGCAGGCGCCGATCGTCAGCATCGGGAAGCTGAGCTCCTCGAGGCCCACGAACACTTTGAAGTCGCGCCCGAACGCATGCAGGCATTCCGAGACGAATCCCAGGTCGTTGACGGCCTGCTTTATGCCTACGAAGTGCGGCGAGCGCTCCTTCAGGGCTTTCAGCGTGTCGAGCGTGACGCCGACCGCCGTGCGGCCCGGGATGTGATACACCATCCACGGCACGTCGTGGCCTGACGCGAGCTCGAGGTAATAAGCGACGAGGCCGCGCTGCGGCGGCTTCACGTAGTACGGCGTGACGATCAGGAGCGCATCGGCGCCGGCCGCCACGGCGTGCTCCGTCAGCGCGCGGCTCTCGGCAAGCGATTGCGATCCCGTGGCCGCGACGACGGGCACGCGGCCGGCCGCGGTCGCGACGGCCAGCGTGACGAGCCGATTCCGCTCGTCGAGCGTGAGCGTCGACGGTTCCGCCGTCGTGCCGTTGACGAGAATTCCGTGCGACCCTTCGGTCACCTGGTACTCGACGAGCGCGGCGTAGCGGTCGTAGTCGACGGCTCCACGCGTGAAAGGAGTGATGAGCGGAGGAATAGAGCCGCGCAGTGCGGCGAGGCCATGCTTCGGTTGCGGCATTCGGTGATCTCGCGGAAACGATCGATTCGCGCGGGCGCAAATTGACAGTCTTTGCAGGCGTCAATTACCGTGTCGAATCGACTTCGAGTGTACGTTAAGCCGCTCCGGGATTCACCTTGCCTCACCTGATCGTCGAGTACTCCGCGAACATCGAGCAGAAGATCGCGCTCGACGCGCTGCTCGACAAGCTGCACGCGTGCGCGCTCGCCACGGGGGTGTTCCCGATCGGCGGCCTGCGGGTTCGGGCGCATCGCGCGGACGCTTATCGCATCGCGGATCTGTCGCCGGACAATGGCTTCGTCCACGTCACGGCGTTGATCGGGCACGGCCGGCCGCTCGACGTTCGGCAGCGGGCCGGGCAGGAGCTGCTCGCGACGCTTTCCGAGCACCTCGACTCGCTGTTCGCGCAGAGCCCGCTCGCGATCTCGCTGAACATTCAAGAGATGCACCCCGTGCTGAGCTTCAAGAAGAACAACCTGCACGAGTACGTGAAACGGCGGAGCAAGAAGTGAGCAAACCGGGTCAGTCGCTCGACTCGAATCTCGCGAAGGCCGAGCAGTATGTCGCCCGCTTCGCGAGCGGCGGCGTGCAACACTTCATCGACGGGGAGCCGCGCGCTTCGTTTTCCGGCACGACGTTCGAGACGCGCTCGCCGGTCGACGACCGCGTTCTCGCCGCCGTCGCGGCCGGCGGCGCCGAAGACGTCGCGGCCGCGGCGCTCGCGGCCGAGCGCGCGTTCCCGGCGTGGCGCGACTATCCGGGTTCCGACAGGCGCGACTTGCTGCACGCGATCGCCGATGCGATCGAAGCGCGCGCCGAGGAGATCGCGCTGCTCGAATCGCTCGACACGGGGCAGCCGATCCGCTTCATGTCGGCGGCCGCGAAGCGCGGCGCCGAGAACTTCCGCTTCTTCGCCGACAAGGCGCCCGAGGCCGAGCGCGGGCTCTCGCTGCCGGCGCGCGAGCACTTGAACTACACGCTGCGCCAACCGATCGGCCCGGTGGCGGCCATCACGCCGTGGAACACGCCGTTCATGCTGTCGACGTGGAAGATCGCGCCGGCGCTCGCGGCCGGCTGCACGGTGGTGCACAAGCCCGCGGAATGGAGCCCGATCACGGCCGCGCTGCTCTCCGAGATCTGCGCGGGCGCCGGGCTGCCGGCCGGCGTGCTGAACACCGTGCACGGGCTCGGCGAGACGGCGGGCAAGGCCGCCACGGAGCACCCCGCGATCCGCGCCGTCGCGTTCGTCGGCGAGTCGGCAACGGGCAGCGCGATCATGGCGCAGGCGGCGCCGACGCTGAAGCGCCTGCATTTCGAGCTCGGCGGCAAGAACCCCGTCGTCGTGTTCGAGGACGCCGATTTGGACCGCGCGCTCGACGCCGTCGTGTTCATGATCTACAGCTTGAACGGCGAGCGCTGCACGTCGTCGAGCCGGCTGCTCGTGCAAAGGTCGATCGAGCGCGAGCTCACGGAGCGCCTCGTCGAGCGCGTGCGCAAGATCGTCGTCGGGCATCCGCTCGATCCAAAGACCGAGCTCGGCCCACTGATCCACAAGAAGCACGTCGAGAAGGTGCTCGGCTACTTCGACGTCGCGCGGGCCGAGCGCGTGACCATCGCGGCCGGCGGCGCCGCGGCCCCGCTCGGCGGCAACTACGTACAGCCAACCGTACTCGCCGGGGCGCAAAATCGCATGCGCGTGGCGCAGGAAGAGATCTTCGGTCCGGTGCTGACGGTCATCCCGTTCTCGGACGAAAAGGAAGCACTCGCGCTCGCGAACGACGTGCGCTACGGCCTCGCGGGCTACCTCTGGACCAACGACGCGGGCCGCGCGCATCGCTTCGCGCGCGGTCTCGAGGCGGGCATGGTGTGGGTCAACTCCGAGAACAACCGGCACCTGCCGACGCCGTTCGGCGGCATGAAGGCGAGCGGCATCGGCCGCGACGGCGGCGATTACAGCTTCGACTTCTACATGGAGACGAAAAACGTCTGCGTCGCCTACGGCACGCACCGCGTGCCGTCGCTCGGCAAGTAATCGCGCGATGAGCCTCTACTACGTGCAGAAGCTGCTTTATCAGCTGAATCGCGACCCGGCGGTCCGCCGGCGCTTCGAGACGAGCCGGGCGGAGCTGCTCGACGAGTACGAGCTCACGGGCGAAGAGCGCGCGGCCATCGAGACGGGCGACATCGGGCTCCTCTACGTGATGGGCGTCAACGGGCAGATTCTGATGCACTACGCGGCGCTGCTCGGCCAGCCCTGGGACGTCTACATCGAGGCGATGCGCGAGGGCGTGCGCAAGCACGGGCCGGTGCGCGCGGGCCTCTACAGCCTGCTGAAAGATCGGCAGCGATGAGCCTCGTCTTCGCAGGCGTGTGCAGTCACGCGCCCGGCATCACGGGGCGCGCCGCGCGCGCCGAGCCGCGCGTGCGCGACGAGTTTTACGCGAAGCTCGGCGAGATGCGCGAGCGGCTCGAAGCCGCGAAGCCCGACGCGCTGATCGTCATCGCGGCCGAGCACTTCGCGAACTTCTTCATGAACAACATGCCGGCGTATTGCGTCGGGATGGCCGACTTCTACGAGGGGCCGATCGAGGACGAGGCCTGGCTCGCGATCGAGCGGCGGCGCGTGCCGGGCAACGCGGCGCTGTCGCGGCGCTTGATCGGCAACCTTCTCGAGAGCATCGACGTGGCCTACGCCGAGGAGTGGAAGTTCGACCACGGCATCATGGTGCCGCTCAACTTCTTGACTCCGCGCTACGACCTGCCCGTGATTCCCGTGAACGTGAACTGCCAGGGGCCGCCGCTGACGCCCTTGACGCGCGCCTACGAGTTCGGCCGCGCCTTGCGCCGCGCCTGCGACGCGCAGCCCGAGCGCATCGCGCTCGTCGGCACCGGCGGCATCTCGCATTGGCCCGCCACGCCGGACTCCGGCACGATCAACGAAGCCTGGGACCGCGAGTTTCTCGCGCGCTTTCTCGCGAACGACCGCGCGGCGCTCACGTCGTACACGGACGAGGAGACGCTGCGCGACGCGGGGCAGGGCGGGTTCGAAATTCGCACGTTCGTCGCGGTGGCCGGTGCCACGGAAGGCGCGAGAGGCGATCTCTTGTTCTACGCTCCGATCCCGATCTTCGCCGTCGGTTGCACGGTGGCCACGATGGCGGTCGAGTAAACGCGCGGGCTGCCCTAAACTAGACGGACTTCGGGTTCGGCGGACGGGGTGCTACGGCGCGCCCGCCTCACCTTTCTCCGTGCGTTCAAAAGGATTTGCGATGTCGAGCAGCGTGTTCGCCCTACAGGTTTCGCCGACGATCCCTTCTTCTCTGGCGCGGCTCGACGACCTCGCGAAGAATTTTTGGTTCAGCTGGAATCCCGCGCTCGGGCAGCTGTTCCGCAAGCTCGATCCCAAGCTGTGGCGCGCCGTGGAAGCGAGCCCGCGGCTGTTTCTGCGCTCCGTCGACCAGAGCATCCTCGATCACGCGGCCGCCGACCCGGCCTTCCTCGAGGAGTATCGCGCGATCGTGGCGGAGTTCGATGCGTATTTGAGCAGCAAGCCGGTGCCGCGCGAGGGCCTCGCGCAGAACGACCTCATCGCGTATTTCTGCGCCGAGTACGGCTGGCACGAGAGCTTCGCGATCTATTCGGGCGGCCTGGGCGTGCTCGCCGGCGACCACTGCAAGACGGCGAGCGATCTGAACCTGCCGTTCGTTGCGGTGGGGCTGTTGTATCGGCACGGCTATTTCCATCAGCGCATCGACCGCAGCGGCCAGCAGATCCCCGACTATCCGCCGATCGACCCGCGCAGCGCGCCGCTTACGGTTGCGCTGAACCCCGACGGCAGCGAGGTGCGCGTCACGTGTCCCGGCCTCGAGCGCAACGTCGCCGTGCGGGTTTGGAAAGCGCCGGTGGGCCGCGTGACGGTGCTGCTGCTCGACACGGACGTGCCCGAGAACACCGCGGAGGATCGGCTCATCACGGACAAGCTCTATGGCGGCACGGACGAGCTTCGCCAGCAGCAAGAAGCCGTGCTCGGCATCGGCGGCTGCCGCGCTCTTCGCGCGCTGAATCTCGAGCCGACCGTGTGGCACATCAACGAAGGGCATGCCGCGTTCCTCGTGCTCGAGCGGCTGCGCGAGTACACGACGGCGGGTCTGCCGTTCACGGCCGCGCTCGAAGCGACGGCCGCGAACACCGTATTCACGACGCATACGCCTGTCAGCGCGGGCCACGACGTGTTCCCGCACGAGCGCGTCGCGCGGCAGTTCGCGAGCTTCCCGGGCGAGCTCGGCATCTCGCCCGAGCAGCTGCTCGACTTGGGACGCGCTCCGGAGCGCCCCGAGGTGTTCAACATGACCCGGCTCGCGTTGCGCGGCGCCGCGACGTGCAACAGCGTCAGCAAGATCCACGGCCGCGTATCGTCGCGTCTCTGCGCGAGCGCGTGGCCCGACATACCTCCGGCCGAGAACCCGATGGGCTACGTGACGAACGGCGTGCACGTGGCGACGTTCCTGCGCCACACCTGGGCCAAGCTCTTCGATCGCCACTTGGGCAAGGATTGGCGCGAGCGGATGATGGACCGCACGCTGATTGCGCGCATCGAGACGATCCCGGACGAGCTCTTCTGGGAAACCAACCAGAAGGTGAAGAGCCAGATGCTGCGCGTGCTGCGCGAGCGGCTCACGCAGCAGTTCCAGCGCAACGGCTTGAGCGAGGCGCACGTCCATCGGCTCTTGAAGCTCGTGAATCCCGACAACCCGAACGTGCTCACGATCGGCTTCGCGCGCCGCTTCGCGACCTACAAGCGCGCCACGCTGCTGATGGCCGACTTGGGCTGGCTCGAGCAGCTCGTCGGCAACGAGGATCGGCCCGTGATCTTCGTGTTCGCCGGGAAGGCGCACCCGGCGGACGAGCCCGCGCAGTGGATGATGCGCGAGATCGCGCGCGTCTCGAGCTTGCCGCCGTTCATCGGCAAGATCCTCATGGTCGAGGGCTACGACTTAGGTATAGGGCGGCTGCTCACGTCCGGCGTCGACGTCTGGCTCAACACGCCAGTGGCGCCGTTCGAGGCGAGCGGCACGTCGGGCATGAAAGCGGCCATCAACGGCACCGTGAACTTGAGCGTGCTCGACGGCTGGTGGGCCGAGGCCTACGATTCGCGGCGCGAATCGCGCAACGGCTGGGGCATTCCGCCCGCGCGCGACGAGCAGGGCGACGCGGATCGGGACCGGCAGGATTCGACGACGCTGTACGAGACGCTCCAGGACGAGGTGATTCCGCTCTATTACGCGCGCAACGCTCAGGGCTACAGCCCCGAATGGGTGCAGATCTGCAAGCGCTCGATGGCGAGCGTGCTGCCGGCGTTCAACAGCGAGCGCGTGTTGCACGACTACCTGCGCGACTTCTATGTGCCTTCGGCGCGCCTCGGGCGGGAGCTCGCCGCGGACGGGTTCAAGGCCGCGCGCGAGCTCGGCAGCTGGAAGGAGAAGGTGCGAGCGGCCTGGCCCGGCGTCTCGCTGAAGATGATCGGCGAGCCCGCGACCGAGATCTCGTTCGCCGACGGCGTCACGCTCGAAGTCGAAGTGGCTCTGAACGGCCTCGAGCCGCGCGACGTGCGCGTGGAGTGCCAGGTGCGGCGCGTGCTCGGCTCCGAGCTCGTCGTGCCGGTGCAGGGCTATGCCGAGAACCGCCGGCCGAAGCACGGCGTCTCTTACCTCGAGGGGCGCACCGTGCTGCTCGCCCCGTTCACGCCGGGCGACGTCGGCGAAGGCGGCATTTGCCGCTATCGCCTCGAGCTGCAACCGCCGTGGGCGGGCACGCTTCAGTACGAGGTGCGGGCCGTGCCCGACCATCCGCACCTGTCGCACCCGTACGAGCTCGGGTTGATGCGCAGGCTTTGAGCGACGTCGCAGCGAATCCGCCGCCGAAACTCGCGGCTCGGGCCGGGTCGCGCCAGCCGCTCGGCGCCACGGCGGCCGCCGACGGCGTCAACTTCGCCGTTTTCAGCCCGCGCGCGACGCGCGTGTGGCTGCGCCTTTACCGTGAGGCCGCGGACGCAACGCCGATCGCTGAATTCGAGCTCGACCCCGCGAGGCACCGGACCTACGGGTTCTGGCACGTGTTCGTCGTCGGCGCGCGGGCCGGCTGGTTCTACACCTGGCGCGCCGACGGGCCGAACGAGCCCAAGAACGGTTTGCGCTTCGACGCCCGGCGCGAACTGCTCGACCCGTGGGCGAGGCTCGTCAGCGACGCGGTCTGGGACCGCCGCGCCGCGATCAAGGGCGCGCACGCATCGGCGCTGCGCGCGCAGATCGCGCCTGTGGACGACTACGACTGGGAGGGCGACGAGCCGCTGAAGCGCTCGCTCGACGGCGCCGTCATCTACGAGCTGCACGTCGGCGGCTTCACGAAGCACCCGTCGTCCGGCGTCGCGAGTCGCGGCACCTTCCGCGGCGTCGTCGAAAAAATCCCGTACCTGAAGGCGCTCGGCGTCACGGACGTCGAGCTGCTGCCCGTGTTCGCGTTCGACAAGCAGGACGTGCCCGAGCCGACGGCCGCGATCGGCCTTCACAACTACTGGGGCTACAGCCCCGTCGGCTTCTTCGCCCCGCACGCCGACTATGCGGCCGGCGGCGACCCGCGCCGCGAGTTTCGCGGCATGGTCAAGGCGCTGCACAAGGCGGGGATCGGCGTGATTCTCGACGTCGTGCTGAATCACACGGCCGAAGGCGGCCGGCACGGCCCGGTGATCAGCTACAAAGGGCTCGTCAACGAGCTCTTCTACATCCTCGATCCGACGGACCGCACGAAGTACTTCGATTTCACGGGCTGCGGCAACACCGTGAACTCGAATCAAGCGCTCGTCGCCCAATGGCTCGTCGAGGCGCTGCGATTTTGGGTCCTCGAGATGCACGTCGACGGGTTCAGGTTCGATCTCGCCGGGGTGTTGTCGCGCGACGAGCACGGCAAGCCGCTCGCGCACGCGCCCGTCATCGCCGCGATCGAGTTCGCGCCGGGGCTCGAAGCGACGCACCTGATCGCGGAGGCGTGGGACGCCGGCGGCCTCTACCAGGTAGGCTCCTTTCCGGGGTTTCGCTGGGCCGAATGGAACGGGCGTTATCGCGACGCGGTTCGGCGGTTCCTGCGCGGCGACCCCGGTCACCTGGGCGAGCTCGCCACGCGCATCGCCGGCAGCAGCGACCTCTACGCCTGGGCCGGCAAGACGCCCCAGAACGGCATCAACTTCGTCACCTGCCACGACGGCTTCACGCTCTACGATCTCGTGAGCTACGACAGGAAGCACAACAGCGGCAACGGCGAGCACAACCGCGACGGCAGCGACCAGAACTTGAGCTGGAACTCCGGGTTGGAGGGCCCCACCGACGACCCCGAGATCCAGCGCCTGCGCGCGCAACGCGCGCGCAATTTCATGGCTCTGCTGCTTCTCTCCCAGGGTGTGCCGATGCTGACGGCCGGCGACGAGGTGCTGCGCACGCAGCGCGGCAACAACAACGCCTATTGCCAGGACAACGACTCGAGCTGGCTCGACTGGTCGTTCGCGCCCGCGGCGCGCGCGATGCTGCGCTTCACTCGCGAGCTCATCGCGCTGCGCCTGCGCCATCCGAGCTTGCACCGCACGCGTTTTCTGAACGGCCACTCGGGAGCTCTGCGCGCCGACATCCACTGGTACGGCGAGAGCCTCGAGCCGCCGGTTTGGCAGGACCCGGACGCCCGCGTCTTGTGTTTCACCTTGCCCGGCGTGGTGCCGGGTGAGCCGGCGCTGCACGTCATGATCAACATGGCCTCGACGGCGCGGGACTTGCCGTTGCCCGAGGCGGCCACGCGCCGCTGGCGGCGCATCGCCGATACGACGCTCGTCGAGCCCGCCGACGTCGTCCCGGCCGGTGTGCCGGTGGCCGGCGACCGCTATCGCCTCGGGTCCCATGGCATCGCCATTTTCGAGGACGGGGGTCGTGATACAGTGCCCGCATGAAAAACCTACTGCTCGCCCTCGTCGCGCTGGCCGCCGGTTACGGCGCGGAAGCTCAGCCGGAATTCGCGTACTACGGAATTTCACTGAGCAACTTCGATTACACCGAGGTGCTGCCCGTCGAGGACATCTTCAGCGACTCGGTGAGCTCCTACTCGTTGATGGTCGGCTACCAATTCATGGAGCACCTCACGGTCGAGGGCGGCTACGGGAAGACCGGCACGATTCGCGACACGAACACGACGAGCTTCACCGTTCCCGTCAGCTTGCGCGCCGACATTCGCACGTTGACGCTGCGGCTGCTCGGCGTGTTGCCGTTCGACAACGGCCTCGCGCTGATGGGCGGTATCAGCTATTCGGACATGGAGCAGGATTTCGAGCTCACCGACGGCACGAATACGATATCGGGCGACCGCGGCTCGAACGAGCCCGCGTTCTACTTCGCCGCACAGTACAACTGGGAGCGTTTCGCTTTGCGTCTCGGCTGGGAAAAGCACGATTTCGGCGAGAGCCCGTTCGGCGAGATCGCCGAGGTCGAGGAGACGAGCATCGCGTTCTTCTACAAGCTCTGACCCGTCAGCCCGGCACGAGCACGATGCCGCCGAGCGGCGGCAGCGTCACGACGATCGAATAGGGCTGCTCCATCCACGGCGTCGGCTCGGCCGGAGCCACCTCGTTGCCTAGATCAGACCCGCCGTAGAAGCGGGAGTCGGAGTTCAAGATCTCGCGATAGCGCCCCCCCTGTGGCACCCCGACTCGGTAACCCGCCCGCGGCACCGGCGTGAAGTTCAAGACGACGACGGCGTGCTCGTCGCCGTTCTTGCGCAGGAAGCTCAGCACCGAGTGGGCAGAATCCTGCCAGGACAGCCATTGAAACCCGGCCGCTTCGTGATCCAAACGGTGCAGCGCCGGCGTGCTGCGGTATACGCGGTTCAAGTCGCGGACGAGGGCCCGGATACCGCCATGACGCGGATCGTCGGCCACGTGCCAAGGCAGCGAGGCGTGGTGGCTCCATTCGCGCGGCTGGCCGAGCTCTCCGCCCATGAACAGGAGCTTCTTGCCGGGATACGTCCACTGAAACGTGAACAGGAGGCGCAGGTTCGCGAACCGCTGCCAGTCGTCGCCGGGCATCTTGTCGAGCAGCGAGCGCTTGCCGTGCACGACCTCGTCGTGCGAGAGCGGCAGCACGAAGTTCTCCGTGAACGCGTACATCGGGCCGAACGTGAGCAGGTTGTGATGGAACTGGCGATGGATCGGATCCTTCGAGAGATAGCTCAACGTGTCGTGCATCCAGCCCATGTTCCACTTGAACGTGAACCCCAACCCGCCCGTGTAGGTGGGCCGGGAGACTTGCGGCCAGGCCGTCGACTCCTCGGCGACCGTGATCGTGCCGGGGCAGGTGGCATGCGTCGTCTCGTTGAGGCGCCGCAAGAACGCGATCGCTTCGAGGTTCTCGTTGCCGCCGTACTGGTTCGGCGACCACTGGTGCGGCTGCCGCGAGTAATCGAGATAGAGCATCGACGCGACGGCGTCGACGCGCAGCCCGTCGAAGTGGAAATCTTCGAGCCAGCGGATCGCGCTCGAGAGCAGAAAGCTCTGCACCTCGTTGCGCGAGTAGTTGAACACGAGCGTGTGCCATTCCGGGTGCTCGCCCTTCTGCCAGTCGCCGTACTCGTAGAGCGGCGTGCCGTCGAAGCGGGCGAGGGCGTGGTCGTCCTTCGGGAAATGGCCCGGCACCCAGTCGAGCAGCACGCCGATGCCGTTGCGATGCAGCTCGGCGACGAGCTCGCGCAGCTCGTCCGGCGTGCCGTGCCGGCTCGTCGGCGCGAAGTATCCCGTGCACTGGTAGCCCCACGAGTCGTCGAACGGGTGCTCCGTGATCGGCAAGAGCTCGACGTGCGTGAAGCCCATATCCTTGACGTACTCGGCGAGCGGCCGCGCGATCTCGCTATAGCGAAGGAAGTGCCCGGCCGCGTTGCGTCGCCACGAGCCCAAGTGCAACTCGTAGACCGATACCGCCTCGCGCAGCCAGTCGCGCTGCCCGCGCTCGGCGAGCCAGCCGGCGTCGTCCCAAACGAACGTCGTGGGCGGCATGACGATGCCGGCCGTCGCGGGCCGCTGCTCGAACGCCGTCCCGTAGGGATCGGACTTCAGCTTCAGCTCGCGGGTCTCGCGCGTGAAGATCTCGTACTTGTAGAGCTCGCCGGGCCCGATCTCCGGGATGAAGAGCTCCCAAACGCCCGAGCCGCCGCGCACGCTCATCGGATGGTAGCGCCCGTCCCAATGATTGAACGTGCCGACGACGCTGACGCGCTCGGCGTTCGGTGCCCAGACGGCGAAGCGGACGCCGCGCACGCCCAAAACCTCGCGCACATGGGAGCCCAGGAACTTGTGCGCGTGAATGTGGCCGCCGGAGCCGAAGCGCTCGAGGTCGCTCGCGTCGATCTCGAGCGGAAACGAGTACGGGTCGTAGCGCTCGTGCCACTCTCCGTCGTACGACTCGAAGCGGAAGCGGACGGGCGGCGAGATCGCGGCGCTCGGCCCCGTCCATTCGAAAAGCGGCGAGCCCGGCACGCGCGTAAGCTCGACGGCCGGGTCGATCAAGAACACCCGCGCGGCATCGAGTTTGAGCACCCGCACGACCACGTTGCCGGCACCGGCCGGACGAATCCCGAGCACGTTGCGCGGCTCGTGCAGGCGGCCGTGCAGCAATCGTTCGATGTCGGGGTCGCGAGCCGTCGTGTCGGGCTCACCCACGCGCTCGGGGGGCGGCGTCATACGTGCGGGTCTCCGTTAGACAGGCGGAGTATTTCGGTAGTAGCGTGTAGCCAATGAGGCAAATTCCGCGCCGACGTCTCGTCAGTCAGCTCACCCGCAGCACCGTTGCCGTGATCATGGCCGGGGGGCGCGGTCAGAGGCTCATGCAACTCACGGACCATCGCGCCAAGCCGGCCACGCCGTTCGGCGGCAAATACAGAATCATCGACTTCTCCTTGTCGAATTGCGTCAATTCCGGCATCCGCCAAATCTTCATCCTCACTCAGTATAAGGCCCACTCGCTGATCCAGCATGTGCAGCGCGGCTGGGGCTACCTGCACGGCGAGCTCGGCGAGTTCATCGATATCGTTCCCGCGCAGCAGCAGCTCGGCGAGATCTGGTATCGCGGCACCGCGGATGCGGTTTTCCAAAATCTCGACATCATCCAGCAACATCGTCCCGAAACGGTGTTGATCTTGGCCGGCGACCACGTCTACAAGATGGACTACGGTCCGCTGATCGCGTTCCACAAGGAGAGCAGATCGGAAGTCACGATCGGCGGCGTGCAGGTGCCGATCTCGCAGGCGCACGAGTTCGGCGTCATGACGCTCGGCGCGGATCATCGCGTCGTCGGCTTCGACGAGAAGCCGAAGGATCCGCGGCCCATGCCGGGGCGCGAAGGCATCGCGCTCGCATCGATGGGCATCTACGTCATCAACCCCGACTTCCTGCGCGAGGCGCTCGAGCGCGATGCCGCGGATCCCGGCACGAAGCACGACTTCGGCCGCAACGTCGTGCCGGAAGCCGTCGCGAACCGGCGCGTGTTCGCCTATCCGTTCGAGGACGTGGAGACGAAGGCGCAGCGCTATTGGCGCGACGTCGGCACCGTCGACGCCTATTACAGCGCGAACATGGAGCTCATTCACGTGAGCCCCGAGCTCAATCTTTACGACGAGGCGTGGCCCATCTGGACCTATCAGCAGCAGGTGCCTTGTGCCAAGTTCATCCTGGACGAGGACGGCCGCCGTGGGCTCGCCATCAACTCGATGGTCGCGGGCGGCTGCATCGTTTCCGGCGCCGTGATCCGCGAGTCGCTGCTCTTCTTCGGCGTGTTCGTCGACGAGGGCTCGGAAGTGCGCCGCTCCGTGGTGCTGCCCGAGGTCGAGATCGGCCGCAGCTGCTACATCGCGAACGCGATCATCGACGAGGGGTGCAGCATCCCGCACGGCACCGTCATCGGCCGCGACCGCGAGCACGACAGCCGGCGCTTCCATGTCACGCAGCAGGGCGTCGTGCTCGTGACGCGCCGCATGTTGGCCGACCTGCGGCGCAGCGGCTAGCCGGCCGCCAATGAACCTGCTCGCCGCGCGCCGGGCCGGCGTACTGTTGCACCCAACCTCGCTGCCCGGGCCGGGCTCGCGCGGGACGCTCGGCGCCGAAGCGCGCCGCTTCGTCGATTGGCTCGCCGCCGGCGGGTTCAGCGTCTGGCAGACCCTGCCGCTCGGCGTGACCGACGCCTACGGCTCGCCGTACGGGCTGCGCTCGGCGTACGCCGGCGACCCGCGCTTCATCGACGCCGCGGACCTTGCGGCCATGGCGCAGTTGCCGAGCGGCATCGACGCAGCCGGCGATCGCGGCGCGCGCTACGCGTCGTTCGCGGCGCTCGCGACGGCCGAGCAAAAGCGCGCATTCGCCGAGTTTGTTCGCGCACGCCGCCGCTGGCTGGTGCCGTACGGATTGTTCGAGCTCTTGGGCGCGCGTTTCGACGCCGCGCCGTGGTGGCGGTGGCCGGCCGAGTATCGCGACTTGCGCGGCGATGGGCTGCGCGATTGCCTCGCGGGCAATCGCGAGCCGCTTCGCGCTCTGCTCTTCGAGCAGTATCTGTTCGATCTCCAATGGTCGGCGCTGAAGCGTTACGCCAACGAGCGCGGCGTGTATCTGTTCGGCGACTTGCCGTTCTACATGGATCGGGACAGCGTCGACGTGTGGTGGGAGCGAGAGGTGTTCGCCCTCGACGAGCGCGGCGAGCCGCTCGCCGTCGCCGGCGTGCCGCCCGACTATTTCAACGCCGAAGGCCAGCTCTGGGGCAACCCGCTCTACGATTGGGATGCGCTCGAGCGAAGCGGCTTTCGCTGGTGGCTCGACCGCATCGGTGCCCAGCTCGAGCGCTTCGACCTCTTGCGCATCGATCACTTTCGCGCGCTCGAGTCGTACTGGGAGATCCCGGCCGGCGCGCCGACGGCGAAGGTGGGGCGCTGGCGCCGCGGCCGCG
>JBBIJV010000045.1:0-20698 GCA_037445815.1 Rhodospirillaceae bacterium
ACCGCATCGTCGAGCGCTGGCCGACGCTGCCGGACGGCATGACGTGGGGCGCCGCGATCGGGCTCATTCCCGACAACACGGGCGGCACGTGGATGATGTTCCGCTCCGAGCCGCCGGTGAACTACGTCGATGCCTCGGGCCAGATCACGAAGAGCTTCGGCCGCGGGCTGCTCGTGCAGGGGCACGGCTTCTGCATGGACCACGACGGCAACCTCTGGGTCGGCGACAGCGGGCCGTTCGCCGAAGATCCCGCTACGGCCGGCCGCGGCTTTCAGCTTCACAAGCTCACGCAGGACGGCCAGCTGCTGCTCAGCCTCGGCAAGGCCGGCGTCTCGCGCGCGGGCGCCGACACGTTCGTCGGCCCGACGGCGTGCGCCGTCGCGGCGAACGGCGACATCGTCGTCGCGGACGGCCATTGGCCGCGGCCCGCGAGCGCGCAGCAGGACGGCGATCGCCTCGTGGTTCTGAAGCCCGACGGCACGTTCGTGCGCGCCGTCGGGCGGATGGGGTCGGGGCCCGGGGAGTTCATGGGCCCGCACGCGCTCGCGTTCGACTCGCGCGGCCGGTTGTTCGTCGCGGATCGCTCCAACAACCGCGTGCAGATCCTCGACGAGAATCTCGAGTTCGTCGACGAATGGCGGCACTTCGGCCGGCCGAGCGGCGTTTCGATTCTCCGCGACGACACGCTGATCGTCTCGGACTCCGAGTCCACGAACTCGATCGATGGGCCGCCGCAGGCGCCCGAAGGCGGTGGCCGCGTTCTGCGCAATCCCGGTTGGCAGACCGGCATCCGCATCGGCAGCGCCGTCGACGGCTCGTTGCGCCATTTCGTGCCCGGCACGCGGCCCGAGGGATTGGCCGGCGACGACAGCGGCAACATTTTCGCGGGGCTCACGGCCGGCTGCGCCGCGAGCCCGTCGGGCGGTTGTCTGCAGAAGTGGGTGAGGGTTGCGCGATGAGACGAATGACGAAGGTTGCGAAGCGAAGCGGTCTCGCGATCGTCGCTGCGGCGGCGCTGCCCGCGATCGCCGCGGCCCAGCCGCCGCCGGCCGTCGACGTGCTGAAAGTCGACATCGACGCCGTGCTCGCGGCTCCCGAGGGCGGCGCGGATCGGCAGATCAAGGTGGTCGACGTCGGCAAGCTCAACGTCGGCGTCGGCGTGTTGCGGCAGGGCAAGCGCTCGACGCCGGAGGGACAGCCCGTCGTCGGCATCTCGCACACGCAAGTCACCGAGGTCTATTACGTGCTGTCGGGCGAGGGCACGTTGATCACGGGTACGGAGCTCACCGGCGAAGCGCCGTTCGCGCCGGACTCCGAGGTCGTGAAGGTCGCCGTCGGACCGAGCCTGCGCGCCACGTTCGTGGGCGGCGAGCGACGCAGGGTCGCGGCCGGCGACGTCGTCGTGATACCCGCGGGCGTGCTGCACGGCTGGGTCGAGATTCCGGACGGGGTCACGTACTTGAGCGTGCGGCCCGACCCCGATCGCGTGCTGCCGGCCGGGTACGTGAATCCGGCCATCGAGCAGGCGGGCCGATGATGCGCGGGGCGTGCGCAGTCGCAGCGCTCGCGCTCGTCGCCGCTTGCGCGCCCACTGCGGCGCCTCCGGCCGCGGGCACGGCTTCGGCGCCCGTCTTCGCGCGCACGCCGGACGGCAAGCCCGACTTGAACGGCATCTGGCAGGCACTCGTTCCCGCGAACTACGACCTCGAGCCGCACGAGGCGCGCCCGGCGCCGTTGGACGAGCTCGGCGCACTCGGCGCCGAGCCGCCGCACTTGGGTGTCGTCGAGGGCGGCGAGATCCCGTACTTTGCGGAGGCGCGCGAGCGGCAGCGGCGCAACTACGAAAATCGCTTCGAGCTCGATCCCGAGCGCAAGTGCTTCATGCCCGGCGTGCCGCGGGCCACGTATCTGCCGCAGCCGTTCCAGATCTTCCAGAGCGGCGATCACGTGATGATCGCGTATCAGTTCGCGAATGCCGTGCGGCAGATTCACATGCAGGACCCGGGCCCGGCGCCGACCTCGTTCTGGATGGGCTGGTCCGTCGGCCGCTGGGAAGGCGATACGCTCGTCGTCGAGGTCACCAAGCAAAAGGCAGACACGTGGCTCGACCGCGCCGGCAACTTCCACAGCGAAGAGCTCCGCGTCGAGGAGCGCTACACGCCCATGGGACCGAACCACCTGTTGTACGAGGCCACGCTCGAGGACCCGAAGGTCTTCTCGCGGCCGTGGAAGATCAGCTTCCCGCTGTATCGCCGGCTCGAGGCGAACGTCGAGCTGCTCGAGTTCAAGTGCGTGCCGTTCAGCGAGGAGATCCTCTACGGCCATCTGCGCAAGGGCTACCGGGGCCGGGAGGCCGAATGAGAAGGGGGAGAGCCGTCATGAAGACCCTCGTGTTGCCATCGGTCGGCGTGTGCTGCGGCGCGCTCGTGTCCGGGCTCGGCCACGCGCAAGCGCCGCCCGAAGTGTTCGATCCGGCCTATTCGCCGCCGCGGCTGCCCTCCGGCAAGCCCGATCTACAGGGCCTTTGGTCGAACGCGCTCGTGACGCCGCTCGAGCGGCCCGCGGACCTCGCCGACAAGGCGTTCTTGACCGAGGACGAAGCGCGCGAGTACCAGGCGAAACGCGTCGAGGCTCTGAATCGCGACTCGCGCCCCGATGACCCCGAAGCCGACATCCTGCTCGCCTACAACGACTTCTGGTGGGACTCGGGCACGCAAGGCGTGCGCACGCTACGCACCTCGCTGATCGTCGATCCGCCCGACGGGCGCATCCCCGAGCTCACGGAAACCGCGAAAGCGCGGCTCGCCGCGACGCCGCGGCCGTCCGCCGACGGGCCCGAGACGCAAGGTTTGTCGACTCGCTGCATTTACTACGCGACGGCAGGCCCGCCGATGCTCCCCGGCTCCTACAACAATCACTATCAGATCGTGCAGACCGACGACCACGTGCTGATCGTCAACGAAATGGTGCACGAGACGCGCATCGTGCCGCTCGACGGGCGGCCGTTCCCGCCCGAGACGATCCGCCAGTGGCGCGGCAGCTCGCGCGGCCACTGGGAAGGCGACACGCTCGTCATCGAAACGCGGAACCGCCGCGCCGATACGCCGCTCCGCGGCTCGAGCGAGAACATGCGGCTCACGGAGCGCTTCACGCGCGTGGCCGATGACGTGTTGCTCTACGAGTTCACGGTCGACGACGCGCAAGCCTTCACGCGCCCGTGGACGGTCGAGATCACGTCGCTGCGCGTCGAGGACGGGCTCATGTACGAGTACGCCTGCCACGAGGGCAACAAGTCGATGTACGGCATCTTGGGCGGCGCACGCGCGGCGGAGCGCGAGGCCGCGCAATGGGAGTGAGCCAAGATGAAGCAACCGTTGCTCGCGCTCTGCGTCGCGGTCGCCGCGCCGCTCGGCGGCGCGTCCGCGCATCACTCGTTCGCGTCGGAGTTCGACGCCAACAAGCCCGTTTCGCTGCAGGGTACGGTCACGAAAGTGGAGCTCATCAACCCGCACTCCTGGATTCACATCGAGGTGACGGCCGACGACGGCACGAAGGCCGTCTGGGAGGTCGAGGGCGGCACGCCGAACACGCTGTTTCGCAAGGGCATCAACGAAAGCACGCTGCCGGTCGGCACCGTCGTCGCCGTGGACGGCTACCGCGCGCGCGACGGCTCGAACCGCATGAGCGGCCGCGACATCACCCTCGCCGACGGCCGCAAGGTGTTCTTGTCGGGATCCGCGCCGCGCTAACGACAGGACCCGCCGGAGCGCGGCCGCGGCACGGGCCGGCGCTGCGCGTCGTCCCAGTGCGCTATGATGCGCGGGATCTCGGCGGGGGGCACCGGCGGGCTCACGAAATAGCCCTGGGCGAAATCGGCGCCCAACCGGCCGAGCGTCTCGAGCGTCGTCTTGTCCTCGACGCCTTCGGCGCACGCGGTGAGATTCAGCTTGTGCGCGAGACCGATGAGGGCGTCGACCATGATCGCGGCCTCCTTCGACTCGACGATTCGGCCGACGAGGGAGCGGTCGATCTTCATCTCGTTGAACGGCATCCGAAATAGCTGCGTCAGCGACGAGTAGCCGATGCCGAAGTCGTCGATCGCGAGGCCGATGCCCTTGATGCGCAAGCGCGTGAGGATGTCGAACGCGTCCGGCGTCTGCTCGAGCATCGCGGTCTCCGTGATCTCGAGGGCGAGCGCGTCGGCATCGATCGACTGCTCCACGAGCATCGTCTCGAGCCGGTCCGGAAAGGCGATATCGGAGATCAGCGTGGCAGCGATGTTGACGCGGAGGCCCACGCGAAGCCGCTGCGCTTCCCAACCCTTCAGCTGCTCGATGCCGCGTTGCAGCACGAAGTCCGTCATGGCGCGGCTCAAGCCGTGCGCTTCGCCCATCGATACGAACGAGCTCGGCGTCAAGAGGCCGCGAATCGGGTGGTTCCAGCGCAGCAACGCCTCGACGGCCGTGACGTCCCAGGTGTTGTCCGCGAACCGCCGGACGATCGGCTGATAGTGGACGACGAGCTCGCCGTGGTCGATTGCATTTGCGAGATCGGCGGGCGTCAACGGGCGGATCGCGGCATGGGCGCGCTCGAGCTGGGCGAGCAGCTCGCCGGGATCGAACGGCTTTTGCAGCGTCGCGAAGATCGACAGGCCGCGGCGCAAGCCGTATTGCTCGGCCGACGCCATCGTGCGCTCGTCCATGCCCGTCACGAGCAGGATCTTCGCGGTGCACTGCATGTCGGCCAGGTGGCGAAGCACGGTGATGCCGTCTTCGCCCGGCATCTGGAGATCCAAAATGATGACGTCGGGCTGCGATTCACCCACGAGCTCGCGCAGCCGCAACGAGGATGTTGCGGAGCTCGTTCGGAAGCCGGCGCGCACGCCGATCGCGCAAAGCGTCTCGGCGATGTCCTCCTCGTCGTCGAGCGCCAGCAGCACGGGGTCTCGCTGGGCCACGGGTTACGATCTCGATTCGACAGGCTGCTCCAGGGGGTTGCAGCCCGACTCCGAGGATTGCGCAGCGGCGCACGCGGTCGCGGCCGCTTCGCTGCGCATGACTTTCAGAGAGCTTGGAGCTTCGACGACGATGCGCACGCGCCGCTGGCCGACGTGAGCGAGCTTGAGGAAGATCGGGCCCTGCGCGAACACTTCGCGCAGCGTCAGCGATGGATCGACGCCGTCGACGGGCTCGATCTTGATCGACTCGTTCGCTTTCCGGGTCACAACGAGCATCAGTGCTCCTACGGCCCAGGGAGTCCATCCATGGGCTGCGCGCAGCATGACAAAACATGCCGGCCGGAAACGCCGGTTACGTCACATATTTCTTTACTCGATGCAAATAGCTCGCCATGCGCGGGTATCCCGCGACCTGCGAGGCGACCCGTTCGGCCCCGGGGCGGGCGCCGCGGTCGCGCCGGGGGCGCCTTCGTCGAGCGGGCTTGTCGCCCCGAGAAGGTGCGGCCCAACACAGCCCGTAACAGCGCGAACTTCTCAAGATGGAAGCGCCCGTGTACACTCCCTCCCAATTGTGGGGGCTTTCCGCGACGCCCCACGCCACCACCGTAACAACGAGAAGAACGAGAGTGACGACTACGAATGACGCTTCGGCTGCGCCGGACGGCGATCTTCTGCGCGCCGTCGCAGCGTTTTATAGGCTTTCACGAACCCTCAAGAACGTGGACCTGGTCCACGATCTGAGCTGGGAGCGGCTCAGCACGCTCAGCGTAGTGGCCCGCCGCGAGCCGGTTTCGATCTCCGAGCTGTCCGTGGCCGAGGAAGTCACGGCACCGACGATCTCCCGCACTGTCGCGGCGCTCCAGAGCCAGTCTCTGGTTCGCTGCGTCGCCAACCGCGGCGACCGCCGTTCCGTCCTCGTCACGAGCACGGCGAAGGGTCGCGCCACGCTGAGGAAGGGCATGGCCCGCACGCTGGAGCAGATCGCGGACCTTCTCGGGCGTCTCGACACGGCCGAGCTCGAGGCGATGGCCGCCGTCATTCGCCAAGCCCGCGAATCGAAGAGCTCGCGCTAGCCGCCGCTCCTCATTCGAGCCCGCAGGCCCGCGCCTGCTCGCGCGCGAGCACGGCCTGGTCGCGATCGCCGTCGCCGTGCGCGACGGCGCCGAGCAGACGATCGCGATAGACGTTGTGGCTTGGCATCGGCACGCGCGCCAAGTCGGCGGCGGCCGCGATCAGGTTCGCGTCCTTCAGCCCCACGTGGATCGGCGAGCCGACTTGATCGTAGCTTTCGTCGACCATCTTCTGGCCGTACACCTTGTACGCGACGGCGCCGAACAGCCCTTCGGTCATGACGTCTTGAAACACTTGCGGCACGACGCCGTACCTGCGCACGAGCGCGAAGCCTTCGGCCATCGCGACCATGGCGCAGCCCAAGACGGCGTTGTTCGCGAGCTTGATCGCGGTGGCCGATTCCGGTTTCGGGCCGGCGGGGAAGATGCGCCGACCCATCGATTGCAGCAGTGGCGTGCAGCGCGTGACGGCCGCCTCCGGCCCGCCCGCGACGATGCCGAGCTGCCCCGAGGCGGCGAGATCGGGCCGGCCGAGCACGGGCGCGGCGACGAGCGTCTGACCGGCCGCCGCATGCCGTGCCTCGAGCTCACGGACGACGGCAACGCCGTGCGTGCCCATGACGAGATGGATCGCGCCCTTCGGCAGCGACTCGGTGAGCCCACCCTTGCCGAGCGCCACCTGGCTCACGGCGGAATCCTCGACGAGCATGGTCACGACGATCTCGCTGCGCGCCGCGAGCTCGGCGACCGAAGCGGCGGCGTGAGCGCCGGCGTCGGCCAGGGGCTTCGTCTGCGCCGCGAATTGGTCGAAGACCCAGAGCTCGTGACCTGCTTCGAGCAGGCGGCGAGCCATTCCCTGTCCCATACGGCCTAAGCCGACGAACCCTACTTTCATGGTGTCCTCGATAAAAACGTCGTGCGCTGGAAAGAGGCGACTTTGACGCGCCGACCGCGTCGTTGCAATGGTTGTCGTGCGGCTGCGGCTGTGGGTCGCGGAGGCCCGAGACCCCCCTCGAGAGCGCATCGCGCACAGTGGGTGAGCGATGCCGCTTACCCGCAGCGCCCGCACGCTTCGAGACGGCGGAGGGCAGGACATCGTCGACGAAAGCTTCGAAGAGCTGCGCCGCGAGCGTCTGCTCTTCGAGTTTGCGTCAGCGCATTCGCGACGTCGGGGCAAAGGCAACTACGACCTGCTGTTCCCCGCTCGCCGACTACGACGGCGGCGCGCTGTTGCGCATTGCGCCCGTGAATCGATCGGTGCGCGGTCAGTCTCGGTCGCGCCGCTCGCGGCGTTCTTCTCTTTCCTCTTTTCGTTCCTGACGCTCGCGCTCGGCTGCGACGCCGACCGCGGCTCCCACGCCGCCGGCGACGAGCGGGCGGCACGCGTACTGACTGGACGCGAGCAATATCACGAACAGGGCGGCGACCAACATTTTCATCTCGATTCTCCGAATTGCCGTTCTCCGTCCGGGCGTTGCAGTAACCGTGCCAGCTTGGTCGTGGCATGGATCTTGCTCATACGGGCCAGACCTCAAACGATTGCAAGGAGCAGAAGATGAAAGGGTTTACACATTCCGCGTTGGCGGCGATGGCCGTCGTGACGCTCGGCATCGGTTTCGCGCAAGACCGCCACGGCGACGGAGACGAGCTCGATGCGAATACCGCCGCCGAGCGGCGGCAAGAGATCCTCGACATGGCGAAGTCGACGATCCAGACGCTGAAGAAAGATGCTTCCGCGGAAGACTTGATCGACAGTGCGTACGGCTATGCCGTGTTCGACACGACGAAGGGCGGCTTCATCGTGACGGGCGCCGGCGGCACCGGTGTTGCGATGCGCAAGAGCGGGAACGATCCCGTGTACATGCACATGGGCGCCGGCGGCGTCGGTCTCGGAGCGGGTCTCGAGAACTACAAGCTCGTGATCTTGTTCGAGAACGAGGACCTCTATGAGCGCTTCGTGGACGGCCAATGGAGCGCCGGCACGAGCGCGCAGGCTGCCGCCGGGCGCGACGGTGCGGCGGCCGTCGGCAGGTTCAAAAACGGCGTCGCCGTTTATCACTTGACCGACAAGGGCGTCATCGCGCAAGCCGACATCACGGGCGTGCGCTTCTGGCCGAGCGATCGCTTGAACCCAGGCGTCGCCTGAGTACCGCGCTCTCGGCGTAAGAGACCCCGCGCGCGGCGTTCGACGGAACGAACGCCGTGCGCGCAGGTTTTCGATCAATCGATGATGGCCTGGCGTACGGCGTTCTCGAACGCCTGGCGCGCCGGGCCGCCTTGTCCGCCTTGGATGAAAAAGATCGAAACGAGCTCCTCGGCCGGCTCGATCCAATGCGAGACGCCCGAGCCGCCAGGCCAACTGATCGCGCCTTTCGACACGGCCAGATCCGCCGCGATCGGATCGAGCACCACCTGCATGCCGAGACCGAATCCCATGCCGCGCGCAGGCCGGCCAAATTGGCCGTTGACCATGTCGCCCGTGTGATTCGCCGTCATCAACTCGACGGTTCGCGGACCGAGCAAGCGGCGGCCGTCGAGCTCGCCGCGGTTCAAGAGCATTTGCGCGAACTGCAGGTAATCCTCGGCGGAAGCCGATAGTCCGCCCGCGCCCGAGAAGTACACGACTTGCGACAAATCGCGCGGCGTCGACTCGAGCTTCCCGTCGCGCCGCGCGTGGAGGGCGGCGAGTCGCTCCGCCTGCCGGCCCGTGTATCTGAACGCCGTGTCGCGCATGTCGAGCGGCTCGAAGATGCGGTCGCGCAGGAACTCGTCGAACGGTTCACCCGAGGCCACCTCGACCACGCGGCTCAGCACGTCGAATCCGGCGAGGCCGCTGTAGCGCCACAACGTGCCGGGTTGAAAATCGAGCGGCACGCTGCCGAGCTTCGGAATGTACGTGGCGAGCGTGTCCTGCGGCGCGCGCTGCGCCGCCGCGCCCGCGGCGCGTTGTCCCAAGCCGCCGCTCATGAGCCCCGAGCCGTGCGTCAAGAGATCGCGGATCGTGATCGGCCGCGTCGCGGGCACGAGCTCGTAGGCGCCTTCGCCGCCGCCTTCCTTCGGCACCGCGACTTGCGCCGGCGCGCCGAACTCGGGGACGAACTTCGATACCGGATCCTGGAGCCGCACGTCGCCGCTTTCGACGAGCATCATGATCGCGACGGCCGTGATCGGCTTCGACGACGACGCCAAGCCGAAGATATGGTCCGTGCGCATCGGTGTACGCTTCGCGATGTCGGCGAAGCCGTACGCTTCGAAGTGCGCGATGCGGCCGCGGCGCGCGACGAGCGTCACGACGCCCGCGATCTCGCCGGCATCGATGTGCCGTTGCACGGCCGGGCCGATGCGCGCGAGCCGTTCCGACGAAAGACCGACTTCTTCCGGCTTGGCCATCGGGATCGAACCGGCCAGGGCGGCGCCAGGCCGCGATGCTTGGGCGACGAGGACGCCGGCCACCAGCGCGGCGGCAAGCTTCGATACGAACTGCATGGCAACCCCCCCTCGAGCTGTCGCGTTGCCGAATAGTAGCGGTGAGGGCAGGCGAGCCGCGCAGGCTCTTCGCAAAACTCGTGACAGCGGCGCGCGAAAGCTCCTATGCTTTTCGGAGCTTTTTGGGGGAACCATACGCCATGAAACGCCCGCTCTTCTCGACCGCCGCTTGCTCGGCCGCCGTCGCCATTGCGCTGCTCGTCGCTGCGCCTGCGTACGCCGCCACGTCCTGCGCCGATCTGGCGAAGCTCGCGCTGCCGGAGACGAAGATTACGCTCGCCGAGCGTGTGCCGGCCGGTGAGTTCCGCGCGCCCGGTGTGCAGCAGCCGCTGAACGTGCCGGCTCTCTGCCGCGTCGCGGGCACCGTGGAGCCCGCCATCAACTTCGAGGTCTGGCTGCCCGAGGGCGGCGGCTGGAACGGCCGATTCCAGGCCGTCGGCGGCGGCGGCCTCGCCGGCATCATCAGCTACCCGGCTATGGCCGAGGCCGTGCGCGGCGGATACGCGTCGTCGTCGACGGATACCGGTCACGTTGCGAGCGACTCGGAGTGGTTGTACGACCGGCAGCGCATCATCGACTACGGCTATCGCGCGATCCACGAGATGACGGTGAAGGCCAAGGCCGTCATCGAAGCGCACTACGGACGTGCGCCGCAGTACTCGTACTTCAACGGCTGCTCGACCGGCGGCCGCCAAGGGCTCATGACGGCGCAGCGTTATCCCGAGGATTACGACGGCATCGTCTCGGGCGCACCCGTCAATCGCTTCACCAACCTGCACATGGGCCAGCTTTGGACGGCGCACGCCACGCTGAAGAAGCCGGGCGCCGTGCTGACGCGCGAGGATCTCACGCGCGTCGGCGAGGCCGCCGTCGCGCAGTGCGACGCGAACGACGGCGTCAAGGACGGAATCATCACGGATCCGCGCACGTGCGACTTCGACCCGAGCACGCTGCAGGGCTTCAAGCCCGAGCAGATCGAAGCGCTGAAGCTCATCTACCAAGGCGCGCAAAATCCCCGCACGGGCGTGCAGATCTACGCCGGGCTCGAGCCGGGCAGCGAGCCTCCGCAACCCGGCAATCCGGGCTGGGCGCTGATCATGAACGGGCGAGGGCCGTTCGAGATCGACAACGCCGTGCTCGGCAGCATGGGGTTCGGCAATCGCAACTGGGACTGGAAGACGTTCGACTTCGATCGCGACGTCGAGCTCGTCGACGCGAAGCTGTTCGGCGTGCTGAACGCCGTGAATCCGGATTTGCGCGACTTCAAGAACGCCGGCGGCAAGCTGATCGTTTGGCACGGGTGGAACGACCCCGGCGTCATGCCGCAGCAGACGATCGACTACTACGACAGCGTCGTCGAGTACGCGAGCAAGGCGACGGGCGGCGACGGCGCTGCGTTCACAGACGAATACCTGCGCCTATTCATGCTGCCCGGCGTCGGTCACTGCCGCGGCGGCGTGGGGCCGGATCAGGCGGATTGGATGGCGGCGCTCGCGGGCTGGGTGGAGAAAGGCGAGAAGCCGGCGCAGATCACGGCGCGCGCCGTGCGCGACGGCAAGGTCACGATGACTAGGCCGCTGTGCCCGCACCCGCAGGTGGCCCGCTACAAGGGCCGCGGCGACACGAACGACGCCGCGAATTTCGAGTGCGCGGCGCCCCGTTGAATAGGTGGGACGGCGGGCCCGGCCCTCAGTCGCCCGGCTTCAGCGTGCCTTTGGCGCGCGCCACCTCGAGCAAGTGCGGGTAGAACTGCACGAACGTGCGCTCGACGGCGCCGTGCTCCGAGTGGCATTCGACGCACGGCGCCACGGCCGCTCCTTCCATCGGCTTGGCCGTGCGCGCGAGACTGCGGCCCGAGCCGAACGTGTAGAACGCCCACCCGTCGGGAAAGCGCGAGTCCTTGACCTCGGCTTCGAGCAGCGCGAGCGCGGTCGCGTAGCGGCCGGTGCGGTTGATCGACCCTTCGGTCTGTGACGCGCGAAACTCGAGCATGAAGACCGTGCCGTCGGGCCACGTGCCGGTGCGCATGAAGTGGTCGTACGAGCTGGGATTCACGAACGCGTGCGTGAAGCGCGGATTGTCGGACCCCGTGGCCTGAGTGCCGCGCTCGCCGTCGTAGCTCATGCCGAGCCCGGCGCCGATGAAGCGCCACGAGCGGTAGTCGGGTAGCACGAGGTCCGTGCCGTTCTCGTACACGGGCCCGTCCGCGGGCGGTTGCGCGGTCGCAGCGCACGTGAGCGCACTCATGCCGAAAACCGCGAGCGTCAGACTGCGCATCGTCGTCGTCCTTTCCGTTCGCCGAACGGGCTCGATCATGACCGGATGGCTTCGTCGTGCGCAAGCGCGCCGCGCACCCGCTGGTGTCTCGCTTCGGCATCTCACGCATCGCGGGGCGGCCGCCGCCTCGGCCGAGCAGGCATGAGCTGTCATTCGCGCAGCGCGAGCCCGTCGGCGTCCTTGGCGGTGGCGGCCGCCTGGCGAGCGACCATCGAGTGATAAACACCGCGGCGCGCCATGAGCTC
Organism: Rhodospirillaceae bacterium; assembly: GCA_037445815.1. GTDB lineage: Bacteria > Pseudomonadota > Gammaproteobacteria > Steroidobacterales > Rariloculaceae > FEN-1219. Next base: position 12,036 of record JBBIJV010000045.1, read on the forward strand.
GTCGTGCGAGCCGCGCTCGACGATGCGCCCGTCCTCCATCAGCAGGATCAGATCGGCGCGGCGAATCGTCGAAAGGCGGTGCGCGATGACGAACGTCGTTCGGTTGGCCAGGAGCGTCGCCATCGATGCCTGGATCAGCTGCTCGCTCTCCGTGTCGAGGTTGCTAGTGGCCTCGTCGAGAATCAGGATCTGCGGCGCCGCGAGAATCGCGCGCGCGATCGCGAGCCGCTGCTGCTGACCGCCCGAGAGCTTGACGCCGCGCTCGCCGATGAACGTGTCGTAGCCCTCCGGCAGCTGTTCGATGAACTCGTGTGCGTTCGCGCGCCGCGCGGCGTCTTCGACTTGTGCGTCCGTGGCGTCGTGGCGCGCGTAAGCGATGTTGTCGCGCACCGAGCCGTCGAACAGGAACACGTCTTGCTGCACGATCGCGAGCAAATCGCGGTAGCTGGCCAGGCGGAGCTCGCGGATGTCCGTGCCGTTCAACAGGATCCGCCCACGCGTCGGGTCGTGAAAGCGCGCAGCCAAGTCCGTCACCGTGGTCTTGCCTGCGCCGCTGCGGCCGACGAGCGCGACGACGGATCCGCCGCGCACCTTCACGTTGAAGTCGCGAACGACCGGGCGGCCTTCGCGGTACTCGAATTCCACGTCCTCGAACGTGAGCTCGCGCACGACTCGCGGCGCGTCGCGCGCGCCGGGCCTGTCCGGCTTGTCGCTCGGCATCGCGAGCACCTCGAACACGCGCTCGGTCGCCGCGAGCGAGCGCTGCAGCTCGGAGAACGAATTCACGATCTGCCAAACCGGATTCAACAGCAAGAACGAGTACCACTGGAACGCCATGATGTCGCCGATCGAGGCACTGCCCGCCATGTACAGGTGGCCGCCGTACCAGACGATTGCGACGTTGACGGCCGACAACGCGAAGCCCCACGACGTCCAGAGCCATAGCTCGCGCCGGTGCGCGAAGAGCTCTTTGCGGACGATCGAGTTGCGGCCGCGCGCGTACTCGAGCATCTCGCGCAGCTCGCGGCCGAACGCGCGCACGACGCGGATGCCCGAGAACGTCTCGCCGACGCGCCCGTCGATGCGCTCGACGTCCTTGCGAATCGAGCGGTAGATCGGCCGGATGCGCTTGGCCGACGTGAAGCTGATCAGCACGGCACCGGGGATCACGGCGAGCGCGACGAGCGCGAGCTGCCAGTTGAGCCAGAACAGGACGCTGACGGCGATGACCAACCGGAGTACGGAGATCGACGGCGACACGATCGCCATCTGGAGCAGCCCCGTCGTCGAATCGACGTCTCCCGAGAGGCGGGACAGGATGCCGCCGGTCTTCATGTCCCAGAGCGTCGAGAGCGGCAGGCGCAGCAGGCGCTCGAACAGCGAGCGGCGCAAAGCCAGCATGACGCGCGTGTTCACGAGCCGCTGGCGATAGTCGCGCGTCAAGCTCAGCGCGGCCGACAGCGTGATGACACCCAAAAACGCGCCGCCCGCGAGGTTCAGCAAGCGCAGGCGGTCCGGCACGGCGGCTGCGCCGTCGAGCAGCACGCGGTCGGTGATGAAGCGCATGAAGAGCGGCTCGATCATCTGTAGGCCGGCCGCGGCAATCGAAAGCGCGAAAATTGCCGCAACGGCCCAGCGCTCGGGCCAGAGCCAACGCAGATAGTCTTTCAGGTAGTCGCGGCGCTGCTTCTGCGCTCGCTGCGGCTTGCCCGCCGGTTTGTCGGCGCCCGCGATCTTGTCGTCGAGCGTGCCTGCCCTGTAGTCGCGGCGGAAGACGTCGTAGTGCTGACGCGAGGAGCGCGGACGCTGCATGGGCGCTGACGATAGCCGCATTCGTGACACGCGTCACGTTATCGCGCGCCGCGGCTCGTACGCGCGCGCGCAGGCCATGAAACCTGTGGACCGGCGCAACGACACGGACCCCGCCTGCGGGCCAACTTCCCGGCTCTACAGCGGAATCGCCGCCGACGGCACGATGGTGGACCCACGCAACACGCTTCGTTCCGGCATCGCCGCGGCCACGGAGGCCGATCGGCGCGCCGCGGGTTTCGCCATGCTCGAGTCCATTCCCGAGCCGGTCGTCGTCGTCGACGAACACGAGCACGTGGTGTTCGCGAATCGACACGTCGTGCACAAGCTCGGGTTCGCGACGGCCGAGCTCGTGGGCCGGCCTTTCGCCGAGCTCGTGCCCGAATCGATGCGCGGACGCGATTGGCAGGCGCTTCGCGAGGTGTTGCGGCGCGGGCGGCAAGCCGCTGCCGGAGTCGAGGCGAAAGCGCTGTGCAAGGCGGGCACGCCGCGCGCGCTGTCGATCGACGCCGGGCTGCTCGAGCTCGATGGCGCGGCGCTCGCCGTCTGTCTGTTGCGCGACGCGCCGCCGAAGCACAACGCGCTCACTGTCGCTGCCGAGGGCAGCCTCAGGCAGGCGCAGCGCATCGCGAAGCTCGGCAGCTGGACGTGGGACCCGCAAACGGACGAGCACTGGTGGTCCGATGAGCTCTACGAGCTGATGCGGATGGATCGCGCCGAGAGCCGTCCGTTCGAGCGGTACATCGCCATGCTGCACCCCGAGGATCGCGACCGCGTCCACGTGAATGCGGCGCGAACCGCGAACGGCGACCGAGTGGAGCCGTACGACGTGCGCGTCCAGTTTCCCGACGGCAGTCAACGCATCTTCCAGCACAACGCCGCCGCGTCGTTCGACGCGGCGGGCCGCGCAGTGCAGCTGCACGGCACGGTGCAAGACGTCACGGAGCAGCGCGCGGCGGAGGCCGCGCTGCGGCTCTCGGACTTGCGCTATCGCGAGGCACAACGGCTGGCCAAGATCGGCAGCTGGGAGTGGGACCTCGCGACGAACACGAGCTGGTGGTCCGAGGAGCTCTATCGCATCCTCGAAGAGGATCCGAGCACGTATCCCGCCACGTTCGAAACCTTCATCGCCAAAGTTCATCCCGAAGATCGCGCGGCTCTGATCGAGGGGCAGCGGCAGGATCTCTCGAAGGCGATGTCCTTTCGCCCGACCGAGAGCCGTCTCGTGTTCCCGGACGGGCGCGAGAAGCGCATCGAGCAGCTCGTTCAGGCGCGCGTCGACGCGGACGGGCGGCCGATCGCGATCGTCGGCACCGTGCACGACATCACCGAGCGCCGCGCGCTCGAGAGCAAGCTGCGCGAGAGCGAAGCGCGCTATGCGAGCACGGTCGAGCTCGCCGCCGTGGGTATCGCCCACGTCGCCGTGGACGGCCGGTTCATCTGGTGCAACAGCCGATTCCGCGAGATGCTCGGCTACGACTACGACGAGCTGCTCGAGCGCACGATCCACGACGTTTCGCATCCCGACGACGCGCACGTGGCGGACAGCGAACGTTCGCGGCTCCACGAGGGCCTGATCGACACACTCACCGTCGAAAAGCGCTACGTCCGCAAGGACGGCCAAACGATCTGGGTGCGCATCACGGGAGCTCCGCGGCGCGGAGCCGACGACTCCCTGCTCTACGACGTCGCGATCGTCGAGGACATCACCGTGCGCAAGGCGGCCGAGGACCGCGTTCAATACCTCGCCACGCACGACGAGCTCACGAAGCTTCCGAACAGAACGCTGTTCGGCGAGCTGCTGCAGCGCGCGATCGACGCGGCGCGACGCAGCGATCAGCGCTGCGCGGTGTTGTTCATCGACCTCGATCGCTTCAAGGTCGTCAACGATTCGCTGGGGCACGAGGCCGGCGACTTGCTGCTGAAGGAAGTGGCCGCGCGCTTGCGCCAGTGCGTGCGCGCGGCCGACGTCGTGGGCCGGCTCGGCGGCGACGAGTTCGTCGTGCTGCTCGAGCGGATCGGCAGCGTCGACGCGGCCGCGGACACCGCGAGGCGAGTGCTGGGGAGCCTGCAGACCCCGATCGCGATCATGGGGCACGAGTGCCGCGTGACGGGCAGCGTCGGCATCGCGACATATCCGAACGACGCGCGCGATGCGGCGACGCTCATGAAGCACGCCGACATGGCGATGTATCTGGCCAAGGAAGAGGGCAAGAACAACTTCCAGTTTTACTCGGCCGACATGGCGCCGATGTCCGTGGAGCACTTGGAGCTCGAGGTGCGCCTGGCGCAGGCGCTCCAGCGCGGCGAGCTTTCGCTCCAATATCAGCCGCGCGTCGACCTCCGCACGCGCCGGATCCTCGCGGCCGAGGCGTTGCTGCGCTGGTGGAATGCGGATCTCGGTACCGTGTCGCCGGCGCAATTCATTCCGCTCGCCGAGGACACGGGGCTCATCGTGGCAATCGGCCAGTGGGTGCTCCGCACGGCGTGTGAGCAGAACGTCGAATGGCAGCGGCGCGGCATGCCGCCCGTCGTGATGTCCGTGAACCTCTCGCCGCGCCAGTTCAAGGAGGCTTCGCTGCTCTCGGACGTGGAAGCCGTCCTCGCCGAGACGGGCATGGCGCCGGAGCTGCTCGAGCTCGAGATCACCGAGAGCATGATCATGCAGCAGGTGGACATCGCAGCCGAGAAGGCGATCGCGATGAAGAAGCTCGGCATCAAGCTCGCCATCGACGACTTCGGCACGGGCTATTCTTCGCTATCGCAGCTGAAGCGCTTCCCGATCGATACGCTGAAAATCGATCGCGCGTTCGTGCGCGACATCCCGCAGAGCGCCTACGACACCGCGATCACGAAAGCCGTCGTGTCGCTCGGCAAGGGTCTCGGCGTGCGCGTCGTCGCCGAAGGCGTCGAGACGGCCGAGCAGTACCGGTTCCTGCGCGAGAACGGCTGCGACGAGATGCAAGGCTTCTACTTCAGCAAGCCGTGCCATCCCGACGCGTTAGCCGAGCTGCTCAAGGATTCGAGGCAACGTCGGGAACGAAGACAAGAAGCGGCCCCCCGCACCACGCGGCGACAGGCCCGGAAGCGACGGGCCCGGCACGAACAGTGAGGCGGTGCGCAGGGTCGGCTCTCACGCCTCTCGCACCATCGTGGTGCGTCTCCGCGTGTATGGAAACGTAGCGGCCGGTTATTCTCCGGAGGCGCCCGAGACGGCCGCGAAATCGCCGCCTTTCATGAACGTCATCTTCTCGAGGTCGAGGTGGCGGCGCATCGCGTCGCGGATCTCCTCGACTGTCAGCGCCTGCACGCGAGCCTCGAGCTCGGCGTCCCACGCCATCGTGCGGTCGACATGCGTCCAGGAGCCGAGCTGGTTCGCCAGCGCACCGTCTTGTGTTCGGGCGACCTGGCGCTGCTGCGCCCAGCTTCGTTTCGCCTCGGCGAGCTCTTCGGCGGTGTAACCGTCGCGCAGGATGCTCGTCAGCTCGTCGCGGAACGACGCCTCCACCCGCTCGATGTTCTGCGGCGCGGCGATCGCGTTGACGGTGAACTGGGCGACCGTGCTGCGCGGCGGCGCGTTGAAGCCGGAGCCGACGCCGTAGCTCAAGCCCTCGCGGCCGCGGATGCGACCGAAGAGCCGCGACGCGGGTCCCGAGCCCAAGATGTAATTGCCGATCACGAGAGCCGGATAGTCCGGATGCGAGTCCCGCATCTCGATCGGCATGCCGCCCATGAAGAACGCATTCTCCTTGTCCGGCGTTTCGAAGCGCTCGCTCGTCGGATCCGTGGCGAGATTCGTATACAGATTCAGAACGTCGGCGAACGGTTTAGGGCTTTCCCAGCCGTCGAGCCGCTCGGCGATCAGCGAGCGCACCTCGTTCGGATCGAAGTCGCCGACGACGACGACCTCGGCGTGCGAGGCGCCGAAGAACTCCTCGTGAAAATCGCGCAGATCGTCCACCGTGACTTCGCGCGCGAAGGCGAGATCTTCGTCGATCGTCTCCACGTAGCGCGGATCGTCCGGGGAATAGTTGCGAGCCCAATGGCGGGCGTAGGCGCGCGATACGATCGCTTGCGGCTCGCTGCGCGACGCCTCGAGGCTCGTGATCGTGAGATCCTTCAAGATCTCGAGCTCGGACTCCGGGAACGAGGGCTCTCGCAGCACTTCGATCGCGAGCGAGAGCACCTCGGGCAGATTCGCGCGCGTGCTCTGCAAGTTCGCAACGGCGAGCCCGGGACCGCCGCCGACGTTGAGCTGGCTCTGCAAACGCGCCAGCTCGTCCTGTATGTCTTGCCGCGACTTGGAGCGCGTGCCGCGCATCAGCATTTGCGTCGTGATACCGGCAAAGCGGCCAGGTCCGGTCAGGCTATTTTCGTCGCCGTAGTTCAAACGGACGATCGCGTTCACGGAGTCGCCGCGGGTTTCCTTCGGCAGCATGACGAGCTTGACCCCGCCGGGTAAATCGACGCGCGTCGTGCGCGCGTCGATGTTCGCCGGCGTCGGATCGAACGCCTCGCCATCGGCGCGAGCCTCGTCGCCCTTGTAGCCTTGCAGCATCGCCGTGATGTCGGCCATCGATACGGGCTCGATCTCCGTACGGTCGGGCTCGTCGGGAATGAAAAGGCCGACCGTGCGGTTCGAGCTCTTCAAGTACTCGAGCGCACTGCGCTGCACGTCCTCGACCGTGGCAGACCTGACTCGGTCGCGATCGAGAAACATCAGCCGCCAGTCGCCGATCGACGCCCAATTGCTGAGCTGGATCGCTACGGCCTGCGAGTTGTTCATCGCCTGCTCGAAGCCGGAGAGCGCCTGGTTGCGGATGCGCTCGACTTCCTCTGCCGTGATTGGTTTATCGGCGAGCCCGTCGATCGTCTCGATCATCGCGGCACGCGCCGCAGCGAGATCGCCGTTTGGCGACAGCGTCGCGAAGAAGATCAGCATGCCGGGATCGCGCAGTTGCAACGCCTGCACCGCCACCTGCGACGCGAGGCCCGTCTCGACGAGCGCCTTGTATAGGCGGCCGGAAGGCTCGTCGCCCAGCACCTCGCCCGCGATCTGCAACGGGACGAAGTCCTCGTGCGCGCCGGCGGGAGCGTGGTACCCGACCATCAGGATCTTCACGTCCCCGACGCGTCGAACGACCACCTCGCGCTCGCCGTCTTGAGCGGGCTCGACGGTGTAGTTCTCGGCGAGCTCGCGCTCGGGCCGCGGAATCGGACCGAAATAGCGCGCGATGAGCTCGAGCGTGTCCCGTTCGTCGAAGCGCCCCGCGATGACGAGCACCGCGTTGTCGGGCTGATAGTGGCGTCGATAGAACGCCTGAAGCCGTTCGATCGGGACGTTCTCGATGTCGCTGCGGCTGCCGATCGGCGAGTTGCCGTAGCCGTGCCAGACGTACGCGGCCGAAAGCACGCGTTCGTACAGCACGCGCGTGGGGCTATTCTCGCCTTGCTCGAACTCGTTGCGCACGACCGTCATCTCGGTGTCGAGATCGCGCTGCGCGACGAACGCGTTCACCATGCGATCGGACTCGAGATCGAGCGCCCATTCGAGGTTCTCGTCCGTCGCGTCGAACGTCTCGAAGTAGTTCGTGCGGTCCCACGACGTCGTGCCGTTGAACTGCGCGCCGCGGCTCCTGATGGCGGCGAGGATGTCGGGAAACTTCGTCGACCCTTTGAAAAGCATGTGCTCGAGCAGGTGCGCCATGCCGGTCTCGCCGTAGCTCTCGTCGACGGAGCCGACGAGATACGTCATGTTGACCGTGATCGTCGCCTTCGACGGATCGCGGAACAGCAGCACCGTGAGCCCGTTGTCGAGGCGGTACTCGGAGATGCCTTCGACCGTCGTGATGTGCGTGATGCCGCGCGGCGGCCTCGGCTGCGCGGTGGCCGCCGCGGTGACGAGCAGCAGCAGCGTGAAGCAGGAAGCGCGAACCGCGAGCGGCAGTTTCATTGGCATTCCCCGTACTTGTTCTCTCGCAACGTTACCATGCGGGCCGCACGTTCGACTGCGGCGCCTCGGTCGAGCCCGATCTTGCCGGCGGAAGCCATTGATCGGCAAGGCTTCGGCGCCGCCCCCTGCCTTGGCGCGTTGCCGCCGCAACCAGGCGGAGACTACGATGCGGCACTACGAACGGTACGCGGGGCTCATGGCGGCCGCCGCCGTTCGGAGCCGCGTCATCGTCGACTGATTTCGTTCGCTCCAACCAGAAGGAAGACCAATGATGCAATCGAGAACGGGCCGCCTCGCGGCGGCATTGTTGACGCTCGCTATGCTCGGCGCAGCGCCGGCGTTCGCACAAGGCGGCGGTGGTGGAGGGGGCGGCGCGGGCGGCTTCCGCTTGCCGCCGCTCTTGATGGAAAGCACGGCATTCGAGGACGGCGGCATCGTGCCGCAGAAGTATGCGGGCCGCGAAGGCGTGCAGCCGGGATTCACGTTCTCGAACGCGCCCGAGAGCACCGTGAGCTACGCGATTATCTTCCACGACCTCGACGTCGCGCTCCAAGGCGGCACGAACGACGTGCTGCACTGGATCGCGTGGAACATCCCGGCCGCTGCGAAGGGCATTCCGGAGGGCCGCTTGCCCGAGGGTTCCGTGACCGGCCGCAACATCGCGGGGCAGAACGCGTACTTCGGCCCCGGCGCGCCTGCGGGGCCGCGCTACCACCATTACGTGTTCGAGCTCTACGCGCTGAACGCGAACCTCGACTTGCCGAACACGGCGGGGCGCGCCGAGCTGCTCGCCGCGATGGAAGGCAAGGTCGTCGCGAAGGCAGCGTACGTCGGCCGTTATCGCAGCGGTCCGCCCGCGCAGTAGTCGTTTCGCCGGCGGATGGCCCTTCGGGCCGTCCGC
>JBBIJV010000046.1:0-20631 GCA_037445815.1 Rhodospirillaceae bacterium
ATGCTTGCAAAAAAATTTGTCTGCCATGACCAAAGCACGCATCTGGCGCACGGGCGAAGCTTACAGCGCCGCCGCCGATCTCCCGAACGAATAAAGCTGCGCGGAGCAGGTTCGGCGGCGACGCGCGGCCCGTTGGCATGCCTGGCTCAAAAGTCCGGAATGCACGTTCCAAGATCGGGAAAACTTCGAGCGCTGGTGCCGTGATGCGGCGAATGCGGCCGCATTCGCCGCGCTCTGCGATCACCTCGCCGAGCTTTCGGACCGTGCGGGAGCCGCGGACGACGATGCCTTTGCGGCGCCGGCCGGCGTGCTCGCGGCGCCGGGCAGCTCGCTGCGGCTCCACGCCGACGCGCAATAAGAGTGGGCCTCGCAACCGCCGCTCGTCGTCTCACTTGGTCACGGCCGCAAGCCCGCTCGACGCCCGCTTCGTTCAAGATGCGGCTCGCGATCTCCTCGATCGACGAATCCGTCGTGTCGAGCACGGTGATGCCGTAGCGCGCGAACAGCGCTTCCGCCGCACGCAGCTCGTACTGCACCTGCTGCGCAGACGCGTACGGGCTCTGCGGCCGCCGCTCCTCGCGGATCTGGCGCAAACGCTCGGGCTGGATCGTGAGCCCGTAGAGCTTGCGCCGATGCGCCGCGAGCGCATGGGGCAACGCGCGGGACTCGAGCTCGTCCTCGGTGAGGGGATAGTTGGCCGCGAACACGCCGTACTGGAGCGCCATGTAGAGGCAGGTGGGCGTCTTCCCCGAGCGCGACACGCCGACGAGGATGACGTCGGCGCGCGCGTAGTCCCCGCCGCCGCCGTCGTCGTTCGCCAGTGCGTAGTTCGTCGCATCGATGCGCAGCGTGTAGGCCGGGTCGGCGACGGGGTGCGAGCGCCCGGTGCGGTGCGCCGAGCGCCGTTCGAGCTCGTGCTCGAGCGGAACGACGAGCCCTCCGAAACAATCGAGAAACAGCGCGTTGCACTGCCTCACGACGGCGCGCAGATCGTCCTCGACGAGCGTGCTGAATACGATCGGCCGCACGCCCTCCTCGGCTGCCGCGCGATCGATGCGGCGCACGGCTTCGAGCGCCTTGTCGCGGCTCGAGACGAACGGCAGCGTCACCTCGCGAACCTCGAGCCCGGCGAATTGGGCAAGCACGCTGTGGCCCACCGTCTCCGCCGTGACGCCGGTTTGATCGGAGACGAAGAAAACCGTGCGGCGCCGCGCGTGCGCGGGCTTGTCGGCGTGGCTCGACACGCGAGGCCGACGTGCTCGCGGCGTTCGACCAGCTCGATCGCAACCGGCCCGACCGGCGCGCGCCGCTCGCGGTAGCCGTGCGATCTTCGGCGACCGCCGAAGATCTGCCCGAAGCGTCGTTCGCCGGGCAACAGGAGACGTTCCTGAACGTACGCGGCGGCGCCGCGGTCGTGCGCGCGATGCACGAGGTCTTCGCGTCGCTCTTCAACGACCGCGCGATCGCGTACCGCGTGCACCACGGATTCGATCACGCCGCGGTCGCGCTGTCCGTCGGCGTGCAGCACATGGCTCGCAGCGACCTCGGTGCGAGCGGCGTCATGTTCACGCTCGACACGGACTCCGGGTTTCGCGACGTGGTTTTCATCACGGCGTCGTATGGGCTCGGCGAGCTGGTCGTGCAGGGCGCCGTGAACCCCGACGAGTTCTACGTCTACAAGCCGGCCCTGCGCGCGCAGCTTCGATCGATCTTGCGGCGCAACCTCGGCACGAAGGCCCACAGGATGATCTACGCGCCGCAGGGCTCGGCCCAGAGCGTCGCCACCGTCGCGGTTCCCGAGGCGGACCGCGCGCGATTCTCGCTGACGGACGAGGTCGTCGTCGCGCTCGCGCGCCAGGCGCTCATCATCGAAGAGCACTACGGGCGGCCGATGGATATCGAGTGGGCGCTCGACGGCGAGACCGGCGCAATCTTCATCCTCCAAGCGCGGCCGGAAACCGTGCAGAGCCGCGCGGGACGAACGATCCGCCGCTACGCGCTGCGCGAGCGCTCGCGCGCGTTGATCTCGGGCCGCAGCATCGGCCAGCGCATCGGCTCCGGCTCCGCGCGCGTGATCCGCGACCCGAAGGAGATGGCGCGCGTCGGCGCGGGCGACTTGCTCGTCACCGACATGACGGACCCCGACTGGGAGCCCGTCATGAAGCGCGCGGCGGCCATCGTCACGAATCGCGGCGGCCGCACATGCCACGCGGCGATCATCGCGCGCGAGCTCGGAATTCCGGCGGTCGTCGGCTGCGGCGAGGCGACGGAGCGCATCCGCGACGGCCGCGCCGTGACGGTATCGTGCGCCGAGGGCGACCTGGGGCTAGTCTACGACGGCGCGCTCGAGTTCGACTGCACGGACGTCGAGCTCGACGCGCTGCCCGAGATACCCGTGAAGATCATGATGAACGTGGCGAACCCGGATCGCGCATTCGACTTCGCCGCGATTCCGAATCACGGCGTGGGCCTCGCGCGGCTGGAGTTCATCATCAACCGCATGATCGGCGTGCACCCGCGCGCGCTGCTCGAGCTCGAGGCTCAGGACGGCGAGCTTCGCCACCGCATCCGTGCGCAGATGGCCGGCCACACCGACCCCGTCGAGTTTTCGTCGACAAGCTCGCCGAGGGCGTCGCGCAGATCGCGGCCGCGTTTGCGCCGCATCCCGTCATCGTCCGGCTGTCGGACTTCAAGTCGAACGAGTACGCGAACCTGCTCGGCGGCCGCGCCTACGAAGCCGTCGAGGAGAATCCGATGCTCGGCTTCCGCGGCGCCGCGCGCTACGTCGATCCGTCGTTCCGCCGCTGCTTCGAGCTCGAGTGTCGAGCGCTGAAGCGCGTGCGCGACGAGATGGGCCTCAAGAACGTGCGGGTGATGGTGCCGTTCGTGCGCAGCGTCGATGAGGCGCGCGCCGTGATCGCGCTACTCGGCGAGAACGGCCTCGCGCGCGGCGCCGGCGGGCTCGAGGTGATCATGATGTGCGAGCTGCCGACGAATGCGCTGCTCGCGGACCGCTATCTCGAGCACTTCGACGGGTTTTCGATCGGCTCGAACGACCTGACGCAGCTCACGCTCGGCGTCGATCGCGACTCCGGCGTCGTGGCCCACGCGTTCGACGAGCGCGACGACGCCGTCAAGGCCCTGCTCAAGATGGCGATCGAGGCCTGCAAGCGGCACGGCAAATACATCGGCATCTGCGGCCAGGGCCCGTCCGACCACCCGGACTTCGCGCGCTGGCTGCTCGAGCAAGGCATCGACAGCCTCTCGCTGAACCCCGATACCGTGCTCGATACCTGGCTGTTCCTCGCGCGGGAGCCGCCGCGGCGCTGAATCACCCCTCTCGGCCGACTCCTCCGTGCATGGCTCGCCGTGTCGCCGAGGCTCGCGCGCCTCGGTCACCCTCCCGTTTGCCGCTGCGGCCGAGCGGACGGCCAACGGCGGTTGCGAAGCAGTTGCAAATAGTAATGACTAGCATTAACGTACGGACCAGCTACACAGCCGTAAGCGACAAGAATGAACACTCGACCGGCCCCCGCCGCACCGCCGCTTTCGTCCCTGCACCTGACGCTGCTCGCCGCCGCCTTGCTGGCCGGTGTTCCGGCTGCCGGGCAACAAGACGGCCCGGACCGCTCGCTGCCCACGATCGTCGTGATCGGCAAGGCCGCAGACGCGGTCGCTCGGCAACCCGCCTCGGTGTCGGTGGTGACCGCGGAGGAGCTCCGGCTGCAGCAGCCGCGCTCTACGGAAGAGGCGTTGCGCGCAGTACCGGGCGTCGCAATCAAGCCCGAGGAAGAGTCCGCGATCGTTGCCAACATCGGCATCCGGGGCTTGAGCTCCGCCGACTACAAGACGCTGATCCTAGAGGACGGCGCGCCCGTCGCGCCGGGGTTGTTCGTCGGCAACGGCCGCTACTACAACCCCCGCGTGCAGCGCATGGAGAGCATCGAGGTGCTGAAAGGCGCCGCGTCGCTGCGCTATGGGCCGAGCACGATCGGCGGCGTCATCAACTACGTCACGCGGCAGCCGCGCGACGGCGTCGAGCTCGGGGTCCGCAGCGGGTCGTTCAACACGCACGAGGCTGCGCTTGAGCTCGGCGCGAGCACGGAGTCCGGAGACGCGCGGTTCGGCGCGTTCGTCACTCACGCGACGAGCGACGGCTTCATGGACAAGGGCTACGACATGACGGACGTCGTGCTGAAGGCCGGCCTCGAGCTCGCGGGCAATCAGCGCGTCGCCGTGAAGTACACGGACTACCGCAACGACGCCAACATTTCATATCGCGGCCTCTTTCTCGGCGAGTACGAGGCCGGCGCGGAGTATAACCCCGCGCCCGACGACTGGTTCATCACGGGGCGGCGCTCGTTCGACGTCAACCACGAGTGGGACCTGAGCGACAAGGCTCGCTTGAACACGCTCGTCTACACGAGCGAGACGTTCCGCCACTATTGGCGCTACAACACCGACAACGCCGCGTCGGCGGCGGCGGGGAGCTGGATTTACACCGACACGCTGAACGGCAACAACCGCGATTTCGAGCGCCTCGGCATCGACACACGTCTTACGCTCGACCACTTCGTGCTCGGCGTGTCGAACGAAGCCGAGATCGGCGTGCGGTACATGAAGGAGGAGATGGTGGACATGACGGTCGGTGCCACGCGCGCGACACCGCGCACGGGCTCGATCAATCGCGACGTCGTGGACTCCGCCGACAGCGTTGCGCTCTACGCGCAGAACCGCTTTCTCATGACGGATCGGCTTGCCTTCACGGCCGGCCTGCGCGCGGAGCGCTACGAGCAGCAGCGCGTCGATCGCCGGCTGCCGGGCACGGGCATCGTGAATCAGGCCGACACGTCCAACACCGAAATCATGCCGGGCGTCGGTGTCACGTATGGGTTCGACGAGGGCCCACAGCTCTTCGCGAACGTTTACGAGGCGTTCTCGCCTGCATTGAACGGCGACGCGCTGAACGGGCTCACCGATCAACGGCTCGACGCCGAACGGTCCATGAACGTCGAGGTTGGGCTGCGCGGCGGCGACCGCGTTCGCTACGAGGTAGCCGTGTTCCGGATGGAGTTCGACAACCAGATCATTCCGGCGAACAGCAACAGCCAGTTTCAGGTCACGAACGGCGGCGAGACACTCCACAGGGGAATCGAAGCCGGGCTCGGCGTGGAGCTCGGCGGCGGCTTCAGCCTCGACACGAACATCACTTACATCCCCGTTGCCGAGTTCTCGGGCGATCGGTTCGACCGGAACGGCGCGCTCACGACGCCGGACGGCAACCGGATTCCTTACACACCAGAGCGCGTGGCGAACCTCGGTGTTGTGTACGCGCGCGAGAATGTCACGGCAGGCCTTTACGTGAACCACACCGGTTCTCAGTACACGGACGTTCTGAATACACGCGCGCTCACGGAGAGCCTGACGGGCTTCTTCACGGGCCGCATCGACGGCTACACGATCGTCAATCTCAACGTGGCGTATGACGTCAGTCCGCGTCTGAATCTAGCTGCCACGCTGAAAAACATGACCGACGAGCGGTACATCGCGAGCCTGCGGCAGGGCATCTACGTGGGGCCGGAGCGCAGCGTCGACGTCGGGTTGCGATATCGGTTCTAGGTGATAGCGGCAGCCGCCGCAGAACCGGCGCTCAGGCGACGATCGCCCTCACGACCTTGCCGCACGCGTCTGCCAAGCGGTAGCCGCGGCCCGGAAACGGAACGTCAGACGCTCGCGAGCGAGTCCCAAAACGTACGGCCGCGTCGCGTTCAGATCGTGGATGTGCACAGGGTCTTTCACGATTCGTGTGCTGAATTCATCGCGGGATTTGGGATCGTCAAAGCGCGCGGCAGCGCACCGCCTACGTTGGTCGTTCGGCGGCGCGCTGCGGAGCTACGGAGAGCACGTTTGCGGTAGGCGATCGGCAGCGCCTAGGAAACACTCAGCCGCTGTGCGCGGAGTGCGCACCGGGGTGATTCAGCGCGCCGCGGTGATGAGCGCAGGTGACATGGGGATTGAAAGGGGCGAACACGCCGCTCGGATTGTCGCGATAGATCCAAACGTGCCGGTCGTAGTGCGGCTCGAACATGTGCGCTTCATCGGTCGAAGTCTTGGGGTCGTCGCTCATCGAGTCATACGGTACGCCGTGAAACGTCGGCCGCTCGGTGTTGCCTGCGGCGTGCCAAGCGTCCCTGAATACCAGGTTCTCGACGGCCACCAACTCCATCGAGCCGTCGGCCTGCGGCTCGTAGATCAGTATCGATGGTTTGCGGAAGTCGATGTGGATGCCATTGCCGTTCACGCGCGGCGAAGGTGGCTCCGTGACGCCGAGGAGATCCGGACGAAAGTAGTGCACGCCCATCGCGCCTTGCGCCGCCGGCTGGCCCATCATCTCGGCCGTATCGCAAAGATCGAACGGGTCGCGAACGTAGCCCTCGGCGAGCGCGGTGTCGACATCCCGAAACCGTTCGGTCAGCTCACGAACTTCGGCGAGAGTCGGCTCACCCGGCCCCGGCGAGGCCTGAACCGTACAGCCGATCGAACCGGCGACGAAGGAAAAAACGGCGGCGGAGCGAACGAGCATCATCGGTGTTCTCCTCTTGCGGTGTTGTCATGCAACTGCGGGTTGCACGATGACAGCGCCTGAGCGTAGGAGGAATGCGCAAACTTGCACTGTCGTGCTGCGCCCGTGCAGTATCCGCCGATGCAGTGGGACGACCTGCGCTACGTGCTCGCCGTCGCCCGCCTGGGCTCGGCCCTGCGCGCGGCTCGCGAGCTCGGCGTTGATCAGACGACCGTGCTGCGCAAGCTCGACCTGCTCGAGACGACACTCGGCACGGCACTGTTTGAGCGACGGAAAACCGGGCAAACGCCGACGCCGGCAGGCAAGCTCGTCGCCGAAGCCGCCGAGCGTATGGAGAAAGAAGCTCGAGCGCTCGAGAATACGCTCGCGATGCGGCGGCGCGTCGTCAGCGGCGCGGTGCGGCTCACCACGAGCGACGGCTTGGCCGCGCGCTTCGTCACGCCCTGCATGCGCGCGTTTCATACGCTCTATCCCGGCGTGTCGGTCGAGCTCATCGCAAGCGACGAGCGCCTCGACGTCGCGGCCGGCGAGGCCGACGTGGCGCTGCGAGGCAGCTCGCGCCCCGAAGGCGCGGGCATCGTTGCACAACGCATGCCGGACATTCTTTGGACGATCTATTGCAGCTCGGCGTACGCCGCCGAGCGCGGCGCTCCGAGCGGCCGCGAGGCGCTGCGCGCGCACGAGATCGTCGGTTTCGAGGGTCGGCTGACGCGCCTGCCCGGGTGGCGGTGGCTCGCCGACGCCGTACCCGACGCCGTGATCCGCTTTCGGAGCAGCAGCTTCGTCAGCATGGTGACGAACTTGAAAGCCGGCCTCGGAGTCGGTCCGCTGCCGACGATCATCGGGGACGCCGAGCCGGAGCTCGTGCGTTGTTTTCCGGCGCCGCCGGAGCTGCGCGACGAGCTGTGGCTCATCGTCCGCGAGGAGCTCAAGAACGAGCCTCACGTGCGCGCCCTGACGGACTTTCTCGCGAGCTACGTCCGAGACGCCTTCGCGGACGATCCGACGCCACGGCGAGGAGAGCGTTCGGAGGGGCGGCGCACCGGCGCTGAGTCGACCGGCGGCGGCTGACGAAACAGAATCGTCAGTCCAGGTAGCCTTTCTTGCGCGCCGCCTCGAGATTCGTGAGTCCTGCCGCCTCGGCGTCGCCGGGAAGATTCTCGATGTCCTTGTTGTTCTCGTTACAGATGAACTCGAGCGGCTCCCATCCGGGCCGCAGGTGCACGACTTGCGACGCGCCCCACGGTGCCGTGTAAGCGCCCGGATCGTCGATCGTCACGTCGATTCGCATGTGGCCGTAATGCGTTCGCGTGAAACGCTCCGTCACGGTCAACCGGTCCGTCGTCGGCCGTCCGAGCTGGTCGAGCCAGCTCTTGCCGTTGAACCCTGTCGTCGTCACGACGAGCGAGTCGCCTTCCCAACGCGCGGTCGAGTAGCCCATCCAGGCCGGTTTCGCCGTCGGATCCACGCTACGGCCGTCGGTGAAGATCTGGCGCCAGAACGTGAACGTCTCGTACAGGATCACGACGCTGTCGGGCGTCTCGATGAGCTTCCACGGATACGACACGAAGCCGAGCTTCGGCACGCCTTGCGGCAGGCAATGCGCGTCGGGGTCTTCGCCCGAGTGCAGGCCGTCCTTGCGCTCGTCGAACAGACGGCGCGCCCACGGTTGGTACGGAACCCTGTCGTCGCCCAAGTCGAGGGCGAGGTCGCGGATGTAGCGATTGTCGTCGGGCATCCAGACGCCCTGTAGATCCACGCGGCCGTTCGCATCGCGCGGCGGCGGCGCCTCGAGATCGATCTCGCCGCTCGCGGTTCTCGGCGCGCTCACCGGGGGCACCTCGAGCCACTGCCCTGGCGCCGGCGGCGTGCCGAGCAGCAGCACCGCGACGGCCGCCAGCCTCAATGACCCGAAGTGGAGCGTGCAAGGCATCGAGTCGAGAACGTACGCGCGCCGCGCGCCGCGATCAAGCCTGCGGCGAGCCGCGCCTGTCGAACGAGAACGAGCCTACAATGGCGGTCGAGCACGTTCGCGATGCGAAGTAACCCCGGGGGAGGTACAGCGATGCACCGACGACGCACTTCGACCTTGAGTCTCGCGGCGCTGCTCGTGGGCGCGCCGGCCCTGGCACATCACTCGTTCTCCGCGATCTTCGACGCCGCGAAGCCCGTGACGCTGACGGGCACCGTTACGCGCATCGAGTGGATGAACCCGCATACGTGGATCCATCTCGACGTGGAAAACGACGACGGCCGCGTCGAGGCATGGGCGTTCGAGATGGGCAGCCCGAACAGGCTGATGCGCTACGGCTGGAACCAAAATTCGCTGCCAATGGGCGCCACCGTGACGATCACGGGCTCGCAGGCGCGCGACGGCAGCCTGAAAGCAGCCGTCGATACCGTCACGCTGCCGGATGGCAAGCGGCTGTTCGGCGCACAGGACGCGTCGAACTAGCGCCGCGCGAGCCGCTCGCCGACCACGAGGTTCCCGAACCGCGGCGGCGCAGTGCTCATCTGCGACGCGCGGCAGCCCGCGCGTGCTCATGGGATTTTTTTGGAAACGGCGGCGGTCCCGAACGTGTCCCGGCCGCCGAGCTCGCCGAGCAGCAGAGCCCGCATCGTCGCGCGAACGGCGCAAGCCTCGCGCTCGACGGACGACGATTCCAGTCAACATCGCATCGCCGCGAGCAGCTGCGCGTAGCTGCCGCGCGTCGCGCGCGTCGTCGTCGTGGAGCCCTGCGCTTCTCGACGCCGCGCATCGCCATGCAAAGGTGGTGGGCCTCGACGACGACTACGGCCTCGGGCTTCAGCAGCTGCACGAGCGCGTCGGCGACTTGCTCCGTGATGCGCATCGAACGATCTCGGGGCACATTATCGGTCACTCGATCACCTATCGGGTGGCGATCAGTCCGCGCGCCGGACAGAAGGTGCTCTGTTGATGACGGTCGTTACCAAGCTCGCCGATCCCGATCCGTGCGACCTGACGGACGTCGACTTGCGCGAGTACAAAGGCGCGTTCCGCCGTGGAACGACTGGTCCGCGGTGAAAGATCAGTGTCGAAGGATCGCGGCCGCGCTGCCGGACCAGGCCTGGGCTTCTCGCGCCGAGTGCGCCGATCGGCGGCCCGCACGGCGCGACGACTCAGCGCCACAATCCGCGACTCGTTCGGGAGGACGCCGCCCGCCGCAGCATGCCGCGCGCGCCTACGCTCGCGGCGCGTCGATTTCCTCGCGCGCCATGTCAGCGCCGACGCGAGCCTGCCCGCGCGGCGCTTCTGAAGCTTGCCGCCGGAGACATGGATAAAGCTCGGGATGCCGCCACGCAGACCGGCGCTGTTCGGTCTCGGTTACGTGGACGCGGTTTTCAGAGGCATCGCTTTGACCGAGAACCGATCTGCAACCATAATGGCACCGTTCTGGTGGAGATCCAAATGGCTACGACATTGACGTTGAAGAATATCCCGAACCACGTGTACGAGCGGCTGAAGCTCCAAGCTCAGAAGCACCGCCGCAGCCTCAACAGCGAAGCGATCGTATGCCTGGAATCGGTTCTTGCGCCGCCCAAGATCGCGGCGGGAGAACGTTTGGCGCGGGCACGTACCTTGCGTGCGGGCCTGTCCAACTCGAAATTCCGCGCCCGCGATATCGACTCGTTGAAAAGGCAAGGGCGACCGTGATCGTAGTGGATTCCAACATACTCGCGTATCTCTACTTGCCGAGCGAGCATACTGCGGCGGCCGAGTCGCTGTTCGAGCGCGATCCCGAGTGGGCGGCGCCGCTACTATGGCGTAGCGAATTCAGAAACATCCTGGCCGGATACTTGCGGCGAGGCAGCTTGACGTTGGATCAAGCGTACGCGCTGCAACAGGAAGCGGAAGACTTTCTCTCGGGCGCCGAGTACGAAGTGGATTCGCACGACGTGCTCGAGTTGGTCCGCGATAGCGACTGCTCTGCGTACGACTGCGAGTTCGTCGCATTGGCTAGAACCCTCACGACGAACCTCATAACGATGGATCGGGCGTTGCTGCGCGCATTTCCCGGCGTTGCGTCGCCGCTCATCGCGGTGTGATGCCGGACGCGTCGCGCCGGGGGGGCGCGGTTTTTCCGAGACCGATGCAGTTAGCACTGAGCGCAGTTGACTATCCTTGCTGCCGTGCCGGTCGTAGCCGCTGAAGTCCCGGAGCTCTCTGTCGGCCTTTCCCCGGTACGCTAGGCAGGCGCACTCCAGGCAGCGCCCGCGGCGCGCCAGGGAATCGGCACGGCCGCGGCAGGCTCTCTTGCGGCGACGCGACGGATTTCTCGGAGGCGGATCGGGAACTGCCGTCGATCTTCCGGCTACGCCATCCGGTCGCCGAGCAGCCCGAGACGATCGCGATGGTCATGATCAACGCCGGTCTTGCCATCTGCGCGTTGCGGCGCATTGGACGCGCCGGCACCGAGCTCTCTCGGGCGTGCGCGAACACGATTCGGCTAGAAACTCTTGAAGATCGGCGCCGTGGCCAAGATCAGCGTCCGGCGAGTGAAATCGGCGATGACCTACCCGCACCAAGAGGAGCTCGCTGCCGCTGTCCGCCAGGTCGACGTTCGGAACGATCGCCGACGCCGAAACGCGAGGTTACGGAACCGTCGCGGGCCGCATCCAAAACGGATTGCCCTCCTCCCACTTGTTGTGCGTGAGCCGGATCTCGAAACCGTCGCGCAGACGCCGCGCGAACAGCTCACCGTACATCTGCGGGCCGAACACGACCTCCTGCACCATCGGCTCCTCGTCGTTGATGCCGGCGCGCTCGGACGTGTACACGAGCCACTCGCCGTCCGGCGAAAACCACGGATGCGAGTCCTGCCCCGGATGATCGGAGATCCGCTGCACGGGGCCCGGCGTGCCGTCGGACGCGATGGTGAGGATGTAGTTGTCGAACGTGAGGTTGCCGGCCTTGTCGCGCGCGCCGTCGCGGTTCGACGAGTACGCGACCCTGTCGCCGCTCGGCGAGAACACGGGAAAGTTCTCGCGCGCGTCGTCGCTCGTCAGGGCTCGCCGCCCCGTGCCGTCGCGGTCGCTCGAGTAGAGGTCGAAGCGGCCGTCGCGCGAGCTGCGGAACACGATCTTCTCGCTGTCCGGCGAGAAAGCCGCGACGCCCTCGTTCGCGGCCGTGTCTGCGCTCAGGTTGCGCCGTTCGGACCCGTCGGAGCGCATGACCCATACGTCCGCCTCGTCGGCTGCCTGGCCGAAGAAAAAGCCCTGCGTGTACGCAATCCATTCGCCGTCGTCGGACCACTTGATGTCGAACACCCGGTTCGGCGTGCCGCTCACGATGCCGACGTTCGGAACCGAGAAGAGCTCGCGCTGATTGCCGCCGTCGAAATCCGCCAGCACGAGCCGCGTGCCGGCTTCGTTCTCGATCGTGACGGCGGCGACGTTGCGATCCGGATGCGGCGCCAGACCCGTCGTGTGCCGCATCGGATACAGCGTGACGGCACGGTCGGGCAGCGCGACGTCGGCCGGGTAGTCGGCCGCCAGCAGCGCTCCGGCGCCCAAGATCTCCTCGACGGCTTGCGTCTCTGCGACGGCCGCTCCGACGCCATGCACGACCATCGCGCCGCTCGAGTGGAAGTCGGGCAGCCAGTAATCGGTTGCCGTGTCGCCCTCGGCGCGCGGTGCGCCCGAGCCGTCGGCCGCGGTGGACTCGATGCTCCAGCGCGCGAACCCCGTGCGCTTCTGATACGCCACGCGGCCGTCGGGCATCACGGCCGGCGCGAGCGCTTCGACGCCTTGCGGCGTGACGGCGCGCGGATTCGAGCCGTCGGCGTTCATCGCCCAGATGCGAAAACCGCCTTCCTGCCCGAGGATCGGGCTCTGCGGCGGGCCGACGACCTCGCGCGGCCGCGCCGAATAGAAGAAGATCGTACGGCCGTCCGCCGACCACTCCGGCGAACCGTCCCAGTCCGGCGTCGACGTCAAGCGCTGCAGATTCCTGCCGTCACGGTCCATGACGTAGACGTCGCCCTCGCGCTGACGTGTGAAGCCGAAGATCGGATGGCCCTGCACGGGCGTATCGCGGTCGGTCGAGAACGCGATTCGCGCGCCGTCCGGCGAGAAGTCCGGCCGAAAATCCCCGCCCGGATGGTTCGTCACGTTCGTCGCCGCGGATAGCGGCTGCGTCGTCTCGGGACTGAACGGCAGCAGGTAGATGTCGGCGTTGCCGCTCGCCGTGGCGACGAACGCGATGCTGCGCCCGTCGGGCGCGAACGCTACCTGATCTTCCATTGCCGGGCTGTCGACGAGCAGGCGCGGCTCGCCGCCGCGCTCGAGGTCGAGAGCGTAGAGATCGGGATTGCCGCGCCGCTCCGACGTGAACACGACCCACCGGCCGTTCGGCGACAGCGCCGCATCGTAATCCAGCCCCGGATGATCCGTCAGGCGCCGCGGCGCGGCGCCCGCCGACGCGAAATAGAACACGTCCCAGTTGCCGGGCCGTAGCGACGAATAAACGATGCGCTCGTTCCCGGCCGACGCCGCGGCCGTGCTCGACGCGCTCGGCCGCGGCGTTGCGGCCTCCTCAGCCGGCCGCGGCTCCTCGCTGCATGCGGCAACGAGCAGTGTGGCCGCGATCGGCGGCCAAGGTTGCGTAATGCGCTTCATACCCCCCCAAGTCGTGGCTCGCGTTGGCCGGCCGGTCCGCGTAAGGCGGCTGTACCTCGAAGGCCGCTCCCGAGACCCGGCCAACCTTTGCACCGTGCTGCCGATTCTGCAATGCCCGTGAACGAATACCTGGGATTCCTTCGGCAGTTAGGCACCGGGTCGTGCATCGAAGCAGCGTGACCGATGGTAGAGACCCCGCAACCGCCGCTCCGGCCGCTAGGCCGATCGTGCTCGTCACGGGCGCGACCGGCAACCTCGGCGCTTCGGCCGGAGCCGCGCTCAGCGGCCGCTATCGCGTCGTCGGGATGGATCGCGACGAAGGCGAGGCGGAGTTTCCGCTGCTGCGCATCGACGTCGCGTCGGACGAGTCGGTCGAGCTCGCGTTTCGCAAGTTTCGGGAGCAGTACGGCAACCGGATCGCGAGCGTCATTCATCTCATTGCGTTCTTCGACTTTTCGGGGCAGCCGAATCCGCTCTATCGCGAAGTGAACGTCGAGGGAACGCGACGCTTGCTGCGCGCGCTGCAGGGGTTCGAGGTGGAGCAATTCGTGTACGCGAGCACGATGCTCGTGCACGCGCCCTGCAAACCCGGCGAGCGCATCGACGAAAGTCAGCCGATCGGGCCGCGCTGGGCGTATCCGCAGTCGAAAGCCGAGACGGAAGCCGTCATTCGCGGCGAGCACGGAAAGATTCCGTACGTGCTCCTGCGCCTCGCGGGCGTCTACGACACGTATTCGACGGTGCCGACGATGGCGCAGCAGATGGCGCGAATCTACGAGCGCGATTTGCAGAGTCATCTGTATTCGGGCAACACGCTCGCGGGGCAGTCGATGCTGCACCGGGACGATCTGCTCGATGCGTTCAAGCGCACGATCGAGCGGCGCGCGACGCTGCCCGAAGCCACGGAGCTCTTGATCGGAGAACCGGACGCCATCGGCTACAACGCGCTGCAGGACGAGCTCGGCCGCCTGATCCACGGCGCGGCCGACTGGGCGACGCTGCGCCTGCCGAAGACCGTCGCGGCCGTCGGTGCCTGGGCGCAGCAGAGGCTCGAGCCCGTCGTGCCGGACGCGATCGACGAAGGCGAGAAGCCGTTCGTCCAGCCGTTCATGGTGCACCTCGCCGACGATCACTACGCTCTCGACGTGCGGCGCGCACGCGAGGTGCTCGGCTGGGAGCCTAGACACCGGCTCGAAGACGAGCTGCCCGCGATGGTGCAGGCCCTCGAGGACGAGCCCGCGTCTTGGTACGCGCGCCACAAGATCGACCCGCCGGACTGGATGGAGACGGCCGAAACGCTCGGCCTCGACACCGGCGATCTCGCGGCACGCCACGCCGCGCTGCTGCGCCGCGAGCTGCGCGCGAATCGCTGGGCGCACCTCGCGAACATCGGCCTCGGTACATGGCTCGTCACTCAGCCGGCCGTGCTCGCAATCGAGGAGCCGGCGTTGCGCACCGCGGAGGTCGCGCTCGGCGTCGCGGTCATGGCCTTTGCCGCGCTGGCGCTGTCGTGGCGGCTCCAGTGGTCGCGCTGGGTCTGCGCGGGCTTGGGCGCGCTCGTGATGGCCGCGCCGTTCTTGTTCACCACGGCGAACGCGGCCGCGTATCTTTCGGACACGCTCGTCGGCGGCCTGATCTTCGGCCTGGCCGTCGGCACCAAGCCCGACGTCGGCCCTTCGCCGCTCGCGGCGCTGAAGGGTCCCGAGATCCCAGTCGGGTGGAGCTACAACCCGTCGACGTGGATGCAGCGCCTACCGATCGTCGCGCTCGCCATCGTTGGCCTCTACGTCTCGCGCTACCTCGCGGCCTATCAGCTCGGCCACGTCGATCACGTCTTCGAGCCGTTTTCCAGGGGTCGCCGGCGGATCCGAAGAACGGCACCGAGGAGATCGTCACGTCGTGGGTCTCCGAAGCGTGGCCCGTCTCCGACGCGGCGGTCGGCGCCTATACCTACGCGCTCGAAATCCTGACCGGCATCGTCGGCTCGCGTGTCCGGTGGCGCACGATGCCGTGGCTCGTCGTGCTGTTCGGGCTCATGATCGCGCCGCTCGGCGTGGTCTCGATTTTCTTCATCATCATCCAGCCGATCCTGCTCGGCACGTGGAGCACGCTCGCGCTGTTCGCCGCGGCCGCCATCCTCGTGCAGATCCCCTACTCGCTCGACGAATTGCTCGCCTCGCTGCAATTCGTGCGGCGGCGCGCACGCGCCGGCAGCCGCCGGATCGTCGTCGCGCTGCGCGGCGACGCCGACGAGACGCCGAAAGCCACCACGTGGCGCGCGGCCGACGAGCTCGACGCGGCGCCGGCGACGCTGATCAAGGACGCGCTGTGCGGAGGCGTGAGCTTGCCGTGGAATCTCGTGCTCGCCGGCGTCGTCGCGCTGTCGCTGTTGTTCACGCGGCTGTTCTTGGACGCCGACGGCTCGCTCGCGAATGCGCACCACCTGCTCGGCGCGCTCGCGCTGACGGTGCTGTCGATTGCCGCCGCGGAGGTGGCGCGCCCGGCGCGATTCGCGAACGTCGCGCTCGGCGCGGCGCTGGTCGTCGTGCCGTTCGTCTACGACGCGGATGCCGTGCAGACGGCATTCACGGTGGCGGCCGGAGCCGCGATCGCGGCGCTTTCGCTGTCGCGCGGGCGCATTCGCAGTCGTTACGGCCCGTGGAGCCGCTTGATCGTCTGAGCTCGCTCATGCCGGAGCGTCAGCGCCAACGGCTGCCGATGATCCACGCCACCAAGCTCCAGCGCGCGCCGCGCGTGACGGGCGTGACGCGGTGCAGCATGAAGCTCGGGAACGCGATCAACGTGCCGCGCGTGCGGTCGAGCCGCCTCGGCGTGTTGTCGTACAGGAGCTCGAGATCGCCGCCGTCGTACTCTTCGGGCCGCGAGAGCTGGATCGAGAGCGAAATCTTGCGCCGCGGCGCGATGCCCGCGAAATCGGTGTGCCAGTCGTAAAAGCCGCGATCACCGCTGTCGTAACGCGCGAGCTGAACGTTGGCCTCCACGCCCGCGATGTCGACGCAGAAAAATAGACGGTTGCACTCCTGCGCGGCTGCCCAAAGGCGGTCGTAGAGCCAGCGGTACTTTTGGCTCGCGCCGAGCAAGACGACTTGGGAACGCCTGATGGTGGCGTTCGTGCCGCCGAAGCCGAGCCTGCCTTCGGACAGGAGCGCAACGTGCTCGGCGATGAGCCGATCGATCTCCGCGTCGCTCATGAATCCGGCCGCCGTCGCGAACGGCTGGAACAGCGGTAGCTCCTTGTCGAGCTCGGTCGCCATCGGCGGCAGAGGTTACCGTCGATCGCGGCAGCGAGCTACTCGGATGCAGCAACTCGGCCGCAGCGCAGGTCGCACTTGAACCGCGTTTTGGCGTTGTGCCAGCCGGCGGGCTACTCGCTCGCCCCCGATGCGCGCGGCGCGTCGGCCGCCGGAGCTCGGCCGTTGCGCCGTGGCGCTAACGCTAACGTCGTCGTCCGCGCTCAGGTGCGGGTGCCGAAACGTCGGGCGGCTCGGCGCCTGCCGGGAAGCCCTGGACTGCTCCGGGCGGCAATACATCGGGCGGCAGGGCGCCTTCCTGGAGCCATGCGCAGTTGCGGGCCTGCGCCAGCTCCATCACGCGCTGGCCACGCATCGCGGGACCGAGCGCGAGGGCCGCCTGCTCGCCGATCGCGGCGACACGCTCGAGGTTCGCATTCGTCTGTGCGGCCATCTGCGCGGCTTGCGCAGCCGCCGCGGCCTGCTACGCCGCCACCGCACCGCGGCCGAGGCCGGGAACGACGCCGGAGGCTGCACCTGCCACCATTTGGCGGAACATGTGCGGTCGCGAGCGCGCCGACCCTTCTGCCGCGGCTTGCGCTTCTTGCACGGCGCCCAAGTCCGCTTGCGCCTGTTGCGCGAAGCCGGCGAAATCTTGCATCTCGGCGCTCCGCGCGATCGCCACCATCTCGGCCTGGAGCGCTTCGCAGGTGAGCTCCTCGTCACCGGGGCGCTCGGCGTTCGCTTCGGCTTGCGCCTGCGCTTCGACGAGCGCTTGGCTCGCGGCGTCGAGCCTTCGAGCGGCGTCTTGAGCGGATGCGGCTGCCGAGACGAACGCCAGCGACACGAACAGGACGACTCGCATGGAGGCTCTGCGTTTCGCAGGCGCGGGAGGCGGGCCGGCCAAGTGTACGCCGGCCACATTGCGAGTAAAGCGTGCGGGAGAACCGAGTGAGCCGTCGATCGAAGGCGCTGACAGCCGCCCTACAGTTTGAACAGAAATTCCTGCATGCCGTTGCGCAGCAGCCGCCCGCGCTCTACGGTGTAGCGCGGCATGCAGCGCGCGAGGTCCTCCGGCGAGTAACGCGGCGCCGGCCGCTCGCGGCCCGGCGTCACCTGCGGGAGGATGTGTTGGTCGTCGAGCGGGATGAACGTGCTCGGCCGGTCCGGCATCGACTTACCCGTGTAGTACACGAGGCCGTGGGCGAGCGCGCCGCGCTTGCAGCGCAGCGCGATGCACTCCATGACGGCCGTCAATGCCGGCTGATTCAGATAGTTGATGAGATCCCAGCAGAGAACGACGTCCGTGAGCTCGCGCCCGCGCGCCGGCAACAGCGCATCGGCGTGCTGTCGCATGCGGCGCGGATCGATCTCGCCGTTCAGCGAATCGAGAGCCTCTGCCAGATCGACGATCTCGAGCCGGCAGCGGAACTGACCGAACGCGCGAATCGTGGCACTGTGCGCGGAGCCGAGATCGAGCACGACCCAGCGCCCGCCTGTTCGCAGGCGCTGGATCAGCGAGTGGAACAGTGGCGCACTCAAGCCCTCGGGCGTGCTGCTTCCCACCGCAGCCGCCGGAGGACCTTTCGTCAACCGCCGCGCATCGACCGCCACGACTCTCTAATTAGCTCGCGGCACCCGTTTTGGCAACGGCCGGTTGGTCGGGCTTCGCCGACGGCTGAACGACGGGCTTCGCCGGCGCCGGCTGTGGCGCAGCGCTCTTCGGCGCACCGACGCGGCTACCCATGAGGTTCTGCGCCGCTTGCGGGTCCATCTCGATGGCGCCCTTGAACTTCGCGCCGTCCTCGAGGCTCACGCGCGGCGACGTGACGTTGCCCTTGACCTGCGCGCTCTTGCGAATGTGGACGCGCTCGGAGCCGTAGAGGTCGCCCTCGAGATGACCGTCGACGTAGATCGAGTGCGCGTAGACGTCGGCGCGCACCTTGCCCTGCGGGCCGATCGTCAGGCTGTTGCTCTTGAGCTGGACCGTGCCGCTGACCTCGCCCTCGATGAGGAGATCCTCCTCGCCGCGGACGTCGCCGTCGATGTGAATCGAGGGGCCGATGACTGCCGCCTCTCGGCTGGTCGGGGCACTGCTACGCGCCGGGCCCGCCTCCATCCTGGCCGCCGGACTCGGCTCGGGACGCGGCCCCGCATCCGACGTTCCTTTCTTACCGATCTCAAACATGCTGATCCCCTAGGTTTCGAGTGTGAGTGCTGCCGCCACAACCACTTGGACGGAGATTATGACGAGCGGTCTATCTATCACAGGGCTGTTTGGAACGCCAATCTGTCGGCTACGACCGACAACTTGCGTCACACAAGCTTACACCGTGAAGAAATTGACGAGGCCCAAGATTGCCGCCCAGGTAGCGACGGAGGCCACCGCGATCGCCACGGCCGAGACCGCGGTGCCGATCACGACGACGAGCCCGTCACGCTCGGTCATGCCGATCGCGACCAGCGACGCCGCTAAGCCCGGCGGCATATTCCCGAGGAACGGAATCGGGAGGATCATGATCACGCCGAGCGCCAAGATAACGATTCCAATCAGCACCTTACCGGCGGATTCCGTAACGATTGCCCAGCGGGGCTTGCAGACTTTCTCGAGCCGCTCGAGATAGGGCGTGGCGCGCGCGACGATACGTCGCAGGTGGGCGCGGCTCACGCTCTTGTCGGCGATCGCATTCGGCAGCCACAGCCGCTGCCGCGCCGCGATCAGGTTGAGCGCGATGATGACGAGCGCGAGCCCGCAGACCGTCGGGATTCCGGGCGGCATCGGCAGAACGCACGGCAGCGCGAAGATGAGCAACGTGAAACCGAACGCGCGGTGCTTGAGCCCGAGCAGGATCTCGCGAAACGTGACGAGCTCTCCCTCGCCTTCGGCAAGCTCGCGCAGCACTTCGGACGTGCGTTCGGGGACGGGACGGCGAAGCCGGGCGCGGAGCCTCCCGTGTTGTTCAGCGTCCATGGAGCGGGGAGTTCCGGCGATTGGGCTGCGAATGTCGGCCGTGCATTCTAAGGAGGCTCAGCCGCAGCCGTCACGGGCCGACAGCCACGCGACGCCGGCTTCGAGCGCCGCATCGAGGACGCCCGTTGCCGAAGCCGCCACGCGCTCCACGGCCTCGTCCGGCTCGATCGGACCGTCGTAGACGCGCCCAGCGGTATCGCTCGTCGCAGCGACCGTCAGCACGAGCGACGCTCCGTCGGCGAGCGGAAACGTTCGGTTACCCGCGCTCAAGCCCCGCGTCGGGGCGCCGAACGAGCGCGTGACCGCGCCGGCACGCAGCGCCACCGCGAGCACTTCGGCCGAGCTGGCCGTGGCCGGGCCGAGCAGGACGGCCACGGGCTTCCGCTCGGCGGGTCGGTACGGCGCGCGCACGCGCAGCTGAGTGTAATCGCCGAAACCCGCCTGACCGTCGCGATGCCAGATCTCGACGCGCCGGCCGTCAGGGTACACGGAAGCCGCCAGCACGCCGTCGCCGAGCAGCGGCCCGACTCCCGCGAGCATCGGCCAGAGATTTCCGCCCGTATTGCGGCGCAGGTCGATCACCCAACCGCAAACATCTGCTGCGTCATGGACTTGTATCATATTCTTCAACGTCTCAGCGAACTCGACTTGCTGTAGCGGCGTGCCTCCGGCGAAACTCGGCACCTCGAGATAAGCGATGCGCTCGCCGACCTTCGAGCTCCGCGGCGCCGCCGGCGGAGCGCCCGTCCGAGCATTGCCGACGGCATTGCGCGCGAGCGCGCGCGTTGCCGGCGCACTCTGCAAGTAGCTGTGCCGGTCGCCGAGCTCGCGCAGCGCGAACCGCACGGCGGAATGGGCATCGGCCGCCGTCACGGCGCCGCGCGCATACTCGAGCGAGCGGGTTCGCAGCGCGGGCCAGTCGACGGCGGCCCTGCGCAGCGAGTGCTCGCGCATCAGCTCGAGCGCAGCATCGAGATAACGCAGGGCGGCCGGGGACGCGGGCGGCGCATCGTCGAGGGCTACCGCCCGGAGCTCGAGCGCATCGAAGCGGACGCTGCCGGCCCCGCGCACGCCGACGCCGAGCGCGATCTCTTCCACGTCGGCCGGGAAAGGCAGCTCGACCTCGTGGCGGCGCCAGCCGCCGGGCTCTTCCCCGCCGGCCGGCGTCGATTCGGCCGCCTCGGTGC
>JBBIJV010000047.1:0-20538 GCA_037445815.1 Rhodospirillaceae bacterium
CCGGAAGCCTCGCGAAGGTGCAAGTGCTCGGGCTGCCGCTCGGGGGCTACGAGCTCACGGTGGGCCCCATCACGGACCCCAACCTGCCCTGGGTGCTGCTCGGCCGCGCGCTGTTGCACGCGAAGCTCGTCGCGGAGCGCAATCACGCGCGCCGCGAGGACCTCGTCGTGGACGCGCAAACCGGCGCCCACCTCGCGGACGCCATCGACGCCGCGCGGCGCCGCGAGCTCGACGTCACGTTCCGGCGCTTACGAAGCGGCCGCACGCTCGACGCCGACGAGCGCGAATCGCTCGTCGCGGAGATCGCGGCGCTGATCGAAACGAAATAGGCTGCGCTTCGCTTTCGGCAGGATTGGCTTCGGCGCGCGAAGAACCGTGCGCGGCGTGCCGAAGAGCGGCTCGTTACTGCGGAGCGCCGATGCCGGTATCGGTGGCGTTCAACGACGAGCCGTCGGGCAACGTGACCGAGCCGCCGCTCGCCGAGAGCGAACCGTCGCGCGCGCGATAGCCGAGCACCGTCACTTGCGTCCCCGGCTTCAACGAGTCGCGGTTCCAGCCGCGCCGGATCAGCGCGTTCGGCGCCCCGCCCTCGATCGACCACTCCTGCACCTCACCGCTCGCAGTGGTGACTTTCAGGAAGATCCGCGAATGCGGGTTCGTGAACACCATCTTGATCACTTCGCCCCTGAGCTCGACGGGCTGGTTGATGTCGAACTCGGCGGCGAACGAGTGGTGCGCGAGGGCCGGTGGGGCGAGAGCCGTGAACACGGCGGCAACTGCAGCGCAAACGAGTGAGTGTCGTGACATGGGATCGCCTCGCATGATGACGTCATTCGGCCTGCAGCCTATCGGCTCCCGGCCCGGTCCACGGGGTCGTGAGTCTCGAACTCGCCGTACAGCAACGGCTCGGAGAACTTCACGCAATTGAACTCGAGCAGCCGTGCGTCGGGCTCGATGTGCCTAAAGAGCGGCATGCGGATCGTCCAGGGCCGGCTGAATGTTTCCGGGTCCTCGATCGTGGCTTCGTACTGCATCGTGTGGTCGTCGATCAGCGTATAGCGCTCCGTGACGATCATCGCTGGGCTGTGGTGATTCCCGGCGCGATCGAGCCACGTGTTCTCGATGTTCGAGTTCACCTCGATGACGAGCGTGTCGCCGTCCCACGAGCCGTTCGAGCGCCCCATCCAGAGGTCGACGGGCGCGCGCTGATGGTCGCGCATGAAGACCGGGCGGTTCGCGTTCGCGAAAGTGTACGAGAAGAGGATGATGTCGCCCTCCCCCTGCACGATCTGGAACGGGTACGGCATGTAGGTGGCCCGCGGAATACCCGGCATGTAGCACTTGGCTTCGGGGTCCGACGCCGGCCAACCGGCACGGTTCTCGGCGCGCTTGGCGAGCGCCTCCGGCCTGTACGGGATGGTGCCGCCCACGACGACGCTGTTGCCGGCCGGAATGGCCGCTATGGCACCCATCTTGCGCGAGAACTCACTGATCGCCTGGGCGGAGTGGCCCTCGAGGTTCCAGTGGGCCGTGTTCAAGGCCTGCCAGATGCCGTTCAAGTTCGGCTTGCCGCCGATGCGGGCCGGCCGGCGTTCTTGGGCAAAAGCCGGCGGCAGGAGAACGGACAGGGAAAGGATCAGGGTGACGAATACTGGAACTTTCTGGCGCATCCAAATTACTCTACCCGAAGTTGGAGGGAGACATGTATATGCCGAGCGCCGTGCGGATTCGCTTCGGTGTCGGGTCCAAAGCGCTGCTGCGCGCTGCGCTCGGTCTGTCGGCGGCGGCCGTCTGCACCGTCGCAGCGGCTCAGAGCCGCGCCGAGCAAACGGTTCCGGCCGAGCAAACTGCGGCCGCGGCGCGCGAGCGCAACTGGCGTCCGCCGCGCTTCTCGTGGGGCCACCCGAATCTCGAGGGCACATTCACGAGCCGCGACATGCAGGGGATCCCGCTCGAGCGGCCCGAGCAGTTCGGCTCGCGTCAGTATTTGACGCCGGAGGAATTCCAACAGCGTTTGACGAGCGGCCCCGGCGGCTTCGCCGCGTTCGTCGACCAGCAGAGCGAGAACGAAAACCGCCTCGAGCTGAGCGCGCTCGACTCCACTGAACGCGGCACGCGCGTGTTCGGCTACACGTCGTACGTCATCGAGCCCGAGAACGGCCGTATTCCCGCGTTCACCGACGAGGGTCAAACGCGGCGGCGCGGCGGCGGGCAAGCCAACGGGCCGTTCTACACGACGGCGGACTTCTCGTACTACGACCGCTGCATCAGCCGCGGCGTGACGGGGTCGATCATGCCGTCGCTCTACGGCGATGCGATGCGCATCGTGCAATCGCCGACCGAGGTGGCGATCAGCTACGAGATGCTGCACGACACGCGCGTGATTCCGCTCGACGGCCGCGCACAGGCGAGCGCGGGCGTGCGCCAATACATGGGCTCGTCGGTCGGCCACTTCGAAGGCGACACGCTCGTCGTCGAGACCACGAACTTCACGGACGAGCTTGCCGTCGCGCGCATGCCGCACAGCGAGGACTTGAAGCTCACCGAGCGCTTCACGCGCATCGATCCCGACATGATCGATTACGTCGTCACTGTCGACGACCCGCGCACGTACACCGCTCCGTGGACGATCCGCCTCACGCTCACGACGCAGCCCGGCTACGAGGTGCTCGAGTACTCGTGCCACGAGGGCAACAACTTCATCCGCACGGCGCTGCGCGCGGAGCAGCAGTATCAGCAGCGCGCGCGGGAGGCGCTCGCGAAGGGCGAGCCGATTCCTGAGCGGCCGCGGCCGCGGCAAACGGGCGGGCTCGGGATTTTCGCGCCGCCTTCGGAGAGCGAGGCCGTGGACATCGGCAGCATCGAATAGAGGGCACGACGATGATCGCACGCGCTGGCTGGGTCTTGTTGCTTGCACCGGCCGCGCTGCTGGCGCAGTCCGGCTCTGAAACGACGAGCCGGGCGGACAGCGAGTCGCCGATCGTGCCCGTGCACGAGGAGCCACATCACCGGGAGGTGTTCCACTACGGGACCACGCGGATCCTCGATCTACGCGTGCCGCCCGGCGACATCTCGTGGTTTCACTCGCACGAGTGGCCCGTGCTGTACATGACGCTCGGGACGTCTCGGGTGCGGACGCAGAATCTCGGCTCTGACTGGGGCGGCGGTGGCGGCGGCGGAGCACGCCCGCCCGGCGCTCAACCTCCTGCGAATGCGGCGGCCGGGAGTGCGCCGGCTGCGAGCGGCCCGGCCGGTAGCGCGTCGCCTGCGGCGGCTCAGGCACCAGGGGCTCGGAGAACGCCACGCGCGACGAGCACGACGAGCTACATCGAGCGGCCGGTGACGCACCGCATCGAGAATATCGGCGAAGGGCTCTTCTCGGCGATGGTCGTCGTGAACGAGACGCACGGTGACGACACGACTTCGGTTGCAGAGGCCGGCTTCGACTCGGAGCCCGAGCTCACGAACGCCTGGTTCCGCTCCTATCGCGTCGCGCTCGGGGCCGGTGAGAAAACAGGCTCCCACAAGCACACGACGCCCGTCGTGATTTTTCAGGCCGTCGACGGCAAGGCCCGCGCGAACGGACCGATGGACTTCGAGCTCGATCGGCCCGGGCACTGGGCGTTTTACGACGCGGGCGCGGCGCACAGCGTGGAGAATCTCGGCGACGCGGCGATCGAGCTGCTCGAGATCGAGGTCAGAAGCGGTTCCGGTGAGCGTTCCGGCGCCGAAGCCCGCACGAGCGCTCGCTGAATCGAAGCGCGGGGTCAGCCGCGGCGCCTCTGCGCGACCGAGCGCTCTAACGATCGACCTCGGCAGGGTCGACCATCAGGTAACCGAACTCCCACGGCCTGCGGAACGGGCCCATCAGCGCCGCAGTTCCGTCCATGCGCCACTGCACGGAATAGATGCGCAGCCTGACGGCGTCGGACGGCAGCGGCGCTTGCAGATCCAGGCGCGTACCGAAGGGCAGCTCGGCGGCTTCCGCTTCGACCTTCGCGACGGTGTGGTCCTGAGGGTCGAGGAAGTCTACGGTCACGGCCACGTCGCGCAACGTTCGTTCGTTGGTGTTGACGAAGCTACCGGCCCACGTTCGCTCACCGGCGGCGTCCGTCACGACCTCGTTGCGAACCAGAGCAAGGATCTCGTCGGCCTGGTGCACGACCCTGTACCACATTACGAGGATCGCCAGAACCACCAACGCGGCGACGAGCTTCCATACTCCGATTTCTATGGTCCAGCCGCTCCATCCACCGGATTTGTGCCGACCCGCTGCCACGGCGACCTCGACTTGCAAAAAATTCGAGGGACAGAGGCCCTGCCCTCTGTCCCTCGACGACTGCTTACGCCGGCGATTAGTGTCGAACCTGACTCGTGACGTTCTTGTCGTCCTCGTACACTTCGCAGTTCGCGCGCTCCGACGGGAGCCTGTCGGCACCCGGCCCCGTGGCCAGGCTCAGCACGCGGGTCGGCATCACCCACGGCTCGAGGAACACCTCCGGATCCTCGATCGTCATGTCGTAGAAGAGCTCGTTGCCGACACGCGTGAGTCTCTCGATGATGCGCATGCTCGTGGAGTGGATGTAGCCGCCTCTGCCCAACCACGTGGAGTCGTCGAAGTTGATCGACTCGATGACGAGCGTGTCGCCTTCCCATTTTCCGAGGCCCACGCCATAGAACGTGGTGAGGCTCATGTCGAGCGCGCTCCGCTCGCGGCCGTCGATCGGAACGGAGCGGAACTCGTTGTTGCCGCCGCCGTAATCGGCATTGGCCGGATAGAACATCACCAAGTCCTTATCCGTGTGGATGATGCGCGTCGGCGTGCCGTGCCGCGGAAGTCCGAGCGGCTTGCACGTCATGACGGGGTCGTACTTGTTCGTCCACATGTCGAGCTCTTGAATGTGGTCCCAGAGCTCGGGCTTGTAGCTCGGGTGGCCGAGGATGCCGAACCGCGACGGCGAAATCCACGCGTACTCGATCCAGAAGTTGTCGCCGCCGCCCGTGCAGCCGTACTCCGGATTGATTCCGCCGCCCTTCACCTGCGTGGGGCCGCAGCGGCGCGCGCCACTGCCCGAGACCGGATTCTGCGGGCGATTCCAGTTACCGGAGAGATCGGGCTTCCCGTCGGCGCGGCGCGGTGTCGGAGCGGGCGGAACCGGCGGTCGCGGCTCGCGCGGCGTCAGCGTCCAGTTGGCGGGCTGATGCATCGGCTGGATCGCAGCCATGACGCTCGCCGGCACGGGCATCGACACATACATCTGGCCCGTTTCCGTCATCTTCGTGGTGATGTCGCGCATCACGACGCCGTTCTTCTTCTCGGTGATCTTGCCGGTATAGAACGCCTCTGCTGGATGGAGCGGGTTGTTCCAGTCCTTGTAGTTGCCGTACGTGAACTCGTACGTGTCCGAGCCGTTCTTCACGACGACGGTCGACGCCATGAATCGATCGTCGAGCCTGGCCGTGGCCGTTGCGGTGGGGACACCCGGGATCGGGAAAGTCACCACCGGCGTGTTGCCTTCCCACGTGACCGAGGTCTTGTGCACCTTCGCCGCATCGGCAGGCACGCGCTGCGGCCGCGCCGCCATCATCGGCTTGTCGGTGTCCTGAGTGCCGAACATGGCGGCCTTCCACGCGCCCTGCGGGTTGCCCCAGAGGCGAATCATCCGCTCCTCGACCGCTCCCGGCATCGGCGTGGCCTTGCCTCGGCCCGGGACGAGCTCGGCGCCCATGACGTCTTCGTTCCACGCGTACGCGCCGCTCAACACTTCGATCGTGTCGCAGCTCTGGCCGTTCGGCCGCGTACCGGTGATGCGGATGCGCTCGCCGTTTTTCTGGTAGCTGATGTCGGAGCGGTACCTCGTCACGTTGCAGGGCTGACCGTTCAGCTGGACCGTGCCCGTGCCCTCGTAGACGAGGGTCATGAGGAGGTCGTATTCCTCGGTGCTCCGCAGCATGCCCATGTGCCAGGCCCAGTTGAACAGGACCGACTTCAGGTCCCTCGCCCCGGGCTCGGGCGTGTACTCCGCGCCGCCGCCCAAGCCGCGACGGCCCTCGCCTGTCGGCGGCGCCGTGCTGTACACCGGGCCGAACTCGTCTTGTTCTTGAGCGCCGGATACACACGGCAGCCCGACCACGAGCGTCGCGACAGCGGCGACGCTCGTGCACACCGTTCTCGTTCGAGAAGCCATCGTGATCTCCCCGGGTTCGCTCAGTTGCCGCCGGCGTTGCCCAAGACCGTACCGTCCGCGCGCGTCAGCGTTTTGAGGCCGCCCAACGGACTTCCGTCGCGTGCCGGAGTGCCCACCACGGTGACCTCTTCGCCGATCTTCAGCGCGTTCGGGCCAACCTTGGTGATCCCCTGCGAGGCGAGCGCCGTCGCCGAGCCCGTCGTGAACGTCCAATCGGTGGTCGTGCCGTCACCGTTCTTCACGGCAACCGTGATCGATCCGTGCGGATTCACGAATTGAAGCTTCGTCAGCGCGCCCTTGACCGTGACCTCTTTACCGGGGTCGTAGACGCCGGCGGTGGAGTGATGCGCCTGGAGCGACGCGCTGGCCGCCAGGCACCCGAACGCCACGAAACATCCCAAAGCTTGCTTGATCATCGGTCGTTCCCCCTCGTTTGAATCGGCACCGGTGCCACCCCATGGGCCTTCGGTAAGAGCCGGCTGAACCGTCCGAGGAGCGTGCAGCACGCACGTGGCCAAATCAAGGGTTTAGAAGCGTCGGGCGCAGTGACGAGCGGTTTTTTCACCTCAAGAAACTTCACGCCGCCTCGGCGCCCGCGCAGCCAACCGGAAACTGCGACCACTGGGCGACATTCGCCGGTCGCCGGCGATCGAAGAGCTCTTCGACCGGAGCATAATTGCGTAGGCAAATGGCTCCCTCGGCTCGAAGAACACGCTGGGCTCGATATCCGTGGGGGTCTTCGCGATGCGGCGACATTGGGCGTTCGGCTCCCTGGCATTCCTGTCGTTCACAACGCTCCAATCCGCGGCGCATGCACACCGATCGCCCGCGGCTCACGGCTGGCGTGCGTATCTCGCGCCGCCGGAGACGTGCCGTTCGACGAGGCATGTGACAGCACCGCCACCGAACTCGAACGTGAGCCCGCTATTAGGTCCCGCACGCACTACGAAGACCGTATCAGGGCCTCGACGAGCTCGAGTACCCGTTTCACGACGGCACG
Source organism: Rhodospirillaceae bacterium (assembly GCA_037445815.1). Classification (GTDB taxonomy): domain Bacteria; phylum Pseudomonadota; class Gammaproteobacteria; order Steroidobacterales; family Rariloculaceae; genus FEN-1219. Next base: position 7,189 of record JBBIJV010000047.1, read on the forward strand.
GCCGCCGTCGCGCGTTGTGGCCGCATCTGCGTCGGGCGACGCAAATCGGAGCGCCGCTCATAGCACCGTCTCCGCCGACAATCGGTCATGCGTTTGCGTAGCAGAGTAGCAGCAGGTGATAGTCCGCGACTCAGGAATTGTCGGGATCTGTTGGATCGACGACCAGCTCGAACGACCGCCCGTTGCGAAGACGGACGGCAACAAAGTGGCGCACATCGCGCGTCGCAAGACGCCGGACGTCGAGCGACTCCGCAAGTGCCACGAGCGAGGCATCAACCAAGCCGAGCCCGAGATCCGCGTAGCAACGGTCCACCTCCATCGCCCGCGCCAAGTGGTCGGGCGTCGGCGGTGCGTATGTGAATGCGCCGCGAACAACATCTCGCATGAACATCTGCATCGCGCGGCGCTCATAGCGAAGGAAGTAGTCGACTTCGGCGAGCACGAGACCCGGGACGTAGCGTGTGCGAGCCCGATCGATGGCGTCGCGGAATAACCAGTGATCAGGCGCGCTCTCGACGAGATAGTCGATTAGGGCGCCGGTGTCGCAAATCAGCGCAGCCGAGCTACCGGCCCCCACCGAATAGCTCGCTCTCGTTCCCACGTTCTCTCAGCGAAGGCACAGCGCCGGCGCTTCTCGGCTTGGGATGCCGCCGATACTGTTCGAGCACCAAGGCAAGGTGCTGGCGAATGAATTCTGCGCGCGAGATGCCGCGCTCGCGAGCAGCCCGTGAGAGGAGTTTATCGTCGCCCGGGTCGAGCGCGATCGTGGTTGCTTTCTTCCTGGACAGTGCCATGAAAGTAATATGACTCTGAGATTGAAGTACGTCAACAGCCGTATGATCGGACCTTTGTGAATTGGTGGGCCGTGCAGGGATCGAACCTGCGACCAATGGATTAAGAGGCGCAGATTCTGCCGATTCGGCGTCGCTGAGCGTCAGCGAGCAAGACCCTTTGTGCCCAGTTGCTAGTTCCTAACTCATCTGCGCTGGTATCCGGTCATGCGTTTGGGTAGCAATGTAGTAGCAGACCGATCTTCCCGCTGACGCCCCTTCGGCGCGCCACGCCTAATGCGTCATTGACTTACCGTACGTCATTGGTGTATGGTCACCCGCTATGATCTTCATCGAGTCGGCGGTCTTCACCCGGCAGGTGCAAGCGCTGTTGACCGATGACGAGTACGCGGCCCTGCAGTGGCGCTTGGCCCTGTACCCTAAGGCCGCGGCGGTCATCCAAAACACCGGCGGCCTGCGCAAAATGCGTTGGGCCAGCCGACACGGCGGAAAGAGAGGTGGCGTGCGAGTGATCTACTTCCACGCCGTGAGCCAGAGTCAGATCCGGTTCCTATTGATCTATCGCAAGGGCGTGAAAGACGATTTGTCGGTCGCGGAGAAGAAGATTCTGCGCAAGCTTAACGAGAACTGGTAGGAGTACATCTGTGAACAAGAAGCTGTTCAGCGAACTAGTCGAGAGCGTGACGCAAATGGACGAGATCGTTCGCGGCAAGCGCGCCCCGTCCCGCAAGTTTCAAGTTGACGCGGTCGCTATCAAGGAACTGCGCGCGCGGATCGGGCTGAGCCAGCCAAAGTTCGCAGCTTTGCTGAATGTCGACGTCGGGACACTGCGCAACTGGGAACAGGGGCGACGCGAACCCACTGGTCCCGCAAAGGCCCTTCTAACCGCCATCAGCCGAGACCCGACGCACGTCCTCAAGGCGCTCGCCGCCTAGCGAATTTGGTGGGCCGTGCAGGGATCGAACCTGCGACCAATGGATTAAAAGTCCAGTGCTCTACCAACTGAGCTAACGGCCCATTCTTGCGGCGGAAGCCGCCTAACGTTTCCGCGGAAACGCGCCGCGGCTGCGGCGTGGCGCACATTATAGACCGGGCGGCCGGCAGCCGGCAGCGTCCCGGCTTGCGGCCCAAGTGAACGTCACCGATACCGCGTCGGGTCCGCCACGCCGGCCTTGACGAACCCTTCGCGCCGCAGCCGACACGAATCGCACCGTCCGCACGCACGCCCTTCGTCGTCGGCCTGATAGCACGACACGGTCAGCGAGTAGTCGACGCCGAGCTCCTGTCCGCGGCGGATGATGTCGGCTTTCGACATCTGGATCAGCGGCGCCTCGACCATGAACGTTCCGCCCTCCACGCCGCGCTTCGTCGCGAGGCGCGCGAGCGCCTGGAACGCCGCGATGTACTCCGGGCGGCAATCGGGATACCCCGAGTAATCGACGAAATTCACGCCGATCACGATTCGATTGGCGTCGACGACTTCGGCGAGCGCCAATGCGAGGCTCAAGAACACCGTGTTTCGCGCCGGCACGTACGTGACGGGAATACCGGCACCGCCGTGCTCCGGCACGGGGATTTTCTTGTCCGTCAGCGCCGAGCCGCCGAACGCGTCGAGCGCCACGCGCAGCTCGCGATGCGCTACCGCGCGCATCGACACCGACACGCGCCGCGCCGCCGCGAGCTCGGCGCGATGCCGTTGTCCGTAGTCGAACGCGAGTGTGTGACACTCGTCGCCGCGCGCACGCGCGATCGCGAGCGCCGTCGCCGAATCGAGCCCGCCCGAAAGAAGTACCACCGACCGCCCCATCGCTACCGCCCCGGCACGTTGCCCCACAGCACCTTGTGGAGCTGCACCTGCAGCCGCACCGGCAACCGGTCCTCGAGAATCCAATCGGCGAGCGTGCCGGCCGGCAATTGCTCGTGGCTCGGCGAGAAGAACACGGGGCACGGCCACGGCGCGTGCTTCGCGAGCACGTCGCGCGCCCATTCGTAGTCGGCGCGATCGCAGATGACGATCTTCACGGCGTCGCGCGGCGTGAGCAGCGCGAGGTTCTCCCAGCGATTGCGCGCGAGCTCGCCCGACCCCGGCGTTTTCAAGTCCACGATGCGCGCGACGCGCGTGTCCACCGCGGCGATGTCGATTGCGCCGCTCGTCTCGAGCGACACGTCGAAACCCAAGTCGCACAGCTCCGCGAGCAGCGCCGCGCAACGCGGCTGCGCGAGCGGCTCGCCGCCCGTCACGCAGACGTACGGCGTGCCGTACCGGCGAATCTCGGCCTCGATGTCGTCGAACGTGCGCCACTCGCCGCCCGTGAACGCATACGCCGTGTCGCAGTACTGGCAGCGCAGCGGGCAGCCCGTCAGGCGCACGAACACGGTGGGCCAGCCGCTGAAGAGCGCCTCGCCCTGGATCGAGAAGAAGATCTCCGTGATCTTGAGCCGCCGCGCGGCGGCCGGCTCGCGCTCCGCCGCCGCGGCCATCGGCTCATGCTCCTAGCGCAGCTGGCCGAGCCGCTGCGACGCGAGCCGCGCCGCCGTCGTGTCCGGGAACTGACGCATCACTTCCTGGAGCGACGAGCGCGCAGCGTTGCGGTCGCCGAGCTCCTGCTGGCAGTAGCCCACCTTGAGCAGCGCGTCCGGCATCTTCGCCGACTGCGGGTACTGCTCGATGACCTTGCGGAACGCCGCGAGCGCGTCCTCGTACCGGCCGCGCACGTAGTACGTCTCGGCGAGCCAGTACTGCGCGTTGTCGGCGAGCGGGCTCGTCGGGAACTGCGTTAGAAACGTCGAGAACGCGGCGCCGGCTTCCTCGTACCGCCGCGCGGAGACGAGATCGAACGCGGTCTGGTAGCTCTGCGCGTCGCTGCCGGCCGGGCGCGCGGCGGCGGCCGGCGCCTGGCTGCCCGACGGCGCCGCGGAGCCGGCCTGAGCTCGGTCCGGCGGCAGAGGCGTGAACGCGCGCGGGGCCGTCTCGAGCGACTGCAGCCGGCGATCGATGTCGACGTAGAGCTCGCGCTGGCGATCGTCGCTGTTCTCCGTTTCGAAGCGCAGCGTCTCGAGCTCGCCGCGCAGCGCCGCCGTCTCGCTGCGCAAGCTTTCGAGCTCGCTCGCGAGCTGGACGAGGCTCTGGTTCTCGACGACTCGCTCGATGCGAATCACCCGCGCCTCGAGATCCGTCATGCGCAGCGCGATGGGATCCTGCTCCGGCGTCAGCGTGCTGCACGCGCTCGCGAGAATCGCAACCGCCAGAGCTAGGTGCTTCGTTTTCACTTGGCGTTACCTCTTGTAGCCGCGCGCGCTTCGGCGCCGCGCCACACTAGCGATAGACAAGCTCGACGCGCCGATTCAGCCGCCAGGCTTCCTCATCGCTCCCTGTTTGCGCCGGCCGCTCCTCGCCGTAGCTGACGGTGGTGAGCTGCGAGCCCGACGCGCCTTGTAGCATCAGCACGCGCCGCACGGCCTGCGCGCGGCGCTCGCCCAAGCCGATGTTGTACTCGCGGCTGCCGCGCTCGTCGGCGTGGCCCTCGAGCCGCAGCTGCGTGTTCGGATTCTGAGCGAGGAACTGGCCGTGTGCCTGCAGCAGCGCGTTGAACTCGGGCCTGATCTCCGCCGCGTCGTAGTCGAAGTACACGACGAGCTGCTGCATGAGCCGCGCACGCTCGGCCTCGAGCGGCGACACGGCAATGCCGCCGCCGTCGCTCGGAGCGCTCGTCGAGAAGCCGCTGTCGCCGTTCGCCGCCGCGCCGCCCGCATCATCGGGCAGCGTGTTGCCACGATTGCAACCAGCGAGCACGGCCGCGGCTGCAATCAGGAAAGTCAAAACGGAAGTTCTCATGTGGGTAATCCTCGGGGGTCAAGAGTGATCGTTCTGGAGCGATAGAATACTGTAAGCCTGTTCGGTTGCATCATGGGCGCGGGAACGGGCCCCACACGGGCTCGAGCACGTCGCCCGCCACGGACGCGATCTGCGTCTGGATGCGGCCGTCCGTACTCACCGACGCGAGCACGAAGCGCCCGTTCTCCTGCGTCGCATAGATGATCTGTGCGCCGTTCGGCGCAAAGCTCGGCGATTCGTCCTGCCGCCCGTTCGTCAAGATCTGCAGGTCGCCGTTGTCGGGATTCACGACGCCGATGCGATAGCGGTTGTCCTGCCCGTACACGACGGCGATCAGCCTGCCGTCCGGCGACAGCCGCGGCCGCGCGTTGTAGACGCCCTGGTAGGTGATACGTTGCGCGCGCGAGCCGGGCTCGGTGCCCACGCGATAGACCTGCGGGCCGCCGGCGCGGTCGGACGTGAAATAGATGCTGCGGCCGTCGGGCGCCCAGGTGGCTTCGGTGTCGATCGCGGCGTCCGTCGTGAGCTGCCGCAACACCTGCGTCGAAAGATCGAGCGTGTGGATGTCGAGGTTGCCGGTATCGCGCGACAGCGTCAGCGCGAGCATGCGCCCGTCCGGCGAGAACGTCGGCGAGCTGTTGATGCCGGCGCGCCCCGAGACACGCTCGCGCGTGCCCGTGCGCAGCGTCTGCACGTATACGGCCGACGAGCCGCCCTCGAACGACACGTACGCGATGCGCCGCCCGTCGGGCGACCATGACGGCGACAAGAGCGGCTGCGACGACTCCGCCACGCGCTGCGCGTTCTCGCCGTCGGCGTCCGAGACGATGAGGCGGAACATCCGCGAGCCGTCGGGCCGCCGCTCGCGGCTCACGTACGCGATCTGGGTGCTGAACACTCCCGGAATGCCCGTAATCTCCTCGAAGATCATGTCCGAGATGCGGTGCGCCGCCTTGCGCAGGTCGGCGCGCGCGGCCTGCAAACGGAAGCCCGTCAGCGACTGGCCGCGCAGCACGTCGAAGAGCTGGAACGTCGCCGTGAAGCTGTCCGCCGTGTCGGCCGTCAGCGTGCCGATGACGAGATAGTCGGCGTCGAGCACGCGCCATTCCTGGAAGTTGATCTGTGACGCTTGCGTCGGCCGCGATACCATTTCGTTCGCTGCGAGCGGCGCGAAGCGGCCGCTGCTGCCCAAGTCGGCGCTGACTACGCCGGCGATGTCGAACGCGGGCGGGCCCGAGCCCTGCCAGCCGAACGGCACGACGGCGATCGGCACGGCGGCGTCCTGGCCCTCGGTAATCGTGATGTTGAGCTGCGCGTTTGCGGTGCTCGCCAACCACGCGCACGCCGCGGCGACACCGAGCACCGGCACTCCAAGCCGGCGCCACGCCGCGATCGCTTTCCACTCGAGAACTCTAACCATTACGACTCCCACACTGGACGCTTCAAAAACGAGCCACCGGCCGCTCACTCCTCGGGCCGGAAATTGACGTTCAAATTGCGCTCGAACAATGCCGGATTCGGCGGCTTCGGCAGCGGCGACGCGTCCATGACGGCGCGCTCGATCGAGCGGCGCACGGCCTCGTCGCCGTTGCAGCTTGCGACGGTCGCGCTCACGACGTCGCCGGTCGGCAGTTGAACGACGCGAACGACGCAGTCGATGCCCGGCCGCGCCGACAGGGGACGGTTCCAATGCTGCTTGATCTTGTTCTCGATCATGCGGATGTACTGATCGAGCTGGCCTGCGGCACGCGCGGCGTTGCGCTCGGCTTCGATGGCGAGCTGCGCCTGGAGCTCGGCCTCGGCCTGTTGGCGCCGGCGCCGCTCGGCCTCCTCTCTCGCACGCTTCTCTGCTTCCTCGCGCTCGCGCTGCTCGCGTGCCTGACGCTCGCGCTCGGCGCGCGCCTCCTGTTCCTTGCGCTGCCGCTCGGCCTGCTCCGCGGCGATGCGCTCGCGCTCCTTCTGCGCGGCCGCCTCCTCCGCCGCCTTGCGCGCGCGCTCTTGCTCCGCCGTCACTCGCTGCTTCTCTCGCTCCTCGGCCTGGCGCTTCTCTTCTTCGGCGGCGCGGCGCTCGCGCTCCGCGCGCTGCTGCCGTTCCCGCTCCTGCCGCGCAGCTTGCTCGCGCGCGGCCTTCTCGCGCTCGATGGCGGCCTGATCGATGATGATGCCCTGAATCGGCGCCGCCGCCACGGCCACACGCGGCCGCTCGATCCGCCACGGCACGCCGATGACGACGGCCGCCGCAACTGCCACGTGCAGCGCGACGGACCAGACGACGGCTCCTTTGTGCTGGCGGATGAAGCTCATGACGCCGCTATCGACGGCTCCTGTCTCGGTCCATGCCGCCGGGATCGGTCTGGAAACCGATCTTGGATGCGCCGGCCTGCTGGAGCAGCACGGCGCCCGTCACCACGCGGCCGTACGGCACGGTCTCGTCGGCCTGCACGAGCACGGGCGTCTGCGCGTTACGTTGCAGCACCGTTCGCGCGCGCTCGACGACAGTGTCCTCGTCGATCGGCCGATCCTCGTCGTCGCCGACGTTCAAGAAATACTGCCCTTCGCGGTTCACGCTGAGCACCAGCGGCTCGTTGTCGCGTAGCAGCTCGGGATCGAGCTGCGACGCCGGCGCGTTCGGCAGGTCGACGCTGATGCCTTGCGTCAGGAGCGGCGCCGTGATCATGAAGATGATGAGCAGCACGAGCATCACGTCGATGTACGGTACGACGTTGATCTCCGACATCAGCCGCCGCTTGCCCTTGCTGCGCGCCATCGTGTTCATAGCTCGGCCTCCGCAAGCTCGCCGGCGACGGGACCCGCGCCGCGCGCGGCGGCGTCGCGCCGCCCGGCGTTGCGCTGGAAGATCGCCGAGAGCTCTTCCATGAACGTGTCGTAGCGCACCTCGAGCCGGCCCACGGCGTCCGCATAGCGGTTGAAGAACACGCCGGCCGGGATCGCGGCGATCAGGCCCATCGCGGTCGCCGCGAGCGCTTCGGAGATGTACGGCGCGACGACCGAGATCGTGGCGCTCTGCATTCCGCCGAGCGCCTGGAACGAGCTCATGATTCCCCACACCGTGCCGAGCAAGCCGACGTACGGGCTCGTGCTGCTGACGGTGGCGAGAAACGCGAGGTTGTGCTCGAGCCGGTCCATCTCGCGCAAGTGCGACACGCGCATTGCGCGGCGCGAGCCCTCGATGATTTGCTCGGGGCTCAAGCTCGACTGCTTCAGTTTGCCGAACTCGCGAAAGCCGGCCTCGAAGATGCCGGCCATGCCCTGTGGCGTCTCGTCGGAGCGCGCCATTTCGCGGTACAGCGAGTTCAGGTCCACGCCGGACCAGAAGCTCGTCTCGAACTCTTGCGCCGCCGCCGCCGCGCGTTTCAGAACGCGGCTCTTGTCGATGATGACGGCCCACGAGGCGATCGACGCGAGCAGCAGCAGCGCCATGATGACCTGCACGAACGGGCTCGCGTCGAGAATCAGGCGGACGATCGAAAGGTCGCTGTTCATTGGGTGAGCTCGCTCATCAAAGCTTCGGGTATTCGCCGCGGCTTGCCGCGCGTGTCCATGCACGCCACTTCGGCCGTACCTTCGCAAACCACGGCCCCCGCAGGGCCGCCGCGCCGCACGTCTTGCGCGAAACGCATGCGCGCGCCGCGCGCTTCGGCCACGTCGGCCGAGACGTACAACATGTCGGCGAGCCGCGCCGGCGCGCGGAACTTCGCTTCGATCGCGGATAGAACCAGCACTACGCCGTGCTCCTCGCGTAGCTGCTCGTGATCGATGCCGCAGGCGCGCAAGCATTCGGTGCGCGCCCGCTCCATGAACCTGAAGTAGCTCGCGTTGTAGACGACGCCTTGTGCATCCGTATCTTCCAAATACACCCTGACGGGCAGCACGTATTTAGTCATCGACGCTTATCGCCCGTTCAATCGAAGAGCTCGGGCGCGTCGGGCCGGTTACGCGCCGCCGGCACCGTAATGCCGAAATGGAGATAAGCGGCCCGCGTGGCCAGCCTTCCCCGCGAGGTACGCTGCAAGAATCCTTCCTGGATCAAGTACGGCTCGATGACGTCTTCGAGCGTACCACGCTCCTCGCCGAGCGCGGCGGCGAGGCTCTCGATACCCACGGGGCCACCGTCGAATTTTTCGATGATCGCGAGCAGGAGCCGCCTGTCCATCGTGTCGAACCCGTGCGGATCCACTTCGAGCAAATCCATCGCGGCTTTCGCGACGCCGTCGTTCACCGACCCGTCGGCCTTGACTTGGGCGTAGTCGCGCACGCGGCGGAGCAGTCGATTAGCGATGCGCGGCGTGCCGCGCGAGCGCGCCGCGATCTCGCGCGCACCGGCTTCGTCGATCGGCAGATGCAAGATGCCGGCCGTGCGCCGCACGATCTGCATGAGGTCGCCATGTCCGTAGAACTCGAGGTGCTGCGCAATGCCGAACCGGTCGCGCAGCGGCGACGTGAGCAGCCCCGCGCGCGTCGTTGCGCCGACGAGCGTGAAGGGCTTGAGCGGCACCTTGATTGAGCGCGCGCCCGGGCCCTCGCCGACCATGATGTCGAGCTCGAAGTCCTCGAGTGCGGGATACAGCACTTCTTCGACGACGGGGCTCAGGCGATGGATCTCGTCGATGAACAGCACGTCGTTCTCTTCGAGGCGCGTGAGCTGCGCTGCGAGATCGCCGGGCCGCTCGAGAACGGGACCCGACGTTTGGTGAAGAGCCACGCCGAGCTCGTTCGCGACGATGTGCGCGAGCGTCGTCTTGCCGAGTCCCGGCGGGCCGAACAGCAGCGTGTGATCGAGCGCCTCGCGCCGCTGCCGCGCGGCCGCGATGAAGATCTCCATTTGCGCCTTCACGCGCGGCTGGCCGATGTACTCGGCGAGCCGGCGCGGCCGCACGGCTCGATCGAACGCTTCGTCGTCTTTCCCTGCGATCGGCGTTACCGCTCCGCGGCCCTTCTCGATGTTGGCGCTCACGCATCCGCCCCGCTCATCGCTCGGCCGCCTGCGCGCGGTGCACGCGCTTCAGCGCCTCGCGAATCATTTCCTCGGTGGAGAGCCGCAGGCCGTCCAAGTCCTTCAGCATGCGCGTGACCTCGCCGGGCTTGTAGCCGAGCGCGAGCAGCGCGCCTTGCGCCTCACCTTCCGTCTGGGAACGCGCGGGCGCCGCAGCCACTCCGCCGTCGAGCGCCTCCGGCAAGCGGTCCGCCATCTCGATCAGGAGCCGCTCGGCGGTCTTGCGGCCGACGCCGGGGATCTTCGTGAGGGATACGAGATCCTTGTCGCGCACGCACTGGTAGAACCCGTCCACGCTCATGCCCGACAGCACGCCGAGCGCGATTCGGGGGCCGACGTTCGAGATCTTGAGCAACGCGCGGAACAACGCGCGCTCGGCCTCCGTGAAGAAGCCGAAGAGCACGTGCGCATCCTCGCGAACGACGAGATGCGTCACGAGCGAAAGCGATTGACCCGCGTCGGGCAGCCGATAAAACGTCGACATCGGCGCCTCGAGCTCGTAGCCGACGCCGCCCACGTCGACCGTCAGCGTGGGCGGCCGTTTCGAGACGAGCGTGCCGCGTAGGAACCCGATCATCGCTAGCCTCGCCCCACGACGGCGAGCGCGGCGTGCATGGTGCGCTCGTTCGCGTGACAGATTGCGGCCGCGAGCGCGTCCGCGGCATCCGCCGCGGGCGATCGCTCGAGCCCCAAAATCATTTGCACCATGCGCTGGATCTGGTCCTTCTCGGCCGCCCCGTGGCCTACGACGGCCTTCTTGATGTGGCGCGCGCTGTACTCGTAAATCGGCACGTTCGCTTCGAACGTGGCGCAGATCGCCGCGGCTCTGGCTTGCCCGAGCTTCAGTGCGCTATCCGCGTTACGGCTCAAGAAAACGCGCTCGATCGCAATCTCGGTGGGGCGGTACGCGCGCACGATCTCGCCAAGACCGAAGAAGATGCTGCGGAGCCGTTCGCCGTGCTCGCCGCCCGTGCGTATGCTGCCCCACTCGACGGCCGCCGTGCGGCTGCCGGCGACGTCGACGATGCCGAACCCCGTGACCTGCGACCCGGGATCGATGCCGAGAATCCGCACCCTGGAGGCGGCGTTCTCGAAAGGCGCACGTTGCAACGGGGTCGCCACCCGTGCGCTCACGCGGGCTCCTGTCCGGACTTAGCCCTCAGGCTTTTCGGCATGTGGCACCTACACAGCGCCGCCGGCCAATCCAAGGCCTGCCGCTGCTCCCGCAAACTCCCTACTCCGACGGCGGCCCCCAAAGCCGCCCGCGGCTATGATACCGGCAGACCGGAAGGAGCGTTAGCGGTTGATGCCGTGGATGGCGCGCTTGTCGGCGGCGAGCGACGCTTCGTGCAAGGCCTCGGACAGCGTCGGGTGCGCGTGGATCGTGCGCTGAATGTCCTCGGCCGAGGCCGAGAACTCCATCGCGAGCACGGCCTCGGCTATGAGCTCGCCGGCCACGGGCCCCACGATGTGCACGCCGAGCACGTCGTCGTGCTCCTGATCCGCGATCAGCTTCACGAGCCCAGCCGTTTGCTGCATGCCTTTCGCGCGTCCGTTGGCCGCGAAGCTGAACGTGCCGACCTTGTACGGCCGCCCCGTCGCTCTGACCTCTTCCTCGGTGCGCCCAACCCACGCGATCTCGGGCGCGGTATAGATGACGGACGGGATCGTGCCGTAGTTCATCTCGGCGTAGTGGCCCGCGATGAGCTCGGCCACCATCACGCCTTCTTCCATACCCTTGTGCGCGAGCATCGGGCCGCGTACGACGTCGCCGACGGCCCAGACGTTCGGCACCGAGGTGCGGCACTGCGCGTCGACCTCGACGAACCCGCGCTTGTCGAGCGGCACGTTGACGCCGTCGCCGAAGAGCCCCTGCGTGACGGGCCGGCGCCCGACCGCGACGACGAGCACATCGACGGTAAGCTCCTGCGCCTGGCCGCCGAGCTCGTAGCGGACCTTCACCGCGTTGCCTTCGACGGCGGCGCCAGTCACCTTCGCGCCGAGCCGAATATCGAGCTCCTGGCGCTTCAGATGCCGCAGCGCTTCCTTCGCGATCTGCTGATCGGCGGCGGGCAGAAACGTCTCGAGCGCTTCGAGTATCACCACCTCCGAGCCGAGCCGGCGCCAGACGGACCCGAGCTCGAGCCCGATGACGCCGGCGCCGATCACGCCGAGCCGCTTCGGCACGTTGTTGAGTGCGAGCGCGCCTGCCGAGTCGACGATGCGTTTACCGTCGAACTTCGCTACGGCCAACTCGATCGGCGTGGAGCCGGTCGCGAGCACGACGTGCTGCGCTTGCAGCGCCTCGCTGCCGGAGTCCGTCGTCACCTCGACGCGGTTGCCGGCCAGCAATTTGCCGCGGCCCTTGATGCCCGTTACGCCGCCGGCCTTGAACATGGCCTCGATGCCGGACGTGAGCTGCTTGACGATCGTGCGTTTGCGCGCCTGCATCGCCTCGACGTCGATGCCGATTCCCGCTACGTGGATGCCGTGGGCCTGGAACTCCGTGTGCGCGCGGTGATAGAGCTCGGAAGACTCGAGCAGCGCCTTCGACGGAATGCAGCCCACGTTCAGGCAGGTGCCGCCGAACGCGCGCGTGCCGTCGTCGTTCTTCCAATCGTCGATGCACGCCGCTGACAGGCCGAGCTGCGCGGCGCGCAGCGCGGCTGGATAGCCGGCCGGACCGCCGCCGATGACGACGACGTCGAATTGTCTTTCGCTCATTGTGTGACTCGATCGGTGACTAGATTTCGAGCAGCAGGCGCGCCGGATCCTCGAGAAGATCCTTCACGTACACGAGGAATTGTACGGCCTCCCGGCCATCGACAATGCGATGATCGTAAGTGAGAGCCAAGTACATCATCGGCCGCGCTTCGATCCTGCCGCCGCTCACCCCGCCGACAACTACGGGCCGCTCCTGGATCTTGTGCATGCCCAAGATGCCGCTCTGCGGCGGATTCAAGATCGGCGTCGACATCAGCGAGCCGAAGATGCCGCCGTTCGTGATCGTGAACGTGCCGCCCGTCAGCTCCTCGATCTGCAGCGCACCCTTGCGCGCACGCTCGCCGAAGTCGCGGATCGAGCGCTCGACGGCGCCGAAGCTCATCGCCTCGGCATTGCGCAGCACGGGCACGACGAGGCCCCGGTCCGTCGACACGGCGACGCCGATGTCGAAGAACTCGTGATAGACGATGTCGTTGCCGTCGACGGACGCGTTCAGCACGGGGAACTGCTTCAGCGCCTCGATCGAGGCTTTGACGAAGAACGACATGAACCCGAGCTTGACGCCGTGCTTCGCCGTGAACGGCTCTTGATAGCGTTGACGCAGCGTCTGCACGGCCGTCATGTCGACTTCGTTGAACGTCGTCAGCATCGCGGCCTGCGCCTGCGCCTCGAGCAGCCGCTCGGCGATGCGCGCGCGAAGCCGCGTCATCGCGACGCGGTGCTCGTTGCGCGATCCGGCCGCCGGTAGCGGCGCTTCCTTGGCGACCCCGGCTTTGTTCAATACGTCGTGCTCGATGCCGACCGTCGTCGCCTGATGGTCGGCGATGTAGTCGAGCACGTCGCCTTTCGTGATCCTGCCCTCGCGCCCAGTGCCCGGGATCGCAGACGGATCGAGATCGTGCTCTTCGACGAGCTTGCGCACTGCGGGGCCCATTCTGCTCGCCGACGCGGACGAACGAGCCACCGCGGCGGGCCCTGCCGGCGCA
>JBBIJV010000048.1:0-20351 GCA_037445815.1 Rhodospirillaceae bacterium
GAGGACGCCGCGCGCGTGGCCGACGCGCGCATCGACGTCGCGAAGGCACGTCTCGAGCGCACGCAGCTCAGGGCGCCGTTCGCGGGCGTCATCGCCGAAATCAACGGCGAGCTCGGCGAGTTCGTGACTCCGTCGCCCGTCGGCATTCCGACGCCGCCGACCGTCGATCTCATCGACGCATCGTGCCTCTACGTCAGCGCGCCGATCGACGAGGTCGACGCGCCGCGCGTGCGCGCGGGTCTGCCGGCCCGCATCAGCCTCGACGCGTTTCCGGACAAAGTCTTCCCGGGGCACGTGCGCCGCGTAGCGCCGTACGTGCGCGACGTCGAGCGGCAGGCGCGCACCGTCGAGATCGAGGCCGAGCTCGAGAGCCCCGAGAAGGCGGGACTGCTCGCGGGCTACAGCGCCGACGTCGAGGTCGTGCTCGAGGAGCGTGCCGACGTGCTGCGCGTGCCGACGTCCGTGATCCTGCCCAACGGCACCGTGTTCGTCTTCGACGAGGCTACCGGAACGATCGAGTCCCGCCCCGTCGAGACCGGCGTCTCGAACTGGCAGTTCACGGAAATCTTGAGCGGCCTCGCGGCCGGCGACCGCGTCGTGAGCTCGATCGACCGCGAAGGCGTCGTCGACGGCGCGGCCGTGACGCCGGAATAGAGCCGACGCGTACCGTCCCCGCATGATGGAGCTCTCCGGAATCTCGCGAGAGTACGTCGTCGGCACGGAGACGGTGCACGCGCTCGATCACGTCGATCTCACGATCGCCGCCGGCGAATACGTCTCGATCATGGGGCCGTCCGGCTCGGGCAAGTCGACGCTGTTGAACGTGCTGGGCCTTCTCGACCGCCCGACGGCGGGCACGTACCGCCTCCAGGGCGAGGACGTGTCGAACTTGGACGACAACGCGCTCGCGGCGCATCGCCAACGGCACATCGGCTTCATCTTCCAGTTTTTTCATCTCATACCGCGGCTCACGGCGCTCGAGAACGTCGAGCTGCCGCTCGTGCTGAACGGCACCACGCCGCGGGTGCGCCGCGAGCGTGCGAGCGCGATCCTGAAGTCCGTCGGCCTCGAGGCGCGCATGCGCCATCGGCCCGATCAGCTCTCGGGGGGCGAGCGGCAGCGCGTCGCGATCGGCCGCGCGATCGTCATGCAGCCGAGCTATCTGCTCGCCGACGAGCCGACGGGCAACCTCGACTCGCGCTCCGGCAACGAGATCATGCAGATCCTGGAGCAGTTGAACCGAGACGGCATCGCACTGCTCATCGTCACGCACGACCCGGCCATCGGCGGCCGCGCGCGGCGGCACCTGAAGCTGCACGACGGCAAGATCGTCGCCGACTTGCGGGCCGAGCCGCGGCGATGAGGGTGTTCGACGTCACGGGCATGTCGCTACAGGCGATCCGCCGCGCGCCGCTGCGTACGGCGATGCTGCTAACGGCCATCGCGATCGGCGTGGCAGCCGTCGTGCTGCTCACGGCCGTCGGCGAAGGCGCGCGCCGCTACGTCACGGGCCAGTTCTCGTCGCTCGGCACCGACCTCTTGATCGTGCTGCCGGGCCGCGCGGAGACGGCGGGCGGCGGCATCCAGGGGCTGCTCGTCGGCGAGACGGCGCGCGAGCTGACGCTCGAAGACACGATCGCGTTGACGCGGAGCCCGCGAATTCGGCAGGCCACGCCCGTGGTGCCGGGCTCGGGCACCGCGTCGTATGGCGCACGCGAGCGCGACATCACCGTGCTCGGCACGAGCGCCGCGATGCTCGGGATTCAGCACTGGCGAATGGGCACGGGCCGCTTCCTGCCCGAGGCGGACCTCGACGTGGCGCAGCCCGTCTGCGTGCTCGGCTACACCGTCGCGCGCGAGCTGTTCGCGGGACGCTCGCCGATCGGCGAGTGGCTGCGGATCGGCGACGCGCGCTGCCGCGTGCTCGGCGTGCTCGCGGAGCAGGGACTCGCCGGCGGGTTCGACGTCGACGAGACCGTGATCATGCCCGTCGCGAGCGCGCAGCAAATCTTCAACACGTCGGCGGTGTTTCGCATCATCGTCGAGGCTGCCGACCACGACTCCGTGGAGGCGGCGCGGCGCGACATCGCCGAGACCATCAAGGCGCGCCACGCCGGCGAAGAGGACATCACGATCGTCACTCAGGACGCGCTCGTCGCGACGTTCGACACGATATTCACCATGATCACGGCCGGGCTCGCAGCGATCGCCGCGATCAGCCTCGTCGTCGCCGGCGTGCTGATCATGAACGTGATGCTCGTCGCCGTGAGCCAGCGCACTGCGGAGATCGGCCTGTTGAAGGCCGTCGGCGCGCGCAAGCGGCAGATCGTCGCGTTGTTTCTCACGGAGGCCGCGTGGCTATCGCTGCTCGGCGCCGCCGTCGGCCTCGGCGCGGGCGCGGCCGGCGTGCTCGCGCTCCGGGCCGCATTTCCCGTGCTCGATTTCGCGGCGCCGATCTGGGCCTCCGCGTCCGGCGTCGCGGTGGCCGTCGCGAGCGGGCTCGTCTTCGGCATCCTGCCGGCGCGGCGAGCGGCAGCGCTCGATCCCGTCGACGCGCTCATGAAGCGGTGACGCGAGTGCGCGCACAAGACTTCCTGCAAATGATCGGCGTCTCCGTTGCGGCCCACCGCATGCGCAGCGTGCTGACGGCGCTCGGCATCGGCATCGGCGTAACGGCCGTGGTGCTGCTGACCTCGATTGGCGAGGGCTTGAACACGTACATCGTCGAGCAATTCACGCAGTTCGGCACGACGACGATCCAGGTCCAGCCCGGCAAGGCCAACACCTTCGGCTTCTCGCCGGGCGTGTTGAACTCCGTGCGGCCGTTGAGCCTCGCGGACGCCGAGGCGCTACGCTCCGTGCCCCACGTGCAGGCGTCGGTGCCCGTCGTGGCCGGCACCGCCTCGGTCGAAGGAGGCGGCCGCGAGCGCAGCGTCACGGTCTACGCCGTCGGGCCCGAATTCGACAGGGCATTCAAGTTCGACGTCGTGGCGGGCACGTTCCTGCCTCCCGACGAGCTCGAGCGCGCCCGCAACGTCGCTGTGCTCGGCGCGAAGGTCTATGCGGAGCTGTACGGCTCGGCGAACGCGCTCGGCGAGCCGATCCGCGTCGGCGGCCAACGCTACCGCGTGGTGGGCATCATGGAGCCCAAGGGGCAGATGGTCGGCATCGATCTCGACGACACGGTTTACATCCCGGCCGCGCGCGGCCTCGAGCTGTTCAACCGGCAGGGATTGCTCGAGATCGATCTGCTCTACGCCGAGGGCGCGCCCGTCGACGAGGTCGTGGCCGGCGTCACGAGGGTGCTCAGGGCCCGTCACGGCGGCGAGGACTTCACCGTCGTCACGCAACAGCAGATGCTCGACGTGCTCGGCTCGATCGTCGACGTGCTGACGCTCGGCGTCGCCGCGCTCGGCGGAATTTCGCTGCTCGTGGGAGGCGTCGGCATCTTCACGATCATGACGATCGCCGTCCGCGAGCGCACGCAAGAGATCGGCCTGCTGCGCGCCATCGGCGCGCAGCGCGCGCGCATCGCCCAGCTCTTTCTCGGCGAGGCGATGCTTTTGTCGGGCGCCGGCGGCGCCGGCGGGCTCGCGCTCGGAATGGGCGTCGTCGTGCTCGTGCAGTGGACGCTGCCCGCGATGCCGGCCACGATCTCGCCACTCTACGTGGGCCTGTCGCTGGCGCTCGCCGTGCTGATCGGCGCCGTCGCCGGCGTGCTGCCGGCGAGGAGCGCCGCTCGGCTCGAGCCGCTCGACGCGCTTCGGGCAGAATGAGCGGTGAGCAACGCTTTTGAGGATCAGCGCGATGGGCAGCTCGATGAAAGCAGTCGTCCTGGCGACGGCCGTTGCGTTTTGCGGCCTCGCCCCGGCGGGCGCGGACGCCGAAACCGTGGCGATGATCGGTACGGGCAACGTCGGCGCCGCGCTCGGGCGGCGGTTCGCGGAGAACGGTCACAAGGTGATTTACGGCTCGCGCGATCCGTCGGCGGCCGACGTGCGCGAGCTCGTGGCGGCAACCGGCAACGGCGCCGCCGCCGCGAGTCAGGCCGAGGCCGCCGCGCAGGCCGACATCGTCGTGCTGGCCGTGCCCTGGACCGCCGTTGAGAGCATCGTCCGCTCGCTGCCGGATCTCGCAGGCAAGATCGTCGTCGACCCGACGAACCCGCGCGTCATGGCGAGCGACGGCTTCGCCGACTATCCGATCGAGGACTCGAACGCCGAGCGCATCGCGCGGCTCGCGCCAGGCGCGCACGTCGTCAAGGCGTTCAGCACGCTCGGCGCCGAGACGATGTTCGACCCTTCGCTCGCACGCGGGCCCGTGACCGTGCCGATCGTCGGCGACGACCGCGCGGCGAAAGAGCGTGTCGCGACGCTCGCGCGCGAGATCGGGCTCGAGGCCGTCGACGTGGGGCCGCTGCGCCACGCGCGCATCATCGAGGGCCTGCACTATCTTCGCGCGAACGCGTACGGCGGGCGCATCAACTACCACCTGCCGCGCGACCCGGCGCGCGACTGAGCACGAGCATGCCTCGGCTGTCTCGAAGCGAGTTGCGAAGTCGTTGGCAGCGGATGCTCCACGACCCGATGCTTGCCGACGTTCCCGGCAAGGTCGAGCTCACGGAGAAAGGCACGATGGAGTTGAGCCCGCCGAGCACGCGTCACGGCATTCTGCAAGCCTTCGTTGCGGCCGAATTGCGCGGCTCTTGCCGCACCGCACCACCATCACCGAGTGTGGGATCGAGACGGACATCGGCGTCCGCGTACCGGACCTGCTTTGGGCGTCGGCCGCGTTCATGGCCCGACACGGTACGGTCAGCCCCTTACCCGGTGCGCCGGAGCTCTGTATCGAGGTGCCGTCGCCGTCGAACACCGAGCCCGAGCTGCAACAAAAGACGGCTGCGTATCTCGCGGCCGGCGCCATCGAAGTTTGGCTCGTGAAGGAGGACGGCACGCTCGAAATGCGAAACGAGCGCGGCCGCATCGCCGCGAGCTCGTTCGGAGTCGAGCTCGGGGCGCCGCCGCGCTGACCGCTCGCGGCGCACGCGGTAGAGTCGGCTCTACACCCTGTGAGGGTGTCATCGGAGGCGACGATGGCAGCGCGACTCAACCACACGATCGTCTGGTGCCGCGACCCGCAGAAGTCGGCGGCGTTCCTCGCGGAAATTCTCGGCCTGCCGCCGCCGCGCCGGTTCTTAGGATTCCACGTAGTCGACCTCGCGAACGACGTCTCGGTCGATTACCTGGCGGCCGACGACTCGGAGCACGTCGCGCTACAGCACTTGGCGTTTCTCGTCGACGAATCGGAGTTCGACGGCGCGCTCGCGCGCGTTCGCGAGCGCACGAGGGAAATCTGGGCCGACCCGGCCAAGACGCAGCCGGGCCGTATCAACCATCACTTCGGCGGCCGCGGCGTGTACTTCGACGATCCCGACGGCCACCTGCTC
Source organism: Rhodospirillaceae bacterium (assembly GCA_037445815.1). Classification (GTDB taxonomy): domain Bacteria; phylum Pseudomonadota; class Gammaproteobacteria; order Steroidobacterales; family Rariloculaceae; genus FEN-1219. Next base: position 5,447 of record JBBIJV010000048.1, read on the forward strand.
GAGATCATCACGACGCCGTACGGCGATCCCCACGAGCTATAGCGTTGAACGACGCGCGCTCACCGGTAGCCTGCGCGAGCGCCGCGTAGACCGGCAACGAGCGCCTCGGCATTCGCGTGGCGCGCGGCCGCAGCCACTTCTTTCGTCACGACGGTCTTCCCGATCGGCGCGAGCGCAAGCCCGCCGAGCTTCAGATGCTGAATGCCGAACGGGCTGCCGATGATCGTCAAGAAGCAGGCGAGCGCGCACATCACGTGGCCGAGCGCGAGCCACAAGCCCGCGAGCAGGAACCAGACGATGTTGCCGAGCAAGCCGAACGGCCCGGTGCCGATGTCGCCCGCGCCGTTCAGCTCGTCGCGGCCAATCACTTCGCGGCCGAACGGCAGGAACGTGAGCTGCCCGATCACGAAGCAGGCTTTGGCCCACGGTATGCCGACGATCGTCAGGATCGCGAGCAGCCCGAACAGCCACCACGCGAGCCCCATGAGGAACCCGCCGAACACGAACCACAGGAAGTTGCCTGTTGCGCGCACCGCCTTCCACCTCGCCAGCCCACCCGCGGAGCCGTCATATTACGCCGCCGGAACGCAGCCGTTGTCGTTGTCCACCGCGGGGAAGCAAGCGCGCCGGTCGCCGGGACCCGCAAGGCCTACGCACAACGCTCGAGACGCTGCGTCTCGCTCGACCGGCGCGACGCGGCGCGGCAGGGCGCCTGTTGAGGTAGGCTTAACCGCTCATGACGGACGTTGCGCTACGGAGCCGTTGGGCAATGCGTCGCACGACGAGTGGCCGCCGCCCCTTCTCGGGGGTACGCGCGGACTGCTCGCGCTCGCCGCTGCGACGCGCGTGACAGGTCAGCCGCCGCCAGGGTTCGAGGCAGCCGACTACGCGCTTCAACCAGACATCCTCGCAAGCGAGCTGTCGCCCGATGGTGCTTTTCTCGCGATGGAATTTGCCGCGGAGGATGACGGCGCATCGCTGAATCTTTACGAGGTGCGCGGACAACCCGAGCCAGTCTCCGGTTTCGGGCTCGCGCGCGGCTTCACATTGAGTTGGCTGTCCTGGTCGGGGCCCGGCTGGCTCGTCGCACGAATAACGGAGCTGCGCCTCTCTCGGTTCGGTGATACGTATGGCGTTCCGAGCCTGGTCGCACTTCAGCCCGGTATCGACGGTGCATATCCATTGACACTCGTCACGGACGCAGGCGAATGGTACCCCCTCGATCTCGTTGACGCGTTGCCGAACAGACCCGAGCACATCCTCATCACCGCATATCCACCAGCAAGCGCCGAATCGGTGCTTGCAACCGTCAACATCACTCATCCCTCGCTGATCCCCGAGCGCGTTTCCGAGCAACGCGCTCTCGTAGGATCGCGTATCCCGCGAGGCGAGCGGCCGCCCGACCGAATGATCACGCCGACGCCGGTTCCGGAGCATGGACAAGGTCGCGTGACGGAGTGGTATCACGACGCCGCTGGCTTGCTACGCATGATTCGCGTCGTAGACGGAGACGCTGTGCGCATTCTTGCGCTCGGAGCCGATCACATGCGCTGGGATCTGTTGGACGAGCGCTCGATTCACGATGCCGAGTTCTTCGAGCCGGTCGTCTTCGACGCAAACGACGATGACCTTCTCTACGTCGCTTCGAATCACGTAAACGACGCGGTGGGCCTGTACTCCTATCGAATGAGCTCTCGGGAGCTCGTGCAGGAGATCTTCGCGAAGCATCGCCCAGACATGTTCAAGGTCATCCTCGACCGAACAGGTAGGCGCATCGAGGGCATCCGATTCGCCGACGGACCGAACGGCTGCCACTGGCTGCATGGAGAGATCGCCAGCGTCACAGCGGAGCTGCGGAGTCTGCTACCGGACGGAGAGCTGAGCGTGGTCAGCCACGACGACGCCTATCGCACCTTCGTCGTGCGCCAGTCTTCCATTGAATTCCCACCGAGGCCTCATCTGTACCACAAGGACACGCGCCGGCTCGGCGGGCTTGGCACCGTCTACCCGAGGCTCGCGCCGATCCGGGTGCGCGCGCAGCATCAGTCGATCTCGGCAAGCACGGGGCAGCGGGTACTGCTCGACGTCGTGCAACCGCTTCCGCCAGACGGCGCGGCAGCGGAGCGGCGCCCAACGATCGTCGTGGCCGCGAACGCGCGGTGGAACGATGCCCTAGACTTCCAACCAACCGTTCACCGACTCGTTCGCCGCGGTTACAACGTCGTACTGGTCAGAAGTGTTTCGGAGCTCCATTTTCCGATCGATAACGGACGTGGTTGGAACCGGGTTCCTCCCGAAGCGCTCGACGCGGCCGCCGATTGGCTCGTCGAGCACGGTATCGGGGACCCCGCACGTACTTGCCTGCTCGGCGGAGATGACTCCGCGTTCTCTCTCCTGCAAGCTGCCACGGAGCGGGACTACGCGTGCGTCGTGTTGGAAGATCCTCTGGTAGATTTCGAGGACCTCGAGCGGTCGTATTCGACTGGCTACTACAGCTTCGCATTGTCGCGGGCACGCCGAGCCATACCGGAGCACCTGCGCGCGCCCGCATCTTACGCGTCCACGATCAAAGCAGCAGTGTTCGTAGGCTACCCCGCGGGCCGGTCGGGCATTCCTCCGAGTCAACACGAATCGCTCCGCCGAGCTCTGCGACGCGCAAGAATCGAGCACGAGGGAGTCCGGTACTACGCTCCGCGGCTCGATGAGCGCGTCGAGTACATCATGCGCGTGGACGACTTCCTCGCCGAGCACTTGGGGTTCACGGGTTCCGCGCCATGATCACGCCCGCCGTGGGTTCGCGGGCGGTCGCCAATCCTTCGGCATCCGTGCGAAGTCGACGAGCGGCTCGACGTCGTGGTGCTCGATCGCCTGCTCGATCTGCTCGTAGAAGTCGCGGCCGGCCTCCTCGGAGAACGTGATGTTGACGGCGTCGCCGGCGCCTCGCGGCCGCTCGACGTACTCGGGGAAGCTGGCCTCGGCGGCATCGCCGCCGGCATAGCCTTTAGCGAACATCTGCTTCAGCTTGCCGAAGCCGTCGTGGCGCGTGACGACGGGCCCGCGCACGTGACCGCCGAACTCGATGAGGCGGCGGCGGAAACGCTCGAGATCGTGGCAATCGTAGGCGACGTGCTGACAAGAATGATCGCCGTGCCGCTCCACGAACTTCGTGACCTGCGACTTGTGCTTGCGATCGATGCCCTCGACGAGCGCGATGCCGAACTCGCCGTAATCGATGCACCAAAGCTTCATGCTGCTCAACGGGTCGTCGGGCCGCACGTCGTCGACGCGCTCGACGAGCTTGCCGCCCTCCACCTCGATGTGGAACCACGCCCAGCGCTCGATCGTGCCCTTGGCACACGCGTACGTGATGTGATCGACCTTCTTCAAGTACGACATGACGCGCCTCCTCGGATCGATTCGTAAGGTGTCGCCGCGCTCATGACGCCGCTCCGTCTAGCCGCGCCGCGAGGTCGAGCACACGCTGCGCCCGCTTCAGGTGCGGCCGGTCGAGCATGCGTCCGTCGACGACCGCCACGCCCGTATCCCCCGCGCCGAATGCGGCAACGACGCGCCGCGCGTAGCCGATCTCGTCTGCCGTCGGCCGAAACACGGCGTTCAGGATCTCGACTTGCTCCGGATGAATGGCCAGCTTGCCTGCGAACCCGTCGCGCCGCGCAGCGCGCGCTTGACGCTCGAGGGCGGCGTGGTCGCGCAGGTTCGTGTGCACGGTGTCGATCGCCGGCACTTCCGCAGCCGCTGCGGCCAGCAAGCACCCCGACCGCGCCAGCTCGAACGGCGGCAACCATTCGCCGCGGTCGTCGACGTTCGTGGCCGCGCCGAGGGCCACGCTCAAGTCTTCGGCGCCCCAGGTCAATGCGGCAAGCCGCCGCGCGCCGTCGATGTAGCCTCCGAGCGTGAGAACGGCCGCCGGCGTTTCGGTCGCGATTGGGATGACGCGCGTGGCGCCCTCCGGGGTGCCGCAACGCCGCTCGAGCGCCTCTATCCGAAGTCCCAGCTCGGCCACGTCGGCGGCCGAGCGCGGCTTCGGCAGAACGATGCCGTCGGGCTTGCCGGGAATGGCGGCAGCGAGATCGTCGCGGCACTCGGGCGTATCGAGCGCGTTCACGCGCACCCACAGCGAGCGGTTGCGCTCGCGCCGGTCGCTCAGGAACTCGGCGACGAGCCCACGCGCATGCGCCTTGCGTGCCGGCGCCACGGAGTCCTCGAGGTCGAGCACGAGCGCGTCGGCGCGCACGTTCGCCGCGCTCGCGAGCTTCTTCTCGCTGTCGCCAGGCACGAACAGCATCGAGCGCAAGAGCAGTGGGAGCGGCGCGCTCTTCATGGCAGCCTCACATGCGCAGCACGCCGAACGGCGTCTCGGGAGCGAGCGGCGCATTGAGCGCCGTGAGCAAGCTCAAGCCGAGCACCTGCCGCGTGGCGACGGGATCGATGACGCCGTCGTCCCAGAGCCGCGCGCTCGCGTAGTACGGGTGCGACTGGCGCTCGTACTGCGCCCTGATCTCGTCGCGCAGCGCGTCGTCGCCCGCGCCGGCGTTCTTCTCGCGCACGCGCGCGAGTACCGTGGCGGCCTGCTCGCCGCCCATCACGGCGATGCGCGAGCTCGGCCACGTCCACAGGAACCGCGGCCCGAAGGCGCGGCCGCACATGCCGTAGTTGCCGGCGCCGAACGAGCCGCCGATGATCAGCGTGAGCTTCGGCACGCGCGCGCCGGCGACGGCCGTGACGAGCTTCGCCCCGTCCTTCGCGATGCCGCGCCGCTCCGCATCCTTGCCCACCATGAAGCCGGCGATGTTCTGCAAGAACAAAAGCGGTATGCCGCGGCGGTTGCAGAGCTCGATGAAGTGCGTTCCTTTGAGCGCCGCCTCGGACACGAGGATGCCGTTGTTGGCGAGGATGCCGACGCGGCGGCCATAAAGTTCCGCGAACGCGCAGACGAGCGTCGTGCCGTAGCGCGGCTTGAACTCGTCGAGCTCCGAGGCGTCGACGATGCGCGCGAGCACCTCGCGCACGTTGTAGCCGTAGCGCAGGTCCGCCGGCACGATGCCGTAGAGCTCCTCGGCCGGATACTCCGGGGGCGATCCGCCGTCGAGCGAGAGACCGGCCGGCGGCGCGAGGTTCGAGTGCGCGACGACGGCGCGCGCGAGCGTCAATGCGTGCGCATCGTCGTCGGCGAGTGAATCCGCCACGCCGGAAATCCGCGTATGGACGTCGGCGCCGCCGAGCGTCTCGTCGTCGACGTCCTCGCCGATCGCGGCTTTGACGAGCGGCGGCCCCGCGAGATAGATCGTGCCGCGGTGCTTGACGATGATCGTCTCGTCGGACATCGCGGGCACGTACGCGCCGCCGGCCGTGCACGAGCCCATGACGACGGCGATCTGCGGTACCCCGCGGGCCGACATCTGTGCCTGGTTGTAGAAGATGCGGCCGAAGTGCTCGCGGTCCGGAAACACTTGGTCCTGGAGCGGCAGGAACGCGCCGCCCGAGTCGACGAGATAGACGCACGGCAGGCGGTTCTCGAGCGCAATCTCCTGCGCGCGCAGGTGCTTCTTCACCGTCAGCGGGTAGTACGTGCCGCCCTTTACCGTGGCGTCGTTCGCCACGACCATCGCAGGCACGCCGGCAATCGTGCCGACGCCGCAGACGAGGCCGGCGGCCGGCACGGCATCGCCATAGACCTCGTGCGCGGCCAGGAGCCCGATCTCTAGCCACGGCGATCCGACGTCGAGCAGCGCGGCGACGCGGTCGCGCACGAGCAGCTTGCCGCGCTCGACGTGCCGCGCGCGCGCCCGCTCGTTGCCGCCACGCATGATCTCCTCGCGCAGCCGCTCGAGATCGGCGGCCAGCGCGCGGTTCGCGGCGGCGTTGCGTTTGAATTCCTCGGATTCGACGGCGACTTTGCTGCGGAACTTCGGCATGTTGGCGCTACTCCGCCGTGGCGGCGAACAGCTCGCGGCCGATCAGCATGCGGCGAACCTCGTTCGTGCCGGCACCGATCTCGTAGAGCTTGGCGTCGCGCCACAGCCGGCCCGCCGGATACTCGTTCGTGTAGCCGTTGCCGCCGAGCGCCTGAATCGCCTGGCTCGCCACCCACGTGGCGGCCTCGGACGCGCGCAGGATCGCCGCCGCCGCGTCATAGCGCGTTCTACGCCCTCGATCGTAGGCCGCGGCCACGGCGTAGACGTAGGCGCGCGCCGAGTTCATCGCGCTATACATGTCGGCAAGCTTGCCCTGCATCAACTCGAAGCTGCCGATCGGCCGGTCGAACTGCTTGCGCTCGTGCACGTACGGCATCGTCACGTCGAAGCACGCGCGCATGATGCCGAGCGCGCCGCCGGCGAGCACGACGCGCTCCGTGTCGAGCCCCGACATCAGGATTTCCTTGCCGTTCCCGGGCAGCACGTGCGTGGCCGGAATGCGGCAGTCGCGGAACACGAGCCCCGACGTATCGGAGCCGCGCATGCCGAGTTTGTCGAGCTTGGGCTCCGCCGCAAAGCCCGGCATCGCCTTCTCGACGATGAACGCGCTGATCGCCGGGCCACTGCCGTCCCTCTCCGCCGCTGCACCGCCGAGGCGCGCATAGACGACGAGCACGTCGGCCTCGGGTCCGTTCGTGATCCACATTTTCGTGCCGTTCAACACGTAGCCGTCGCCGTCGGGCTCGGCGGTGGCGCGCATCGCGAGCACGTCGGAGCCGGCGTTTGCCTCGCTCATCGCGAGCGCGCCGACGTGCTCGCCGGTCAAGAGCTTGGGCAAGAAGCGCCGCTTCTGCTCTTCCGTGCCCCAGAGCCGGATTTGGTTCACGCAGAGGTTCGAGTGCGCCGCGTACGAGAGGCCGACGGCCGCCGAGGCGCGGCTCACCTCCTCCATCGCGACGACGTGCGCCAGATAACTCAAGCCCGCGCCGCCGTGCTCGGGCTCGACGGTGATGCCGTGGAGCCCCAGCTCGCCGAGCTCGGGCCACAAGTCGCGCGGGAAGCGGTTGCTCGCGTCGATCTCGGCCGCGCGCGGTGCGATTCGCTCGGCCGCGAACCGCGCGACGTGCTCGCGCAGCTCGTCGACTTCGGCCGGCAATCCGAAATCGAAGTCGCGCATGGCCGTCAGCCGCGCTCGAGATCGCGGATCGCGGCCGCGAGGAAGCGCGTCGCCTCGCCGCCCGTGCAGGCGCGGTGGTCGAACGTCAACGACAGCGGCAGCACCGGATGCACGGCCGGCGCGCCGTCGACCGCGACGACGGCGTTGCGAATCTTGCCGGCGCCGAGGATTGCGACGGTGGGCGGCTGCACGATCGGGTTCGCGTAGCGGCCGCCGAACGTGCCGAAGTTCGACAGCGTGAACGTGTAGCCGCGCATCTCTTCGGGGGGGATCGTGCGTCGCTCGACGTCGCGCCGCAGCCGCTCGAGCCCCGCCGCGAGGTCCTCCGGCGTACGCCGGCCGACGTCGCGCAGCACGGGCACGAACAAGCCGTCCGGCGTATCGACGGCGATGCCCAGATCGATCTTCTCGAGCAGACGCCGGCCGAGGGCGTGGCTGTCGAACCACGCATTGAGCGCGGGCTCCGCTTTGCACGCGGCCGCGATCGCGCGGATCAGGCGGAGCATGAGCTCGCGCTTCGCCGGCCACCACGCCGCAATGTCGGCGTCGTCCGAGATCGTGACGGGCGCCACCTCGGCGTGCGCCTGCGCCATGCTGCGCGCCATCGTGCGCCGCACGCCGTGAAGTCGATCGAGCGGCCCGAGCTCGCGAAAGATGCGTGCAACTCGCTCCACGTCCTTGGCCGTGATCGTGTCGTTCGGCCCCGTCGGCGTGACGACGGAGAGGTCCACGTCGAGCTTGCGCGCCAGCGCGCGCACGGCCGGCGTCGCCTTGATACCCGCGGCCGACGTGCGGCCCACGACCGTCGCCTTCTCGCGCGTCACCTTCGCGCTCGTCTCGACGCGGCCGACGACGGTGCCGGCATCAGCCGAGGTCTCGGCTTTGTCCTTGTCCTTGTCCTTTTCCTCGCCCTCGAACTCGACCAGCGGATCGCCCACCTTGAGCAGATCGCCGGGCTCGCCGAACGTTCGCACGACCTTCCCGGCCCGCGGGCTCGGAATGTCGACGAGGGCCTTGTCCGTCTCGACCTCGAGCAGCGGCTGATCGGCGGCGACCGTGGCGCCCGGCGTCACGTGCCAAGCGCTGATTTCGGCCTCCTGCAACCCTTCGCCCAAATCGGGCAGCCTGAAGATGCTCATGCCGCCTCCAATAGCTCGCGGACGGCCGCCTCGATGCGGTGGGGCTGCGGGATGTAGCGCTGCTCGAGCTTCGCGAGCGGCACGACGGTGTCGTAGCCCGTCACGCGCTTCACGGGCGCTTGCAGCGTCAGCAGACCTTCGTCCGCGAGCCGCGCCGCGATCTCGGCGCCGACGCCGACGTTGCGCGCGGCCTCGTGCACGATGACGCAGCGGCCGGTCTTCTCGACGGACTCGAGAATCGTCTGCATGTCGAGCGGCGCGATCGTCGCCACGTCGATGACCTCGGCGCCGATGCCTTCCTCGGCCAGCGAGTCGGCCACGGCGAGCGTCTCGTGCACGGCCGCGCCCCACGTCACGAGCGTGACGTCGGCTCCGTCGCGCAGCACGAAGCACGCGTCGAGCGGCAGCGCCTCGCCATCGTCGCGCACGTTCTCCTTGCCGAGCCGGTAGAGGCGCGTGGGCTCGAGGAACACGACGGGATCGGGGTCGCGAATCGCGGCGAGCAAGAGGCCGTACGCGCGCGCCGGCGACGACGGCACGACCACGCGCAGACCCGGGATGTGCGCGAGCAGCGTCTCCGTGCTCTCGGAATGATGCTCGGGCGCGTGGATGCCGGCGCCGCACGGGGTACGCAGCACGAGCGGGCACGACAGGCGGCCGCGCGTGCGATTGCGGAGCCGCGAGGCGTGATTGATGAGCTGGTCGAGCGCCGGATACAGAAAGCCCATGAACTGAATCTCGGCGACGGGCCGCATGCCCTGCGCGGCCAAGCCGACGCTCATGCCGGCGATGAGCCCTTCGGCGAGCGGCGTGTCGATGACGCGCTCCTTGCCGAACCGCTCGAGGAGCCCCGCCGTCGCGCGGAACACGCCGCCGTTCACGCCCACGTCCTCGCCGAGCACGAGCACGCGCGGATCGGCGGCGAGCTCGTGTGCAAGCGCCAGGTTCACGGCCTCGACGAGCGTGATCTCGCTCATGACGGTTCTCCTTCTTCTGCTTCGACGGCTTCGCGCTGCGCCTCGAGCGCGGGCGGCAGCGTCGCGAACAGGTGCTCGAACATCGCGCCGGGCTTGGGCGGCGGCGCGCTCAGATACTTCTCGACGGCCTCGTCGACGAGCCGCGCCTGCTCGGCGAGCAGCGCTTGCTCGTCGGCGTCGCTCCAGGCGCCCTCGCGCTCGAGATAGGCGCGCAGGCGCGGGACCGGATCGAGAGAGCGCGCGCGTTCGACCTCGAGCTCGGAGCGATAGCGGCGCGCGTCGTCGGCCGTCGTGTGATCGCTCAGCCGATACGTCAGCGCTTCGATCAAGCGCGGGCCGCCGCCGCGCCGGCAGCTCAAGAGCGCTTGCGAGACGGTGTGATACACCGCGATCGCGTCGTTGCCGTCGACCTGCTCGCCATCGATGCCGGCGCCGATCGCCTTCTGCGCGAGCGTGGGCGCGCGCGATTGCAGGTCGCGCGGTACCGAGATGGCCCACTGGTTGTTGACCACGACGAACAGCACCGGCAGCTGCCAGACGCCGGCCGCGTTCAGCGCCTCGTAGAAGTCGCCCTTCGAAGTGCCGCCGTCGCCGACGACGCAGACGGCCACGCGCGGCTCCTTGCGCAGCTTGAACGCGTAAGCCACGCCGACGGCGTGCGGCGCATGCGTCGCGATCGGCACGGAGATCGGAAAGTCTTGGCGCGGCGCGTTCGGCCCCGCGTAGGCCATGCCGCGCTCGTCGCCGCCCCAGTAGGCGAGGATCTCGTGCATCTCGACGCCGCGCACGAGCATCGCGCCCGTCTCGCGGTAGGTGCCGAGCAGCACGTCGTCGCGCGCCATGGCGGCGCCGATGGCCACCTCGGCAGCCTCTTGGCCGTAGCTCGACGGATACGTGCCGAGCCTGCCCGTGCGCTGTAGCGTCACGGCGCGCTGATCGAACTGCCGCGTGAGCAGCATGGCTCGATAAAGCGGCACCAGCGAGCGCGCGTCGCGCGCCGGCTCCGGCAGCTCCGCGACGGGGCGCCCGTCGGCGTCGAGAAACCGCGTGCAGTGCACCTCGAACCGTGCCACGCACTCGCGCGACGCGCCGGCCTTTAGTGCGCGCCGGCTCCGCGGCGCGAGCTCAACCGATCTCGGCATGACGATCCTGCTCCTCTAATTCACGGCGCTGCCTGTCGAGGCCGTTCCAGAACACCCAGACGCCGTCGAGCATCTCGTTCGCGTGCTTCACGAACGCGTCCTCGTCGACGGCGCGGTGCGAGTAGAACTCCTCGAGCTCCTCCCACGTATGGCGGGCGTGGTTGGCCTCGAGCCGCGCGTGCCAGGTGAAAAATGCGACGTTCAGCGCGCTCATGCCGTTGCGCTCGGCGTAACGCTGCCAGCCCTGCACGAGCTCGTCCCAGAAGCCGGCTGCGGCCCAGTTCTCGACGGCCCACGATGCGGCCGCCGCGATTGCGTAGTCCTCGTGCGCGTAGAGCCGCGTGAGCTCGTCGCAAAAGAGAAGCGTGGAGGGCGTCCCGGAGCGGCGCTTGCCGAGCTCGGCGAACTCGAGCCCGAACTGCCGCGCCATGCGGACGAGCAGCTCGAAGTGCGCGGCGCGGAAGTGGAACGTGCCGCCCTCGATGCTGCCCTCGATGCCGCCGAGCTCCGCGTCGCCGGCGCCACGGGTGCTGCGGAAGCCCACACCGATCTCATTCGCGAGGATCTCTTTCGAGGCGCGCATCTCCTCGATCGTCTCTGCATTCAGCACCTTCTGAAGCTGCGCGACGAGGAATTGATTGGAGAATACCGAGAACTGGACCAGGAACGCACGCGCCTGCGCGACGCTGAGCTCGCCCTTCTTGAACCAGGCCGTGTACGGGTTCGCGACGATGACGGGATGGGTCAGAACTTCGGCCTTGAGCCGCTCTTTGAACCGCTGGAATCGTTCGTCCACGGTGTGCCCTCGTGCGTCGATGCCGTATTCGAGTCTAGTACGAGTCCTGTGGTTCTTTTGGCTAAAATGACTCCCATTAGCTGTCGATCTAGCGAGTTACAGCTAAAACGTCCGCCATTTTTGGAGATTTATTTCATGCCGACCCAAGACTCGCGAGTCCCGCCCCCCCCGCTCGATGCGATCGACGTGAAGATCCTGCGCGAGCTCCAGACGAACGCACGCTTGAGTATCGCGACGCTCGCGAAGAACGTGGCGCTCACGGCCACGCCGTGCGCGCGCCGCGTGCAGCAGCTCGAGAAGGCCGGCTACATCAAGGGCTACGTGACGCTGCTCGACCAGTCGTTGTTGGGCTTGCCCGTCAACGCCTTCGCCGAGGTGCGGCTGACGCGCGAAGGCAAGAAAGAGGTGGCCGAATTCGAGGCCGCGGTCCATCGATTCGCCGAGGTCATCGAGTGCTGGGCGATGTCGGGCGGCTACGACTATCTGCTGCGCGTCGTGACGCCGGATCTCGAGAGCTACAATCGGTTCCTGCGCAACGAGCTGCTCGGCCTCGGCTGCATCGACCACGTGGAGACCGGCTTCGCGCTGGCGCGCGTCGTCGAGCGCACGACGCTGCCGCTCACGCAGCTCGCGAGCCGGCCCGCATAGCTTGATCGCGGGCCGCATGACGTGAGGTGCTTTCAAGATGCAAGCGCTCGATCCGCTCGATCTTTACGACGTCGCGTCGCTGCTGACCGAGGAGGAGCAGCTCGTCCAGGGCACCGTCGCGCGCTTCGTCGCCGACAACGTGCGCCCGATCATCGCCGAGTGCTTCGCCGAGCAGCGCTTCCCGCGCGAGCTCGTGCCCGAGCTCGCGAAGCTCGGCCTGCTCGGCTGCACGCTCGAGGGCTACGGGGGGCTCGGGCCCGTCAGCTACGGCTTGGTGGCGCAGGAGCTCGAGCGCGGCGACAGCAGTCTGCAGACGTTCGTCTCCGTGCAGGGCGTGCTGTCGATGGGAGCGATCCACCGCTTCGGCTCGGACGAGCACAAGAGCCGCTGGCTGCCGCCGATGGCGCGCGGCGAGGCGATCGGCTGCTTCGCGCTGACGGAGCCGCACGGCGGCTCGAATCCCGCCGCCATGCGCACGCACGCGAAGCGCTCGGGCGGCGACTGGCTCCTGACCGGCTCGAAGGTTTGGATCACGAACGGCTCGATCGCCGACATTGCCGTCGTCTTCGCGCAGACCGACGACGGTGTGCGCGCTTTTCTCGTCGAGCGCGGCATGCCGGGCTTCGCGGCGCACGAAATCGAGAACAAGTTCTCGTTGCGTGCGTCGGTGACGTCGTCGCTGTTCTTCGACGGCGTGCGTTTGCCGGAGGCGAACAGGCTGCCCGGGGTCTCGAGCATCGGCGCCGCCCTGACGTGCCTCACGCAAGGCCGTCACGGCATCGCGTGGGGCGCCATCGGTGCGGCGCAGGCGTGCTTTCGCGAGGCGCTCGATTACACGGCGACGCGCACGGTGTTCGGTCGACCGCTCGCGCATACGCAGTTGATCCAGGCGCGCCTCGCCACGATGGCGCGCGGGATCACCACGGCGCAGCTCATCGCGCTTCGGCTCGGCCGCCTCAACGAGCAGGGTCGCATGCAGCCGGCACAGGCGTCGCTCGCGAAATGGCACAACGTTCGAACGGCCCTCGACGTCGCGCGCGACTGCCGTGACATGCTCGGCGCCGCAGGCATCACGACCGAGCAAGCCTCGATTCGCCATCTTCTGAATCTCGAGAGCCTCTGCACGTACGAGGGAACCGAAGCCGTGCACGCGCTCGTCGTCGGCAAGGCGTTGACGGGCGTCGGGGCATTCTGAGCGCCGCCTGGCTCACGCCTCGTCGCCGACCCTACACTCGATCGATCTTACCGTTCGCCCGCGATCCGAGTAGCCACCCGACGAGCAAGAACGCCGCGAAGGCCCCGGCCAGCTCCGCCAGCACGAATGCCGGAAAGTGTGCAGGAGTGATTCCAGCAAAAGTATCGCTGAGCGAGCGTGCGGCCGCGACGGCGGGATTGGCGAACGATGTGGAAGACGTGAACCAGTAAGCCGCGGAGATGTACAGGCCTACGGCGTACGCAACGCTGGTTTTCCCCGCCCTGCTTACGCATAGGATCGTGGCAACGAGCCCGAACGTTGCGACGAACTCGGCGAGCCACTGAGCCGGGCCCGTCCGAACCTTGGTAGCGAGCTGGAGTAACGGCTCGTCGAACATCGCGTGGGCGAGAAGCACTCCCACGAACGCTCCGACGATCTGCGCGGCCGAGTACACGAGACCACCACGGACAGTCAGTTCGCGCCGCAGGACGAATACCATGCTGACGGCCGGGTTGAAATGGGCTCCCGAGATCGGTGCGAGCAGATCGGAAGAGCACACGAGGATAGCCCCGGTCGCGAGGGTGTTCCCGAGTAAGGCCAGGGCAACGTTACCGCCGGCCAACCGCTCGGCCATGATCCCCGAGCCAATGATCGTGGCAAGCAGGAAGGCGCTGCCCAACGCCTCCGCGACGATGCGGCGTGAAACGGATGCTGGCTCGGTCACGTACGGCCGATTTCGCGCAGGCGATTCTGCAAGCTCATCCTGTCGAGCGACTCGATCGGCAGGTTCACGAATACACCGATGCGGTTCCGGAGCATTCGCAACGTTTCAGCAAACGCCCGCCGTCGCTCGGCCTCGCTGCCTACCACGGCCGCAGGATCGGGCATCCCCCAATGCGCGGTCATCGGCTGACCGGGCCAGACGGGACAAGCTTCACCCGCAGCGTCGTCGCAGACGGTGAACACGAAATCGAGCGGCTCGGCCGCGGGCTTCGTGAACTCGTCCCAGCTCTTCGAGCGGAGGTGCTTGGTCGGATAATCGTGTCACTCCAGCAACTCGAGCGCGTACGGATGTACCGCACCTTTCGGGAAGCTGCCCGCGCTGAAGCCTTTGAACTTGCCTTCGCCGAGCCGATTCAGAACCGACTCTGCCAGAATGCTGCGGGCAGAGTTGCCGGTGCAAAGGAAGAGGACGCTGTAAGGCTTGTCTTTCATACCTGCAAGCGCTTCATGCGCTCCGCCTTCTTCTCGCGGTGCGCTTCGACTCGATCCGTGTCGGCAGGCATTCGGCAGAGCACTCGGCGCTCGATGCCGTGCAGCAGTTCTCGGTTAGGTAACCGACAAGCGCGTTCATCGCAGCGAAATTGGCTGCGTAAAAGATTTGGCGACTGGCTCGCTTCGCTACGAGTAATCCGGCTCGAGTCAGATGTTGCAGATGGAACGTGAGGGACGAGGGTTGCAGTCCAACCGCCTCGGCGATCACGCCGGCCGGCAGACCTTCCGGGCCTTGCTCTACGAGTAGCCGGAAGACCGTCAAGCGATGCTCGTGGGCGAGTGCGCTCAACGCGGCAATGGCTTCTGCCGATTTCATTGAGTCTCTACGTTATTACGATAACGCTCGAAATGTTGTGCCGAACCGAAACGTCCGTCAAGATCGCGCGCGACGAGCACGAGCGCCACCATGCCGAGCAGCATCGGCGAGGAAGCGGAACGTCAAGCCGTAGGTCCGCGGATCGCCGAGCTGCGCGCCGTAGTGACCGGCGCCTTGGCCGCCGGGAGCCGGCTGGAGCAGCTCGAAGTACTCCTCGTCCATCGCGTTGCGCACCCAGAAGTAGCCGGACCAGTTGTCGTCCGAGCGGAAGCCGACGCGGAAGCTCAAGAGCGCGTAGGCGTCG
>JBBIJV010000049.1:0-20191 GCA_037445815.1 Rhodospirillaceae bacterium
GCCTGCGCGTGCGCCCCCGCGACGAACGCGGCGCTCGCAGCCAACGCGGCGCTCGCTACGAGCGAAAGCTTGAGCCCACGGTTCATATGAATTTCATCCCCCGATCGAGCGACGGCACCGTTCGCAGTGCTCGCTTTAGTCGAAGGTCTCGCCCTGGAAGCCCCAGCCGAACCCGTCGGACGGGCGCAGCAAGCTCCGCATGCGGAGCCGATGGTCGATCGGATTGCGGCCCGGGTTGCCCGTGATGACGACCTTGTCGCCCACCTTCAGGGAGTCGCGCGTGATGCCTTGGCCCGTCAGTGCGCCGGCGCCGCCCCATTCGACGCCCCAGCGCTGCATCTCGCCGTTCTCGTCGGGCGCCATCACGTGCACCCACGCGTGCGGGTTACGGAACATGAACTGCACCAGCTCGCCTTCGATCTGAACTGTCTTACTCTCGTCGTAGGTGGCGGTGAACGAGTGATGCGCGGAGGCCGACACTCCCGAGAGCAGCGCGCCAGCGGCCATACAAAGGGTCCATTTTCGCTTCACGACAGACCTCCGAATCAGCAAACGAACGTCAAGAACCTTGTTCCTTCAAGCTGCGGTAGACGGCTTCGATGAACATCTCCGTGGTCCACGAGCCGCCCTTGGAGCCGAATCGCCCCTCGTAGCCGAAGGTGGGCCGGCGCTCGATGACCTGCTGAAGCGTCAGCCCTTCGTCGATCAGCGCTTGAACCTGATCGCGAATGATCGTGAGCATGTCGCGGTAATAGCCGACGTCGGCCGAATCGGCGAGCCGCCCGTGCCCCGGGATGATCATCGTGCCGCCTTCGGTGCGGAACTCGGGGATCGCGAGCTTCAAGATCGCGTTCAGCCCGGCGAGCACGCCGTTGATGCTGCCGCCCGAGTCGACGTCGATGATCGGAAAACTGTCCATGTTCACGAGATCGCCCGCGGCGATGACGTCGGAGCCGCGAAAGAATACGAAGCTGTCGCCGTCCGTCGTGCCGTTCGGCACGTGGAAGATCTGTATGCCTTCGTCGTTGAAGAAAGTGCTGATCTTGTAGTCGCGCGTGAAAAACGTCTCCGTGGGCAAGGCGCCGAACGGCATGTCGGCCTCGACCATGCGATTCAGCACGTTCTCGTGCGCGAGCACGGCCGCGCCCTCCGACGAATCCGCGATCGTACCTGCGACGTTTCCGCCCGTGTACGTGATGCCTTGCGCCGCGATCGCCTCGTTGCCGCCGATGCTGTGCGGCAGCGAGCTCGTATTGATGATGTAGCGCACGGGCTTGGGCGGAGCGTGCGTGTTGACGGGGAACCGCGAGCGCGTCTCGGCGCCCCCGCGCGGCGGCAGGTACACGTCGAGGAAGCCGAACGCGTTGAGCTGCGCCTGGAGCTCCCTGATCGCGGTCATCACGCGCTCGCTGTACCGCGCCTCGCCGGAGTTGACGAGCATGACGCCGTCGGGCCCGACCGAAGCCGCGATGTTCGTTCCGGCGCCGACGAGCATCCAGATGTTTTTGCGCACGGGCCACCAGTGGAGCTCGCCGGGCGTCTCTTCGCGCTGCTGCGCGCGCTGGGGTCCTCGCGATTGCGCGTCGGCCGCCGGTGCGGCAGCGACGGTGAGCACCGCCGTAGCCGCGAGGCAAGCGGCGGCACGGCGAAGCAGTGCTCGGGGCGCGTAGCGGGCCATCGTCAGTCTCGCTGCGGCGCCCGCTGCGCCGACGTGTAGCCCAAGCGCGCGAGCTTGTCGCGGTATTCGGGGTACATCGTCTCGGCGCCGTCGAAGTAGAGCTCGTGCGGCAGGCCGTAATAGTCGGAGAAGCTGTAGATCTGGTCGTTTGTGCCGGGCAGCCAATGCGGCACGTAGCCTTCGGGGCGCACCACCTCGGTTACGATCGTGCAGGGGTAGGGCGGCACCTGCTGCGCGAGGTTCAGCCGATACTCGGTGCTGCGAATCAACGGCTCCGTCAGATACACGGGGTCGTATGCGACGATGACCCAAGTCAAGTAATCCTGATTGTCGAAGCGGCGGCGGATCAGATACTCCGTCAACGTGGCGACGTCGCTCTGCGGCACGCCGTTGCGGCGGTAGTAATCCTCCTTCATGTGCGTCGTCCTGACGCGCAGCCGATCGCCTTCCCAGGTGCCCGTCGAGAAGCCGCCCCACGTGTGTGCGGCGTACTCGGGCGGGTGCGGGCGGCCGTCCATATAAATAGGAGTGTTCGTCGAGCGCAGCCATTCGGTCTGGAAGGCGATGATCTGCCGCGACGCGGGGTCCACTTCCTTCCAGATGCGCAGATTCGACGGGCCGCGCTTGATGTATGCGGCCGAGTGCGGCCGGCATTGCCATTCGGGCAGCGATTGAATCGAGGCGTCCCAGATCTCGGCGCGGCGGATGGCCTCGCGCGACAGCGGCAGGCCCACGTACTCGCCCAAGTGCGGGTTGTCGATGTTGTCCTGCGCCTGGACGACGGGCCATTCGCCCGAAAAGTCCATTTGCGCGCCGGCGCCGCCGCAGGCGATAAAGGCGACGAAGCCCGCGATGGCGACCGGCAACCGAGGGAGTGTTCGCATGGCGTGTGTGCTGTCCCCGCACGGCGCGCGCGCTCGATGCTTGCGGCGCGGCGCTGTTGCGAATCATGGTAGCCGCGCCAACACCCCCCCAGCAAGCGAAGGGCCGCGGCAAGAGCCGGCGCACGCGCGGCGTTTTCTATAGATTTTTCGGCTGCGAGAAGAAGCAAGGGCGGCGTGCGCGCCGCCGAACCGCTCGGTCGTTTCATGCGCGGCACACGTGTGTGAAGCACGACGGCGAGCGCGACGCACGGGCACGCAGCCCCGCCGTTGGCCTAGGTGGGATTCTGCCCACTGTTATGCTGGGCAACAAAAGTGGGCAGAAAAAATTGCAATGGCTTTCGAAGAGGCGTATGGTGGCGCCGCTCGAAAGCACAACAAAGCAGCCGTTCCTTCGGGAGCATTCCACGGTGAGTCAGGGCTCGGCCGATTCTCTGCTCGGGGAGATCGAAGCGTTTTGTCGCCGCACCGGCATTGCCGAGTCGACGTTCGGCCGGCAAGCCGTCAACGACGGCAAGCTCTGCGTCCGTCTGCGCAACGGCAAGGACGTCACGCTCGAGACGGCCGCGAAGATTCGCGGGTTCATCGAGAGCCAGCGGAGCCAAGCGCCGCCCGCCACCTTGAACGGTGTCGAACATGTCGAGAGTAATAACAAGGGCAAGAACATGAGCGCGAACGTGAAGCGGAAAACCTCTCCCACCGCGGCCAGGGACGCCAAAGCCAAAGCTGCTGCGGCCAGCTCCGCCGATCGCCCGTTTCGCTTTTATGACAACCGCCAGAAGTATCTGGCCTTCGTCAACACCACGAACGAAAAGTGGAAGGTGGCCGAGCGCGCCACGCGCGAGCTCTCGCTGCTGAAGCCGACGCCTCCGGCGCTGCGCCTGTTCGACGCCGGCATGGGCGACGCCACGGTGCTCTCGCACATAATGCGGGCCATGCACCGGCGCCACCCGACGATGCCGTTCTTCATCGTCGGCAAGGAAATCAGCCTCGAGGACGTTCGCCTGTCGCTCGAGAAGCTGCCGGACCGCTTCATCGAGCATCCGGCCAACGTCATCGTCATCACGAACCTCTACTACGCCGAGGCGCCGTGGCTGCGGCCGCGCGACGTGCAGATGGCCGCGGCGTTGAACTGGAAAGAGGTGGCGCTCGAGGGGACGAGCTCCTACGAGTACGGCGAGCAGCTCCGCGCGCTCGATCAGTTCCTCGTCGACGGCTGGCAGGTGAAAGCGAGCGAGAAGACGGGCAACCCGATGTACGTCCGGCCGTCCGTGCTCGTCATCTACCGCAAGGACCATTCGTTCCTGCTCGACGACGTCATTCCGAAGCCCGGCCAGGTCGGCGGCAATTACGACCTCGTCATCGCGTCGCAGCCGTGGCGCGCGCGCATGAGCGCGGAGTTCAAGGTGAAGAAAGTGCTGGCGCCGTTGGTGCGCAGCTTGGGGCCAGCGGGCCGCTTGCTCGCCGTTCAGTCGTGCGGCGACGACCCGGCGCTCGAGATGGTGAAGGAAATCTGGCCCGGCGAGGACCCGTTCAGGGTTAATCGGCACGAGCTCATCAAGGTGCTGCGCGACGAGCTCGGCCGCGAAGCGCGCGAATTCAACTTTGTCTCGGGCTCCGATGCGAAATCGATCTTCCGCTACGAGATGCACACGCTTCCGAGCGAGGTACAGCAGAGCATCGGCACGTCGACCTTGTTTGCCGCCTGGAACGCCGCGAGCTACGTGGCGCAAATCGAGGACGAGCGCATCGAGAATGCGATGCGCGACGGCGACAAGTACCTACAGGTCACGGCGAAGATCCTGAAGAAGCACAAGGGCCTCTGGTTCAACGACGAGAGCTTCGTCGTGTCGCGCAAGCAGTGAGCGCGCAGCCTGCGAGAGCACGCACGATGGCGAACGACGAGCTGAAACGACACATCGCGGACTTCCTGCGCGATTACTCGATCGAGATCACGCCGCACGACGCCGGCAAGCTCGACGCAATTCGTGCGGAGCTCGCCGAAGGCACGGCCGTGTACGTCGCGCATCCGCCCGGCGTGCCGATCGACGACATCGTGTCGCTCGCGGGGCAGGTGCAGAAGCTCGGGCTCAAGGCCACGCCGCATATCATCGCGCGCAAGCTCGAGAGCCGCGAGCAGCTCGAGCGCGCGCTCGCGCGTTGCCAGGAGCTCGGAATCGTGAACGCGCTGTGCGTTGCCGGCGACATCACGGCCGAGAAGCCGGCCTACAACAGTAGCCTCGAAGTGCTGCAAACAGGCTTGTTCGAGAAGTACGGCTTCCGCGAGGTGGGCGTCGCGGGCCACCCCGAAGGCAGCAAGGCCATTGGCGAGGAGCGCGTCGAGCAGGCGCTCAACGGCAAGGCGGAGTTCGCGAAGACGGCCGGCTTCAACCTCTACTTCGCCACCCAGTTCGGCTTCGATCCCCAGCCTTTCATCGACTGGGAGGCCGCGACGACGGCGAAGGGCATTAGGCTGCCGATCCACGTCGGCATGCCGGGACCGGCTTCGCTACGCCAGCTCGCGAAGTTCGCGATGCTCTGCGGCGTCGGCGCCTCGATGCGGATGCTCACCACGCGCACGAGCGCGATGGCGAATCTCTTGAGCACGCAGGCGCCCGACGAGATGGTCACGGCGCTCGCGCGCTACAAGGGCGCAAATCCGCAATCGCGCTTCAGAAAGGTTCATTTCTTCGCGTTCGGCGGCGTCGTCAAGACGGCTCGCTGGGCCAATGCTGTGATCTCGGGGCGGTTCGTCTTGAACAACCAGGCGACTGGGTTCCGCGTTGAAGACGTCAACTGAAACTTTTTTTGATGTGACGGAAAAGTAGGTAGGTAACCATGAGCAAGTCGTATCTGTTTACGTCGGAGTCGGTGGGCGAGGGCCATCCGGACAAAATGGCCGACCAGGTGTCGGACGCGATCCTCGACGCGATTTTGGCGCAAGAGCCGCGCAGTCGCGTGGCGTGTGAGACGCTGACGAAGACGGGCCTCGTGCTCGTCGCCGGCGAGATCACGACGAACGCCGTCATCGAAGTCGAGCACATCGTCCGGCAAGTCGTGCTCGACATCGGGTACGACCATTCGGACAAGGGTTTCGACGGCAACACGTGCGCCGTCCTGAACGGCCTCGGCAAGCAGTCCCAGGACATCGCGCAGGGCGTCGACCGCCAGAACCCCGAAGACCAGGGCGCCGGCGACCAGGGCCTGATGTTCGGCTACGCGACGAACGAGACGGACAGCTACATGCCCGCGCCGATCATCTTCTCGCACCGCCTCGTCGAAAAGCAGGCCGAGGTGCGCAAGAACGGCAAGCTGCCGTGGCTGCGGCCCGACGCGAAGAGCCAGTGCACGTTCCGCTACGAGAACGACAAGCCCGTCGGCATCGAGGCCGTCGTGCTCTCCACGCAGCACAGCCCAGACATCTCCCTGAAAGACCTCCAAGAGGCGGTCATGGAAGAGATCATCAAGCCCGTGCTGCCGGCGAAGTGGCTGAACAAGAACACGCAGTACCACATCAATCCGACCGGCCGGTTCGTGATCGGCGGCCCGATGGGCGACTGCGGCTTGACGGGCCGCAAGATCATCGTCGACACGTACGGCGGTTTCGCTCGCCACGGCGGCGGCGCGTTCTCGGGCAAGGACCCGTCGAAGGTCGACCGCTCGGCGGCCTATGCCGCCCGCTACGTTGCGAAGAACGTCGTCGCGGCGGGCCTTGCGGACCGCTGCGAGGTGCAGGTGTCGTACGCGATCGGCGTGGCCAAGCCCACGTCCGTCACGGTGGAGACCTTCGGCACGAACAAGATCGCCGAGGACAAGATCAGCGCGCTCGTCGCCAAGCACTTCGACCTGCGTCCGTACGGCATCGTGAAGATGCTCGACCTGCTGAAGCCCGTCTACCGCAAGACGGCCTCGTACGGCCACTTCGGCCGTAGCGAGTTCAGCTGGGAGAAGACGGATCGCGCCGCGGCGTTGAAGGCCGACGCGAAGTAGATAGACGTGAATTACGGCGCCTCGCTCGGCGAGGCGCCGTTCCTCGAGACTTTCTGCAAACCCACAGGTGAGGAACGGATGTCGGCGTTAATTTGCGGCTCGGTGGCCTACGACAACATCATGGTCTTCGAGGATTCGTTCAAGAATCACATCCTCCCCGACAAGATCCACATGCTCAACGTGGCGTTCCTCGTGCCGAAGCTGCGACGCGAGTTCGGCGGCTGCGCCACGAACATCGCCTACAACTTGAAGCTGCTCGGCGAGGACCCGCTGCCGATGGCGACGGTGGGCCAGGACTACGAGCCGTACCGCAAGCGCCTCAAAGCGCTCGGCATCAAGCAGACGTACATCAAGCAGCTCGACGATACGTTCACGGCGCAGGCGTTCATCACGACGGACCTGTCGTCGAACCAGATCATCGCCTTCCACCCCGGCGCGATGAACTTCTCCGAGAAGAACAAGGTGACGGATGCCAAGGGCGTCACCATCGGCATGGTGTCGCCGGACGGCCGCACCGGCATGATCAAGCACGCCGAGCAGTTCGCGAGGAAGAGGATTCCGTTCTTTTTCGACCCGGGCCAGGGCTTGCCGATGTTCGACGGCGAGGACCTTCGCCACTTCATAGAGCTCGCCACCTGGGTCACAGTCAACGACTACGAGTGGGAGCTCTTGAAAGACCGCACGGGCTGGACCGAGGCGCAGATCCTGGAGCGCGTCGACGCGCTAATCATCACTCTGGGCGGTCAGGGCTCGGTCATCCACACGAAGCACAAGAAACACGAGATACCGCCCGTCAAGCCGAAGTCCGTCGAAGACCCGACGGGGTGCGGCGACGCGTATCGCGCGGGGCTGCTCTACGGTCTCCTGAACGACCTCGATTGGGAGACGACGGGCCGCATCGCGAGCTTGATGGGCTCGATCAAGATCGAGCACCAAGGGCCGCAGAACCACGAGTTCACGCTGGAACAGTTCAAGAAACGTTACAAGGCCGCGTTCGGCCGGAAACTTCAGTAATAGGAGAGTTACGATGGCTGCCGTCAAGAAGCCGCGCGCGAGCGCTAACAACGACTACTACGTCAAGGACATCGGCCTTGCCGATTTCGGCCGCAAGGAGATCGAGCTCGCCGAGCTCGAGATGCCGGGCCTCATGTCGACGCGCGAGGAGTACGGCCCGAAGCAGCCGCTCAAGGGTGCGCGCATCACGGGCTCGCTGCACATGACGATCCAGACGGCCGTGCTGATCGAGACGCTGCAAGCGCTCGGCGCGAAGGTGCGCTGGGCGAGCTGCAACGTGTTCTCGACGCAGGACCACGCGGCCGCCGCCATTGCCGTGCGCGGCACGCCCGTGTTCGCCTACAAGGGCGAGTCGCTCGAGGAGTACTGGGAGTTCATCGACCGTACGCTCGACTGGGGCGGGAGCGAGGGCCCGAACATGATTCTGGACGACGGCGGCGACGCGACGCTGTTCGTGCACCTGGGCTATGAAGCCACCAAGAACCCCAAGATTCTCGACAAGAAGCCGGGCTCGGAGGAGGAGCGCATTCTGCTCGCCCAGCTCAAGAAGTCTCTGAAGAAAGATCCCAAGCGCTTCAAGAACATGCCGGCTGGAATTCGCGGAGTTTCGGAGGAGACGACGACGGGCGTGCACCGGCTCTATCAGATGCACAAGCAGGGCCGCCTGCTGTTCCCGGCCATCAACGTCAACGACTCGGTCACGAAGTCGAAGTTCGACAACCTCTATGGCTGCCGCCACTCGCTCGTCGACGCCATCAACCGCGCGACGGACGTCATGCTGGCCGGCAAGATCGCCGTCGTGGCCGGCTACGGCGACGTGGGCAAGGGCTCGGCACAGTCGCTGCGCGCGCAGTCGGCGCGCGTCATCGTCACGGAGATCGACCCCATCTGCGCGCTGCAAGCGGCGATGGAGGGCTACACGGTCATGACGATGGACGAGGCGTGCAAGATCGGCGACGTGTTCGTCACGACCACGGGCTGCGTCGACGTCATCACCGAGAAGCACATCAAGCAGATGAAGCACAATGCGATCGTCTGCAACATCGGCCACTTCGACAACGAGATCCAGGTCGACAAGCTCAGGAAGTACAAGTGGATCGAGATCAAGCCGCAGGTGCACCAGATCGAGATCTCGAAGGGCCGCAGCATCATCCTGCTGGCCGAAGGCCGCCTCGTGAACTTGGGCTGCGCCACGGGACATCCCTCTTTCGTGATGTCGAACAGCTTCACGAACCAGACGCTGGCGCAGATCGAGCTCTACCAGAACACCAAGAAGTACCCGCTCGGCGTCTACGTGCTGCCGAAGCACTTGGACGAGAAAGTGGCGAGCCTGCACCTCGAGAAGATCGGCGTGAAGCTCGACAAGCTCACCAAAGCGCAAGCCGATTACTTGGGCGTTCCCGTCGAGGGCCCGTACAAGTCGGATCACTACCGCTATTGATGGTCGTTCACGTCCCGGCCGCGCGTCTCCCCCCTCGAAGCGCGGCCGGGATTTCCTTCTTCACTTTCACGCGGTGACAAGCACATGAAAGACGATCTAGCCATAGCGCGCGGCGTCAAGCTGCGCAAAGTCGTGGAGCTCGCGAAGGAGCGTCTCGGCATCGAGCCCGACGAGCTCGAGCCGTACGGCCACTACAAGGCGAAGCTGTCGGACGCGCTGATCAACCGCGTGCAGAAGAACAAGGACGGCAAGCTGATTCTCGTCACGGCGATCTCGCCGACGCCGGCCGGCGAGGGCAAGACGACGACGACGATCGGCTTGGGCGACGCGCTGAATGCCATCGGCAAGAAGGCCATGATCTGCGTGCGCGAGCCGTCTTTGGGTCCTTGCTTCGGCGTGAAGGGCGGCGGCGCCGGCGGCGGCCACTCGCAGGTCGCGCCCATGGAGGACATCAACCTCCATTTCACGGGCGATTTCCACGCCGTCAGCATCGCGCACAACTTGCTGGCCGCGCTCGTCGACAACCACATCTATTTCGGCAATCAGCTCGGCTTCGACGTCCGCCGGCCCGTCTGGCGGCGCGTGCTCGACATGAACGACCGGTCGCTGCGGCACATCGTGAACGGCTTGGGCGGCACGGCGAATGGCTTCCCGCGCGAGACGGGCTACGACATCGTCGCGGCCTCGGAGATCATGGCGATCCTGTGTCTCTCGAGCTCGCTCGCCGACATGCGCGAGCGCTTCAAGCAGATCATCGTCGGCTACACGCGCGACAACAAGCCGATCCGCGCCGAGCAGCTGAAGGCGCAGGGCGCGATGACGGTGCTCATGAAGGAGGCCATCAAGCCGAACCTCGTGCAGTCGCTCGAGCACACGCCCACGCTCGTGCACGGCGGCCCGTTCGCGAACATCGCGCACGGCTGCAACTCGGTCATCGCGACGAGGACGGCGCTCAAGCTCGCCGACTACGTCGTCACGGAAGCCGGCTTCGGTGCGGATCTCGGCGCCGAGAAGTTCGTCGACATCAAATGCCGCAAGTCGGGCCTGCGCCCGTCGGCGGCCGTGCTTGTCGGCACGGCGCGCGCGCTGAAGTACTCGGGCGGCGCGAAGATCGAGGACGTCAACAGCGAGGACACGCAAGCGCTGATGAAGGGCATGGCGAACATGGATCGCCACGTGAAGAACATCCGCGAGAACTACGGTCTGCCCGTCATCGTCGCGCTGAACCGCTTCGGCAGCGACACGGAGCGCGAGTTCGAGCTCATCAAGAAGCACTTGGGCGAGCAGGGCGTCGAAGCGCTCGTCTGCGAGCACTTCGCGAAGGGCTCGAAGGGCGCCGTCAACCTCGCCGAGTCGATGGTCAAGCTCATCGACAGGAATCCCGGCAAGCTCAAGTTCGTCTACGAAGACGCCGACGAGCTCTGGAAGAAGATCGGCAAGGTCGCGAAGCACATCTATCACGCGAGCGAGGTCGTCGCCGATACCGCCGTGCGGCAGAAGATAGAGAAGTTCCAGCAGGACGGCTTCGGCAATCTGCCGATCTGCATCGCGAAGACGCAGTACTCGTTCTCGACGGACCCGAAGCTGCGCGGCGCGCCGGAAGGGCACGTATTCAACGTGCGCGACGTTTATCTCTCGGCCGGCGCCGGGTTCATGGTGGTGCTGTCGGGCGACATGATGACGATGCCGGGCCTGCCGAAGGTGCCGGCGTCGGACGGCATCGACATCGACGCGGACGGCAACATCGTCGGGCTGGCGTAAAGATGCTTTCTGCACGTTGCGGTGCGCCCTTTTTCGTGGGGCGCACCGCGTTCGCTCGAAACGCCGGCTTCGGAGGAAGCGTCGCGACCTTTCGGGGACGAACAACCTAGCGTTTGCCGAGCCGACGCAGGGCCTCGGCAATGACGGCGGCGTCCATCTGATCTTTGGGGCGCGCGCCCTGTTTCGTCTTCAGCAGCCCTGGGAGATCCAGCACTCGGATGGACGTGCCGTCGATCGTCATCGACACGACGTGCGGCGCCATCTCGGCCCAACTGAATCCTGCGATCGAGGGCATGACGTCTACGGTGAATTCGTCGTTGATGCGGATCGCATGACGCTTGTCGTCCGCGAACACGTCGCCCTCGGCCGCGAGCTCTGCGGCCGCACCATCAGGAAGCCGTGAGAGCGCCAGAATCCAACGGCGCGCATTCTCCGCGCTCGGATTGACGAGAATGTCGATGTCCTCTGAGAACCGGCTAAAACCGTGTGCGGCGATCGCATAGGCACCGACGAGCGCATACTCTGCACCCGCTTCGTCGAGATAGCGGGCGAGCGCTTTCACGTCTTCCCACGTGGCCGGGCGGGTGTAGTCGGTCAACGATGTTTCTCGACCATGGCGTCTACGGTCCAGCGGAGCCGATCGGCATCCATCTCTTCGGCAGAGGAGTAGATGAACACGCCTTTGGGCGCACGCGTGCGGTAGCGCGCCTGCGCCGCGAGGGCAACGCGGTCGGCCGCGGTCAGTGGCTGCCCGTCGCGCGATTGGCGGCGGCCTATCGTTCGGCGGATCGGCTGCTGGTCGACGGTCGAGCTCATGCCGCGATCAGCCTAGTCAAATCAATTCTAGGCGGCAACGGTGCGCGTCTGCGATCGCCCTCGTAGGAGCGTCTTCAGCGCGATGGCGGCGGCCGGATGTGCCGGTGGCGTGAGGTCGAAGTACGTCGCACGCCTGGGCCACGGCGCTATCTATATGGTACGCAAACCGCCGGGCGTTGGTTCGGCCGGCATGCGTTGCAATTGCCATGTGCGGGCTCGCCGAGCGGTACGCTCCGCTCGTCGCTCGAGGGCGCGGCGGCTGAAGGGATGAGGGGCAGCGCGGCGTCGCTGATGGACGAAGCAGCCGGCGCAAAGCGGCTGCGCCAACGGCCTCAAAAACAACGATCCGCTTATCGGCTCACTGTAACGCTGGCTTGAGTGTCCAACGGGCCAAACTGATCTCTGCCGACGCCCTCGGGGGCGGTCGGGACTACCAGCTTCACCCAGACGGCATCTGGACCCTTGAAATACGAAGTCTCGGTCGCGTTGCGCAAAGCGTCGAGGCTGTCCTGCTGCTTCCCGGAGGCCGCGTTGGCGAACCCCGGCAGCTCGAAGATGACCCATGAGTCTTTGGCCATTTCGCTCAAGCTAATGGCAAGTTCCGGTCTTTCGGTCTTCACGCGGATCTCGGTTGCGGCGCGCACTGTGCTCTGATTGGCCGTGATCTTGAAGTCCTTGCCATTGCGGCTCAGGACAATTGGCTGTTGAGGAACAGCCGCCCGCGCCGGCGCGGCCGCCGACGCAGGCGCCGGCGCAGCTGACCGCAGAGGAACGTCTTTCAGCGCAAGACCAGCACCCCTCGTGGGTCCCGGCCTCGTGATGCTGAACCGAATGCGTCCGATATCACCCGCGCACACAGAGGCGTTCCAGGTGGGATGAATCTCGCAAGTTTCGTCCGTGGCGACGCTGTCGTTCTCGCCGTCGTGTAGCAGGACGTAAGAGTCCGGAATGCCGGTCGTCGAGCCGTCCAGATCGTGGATCGCCAAGCTCCGGTAGGCTACGGCACCCCGGTTGTCGCTATCGAACCTCGAGTCGATTTTCGGGAAGTACACGGGCTTCGCGTTGACGAACTTCGCGCCTTTGACGGTGTTTTCGGTGGTAACCCCGGCGCCCGTGAACAACAGCCATGAAAGCGCTCCCGATCCGCGCTGCTTGTTGTCCTGGAAATTCACGAAGGTCGTGTCGACAACGTCATGGCGGTAGTCGTAGTACTCGTAGGCGCGGATCGGGAAATCGGGAATCAGGCGCTTCGGCAGACTGCGCCCATAGGCCTTCTCCTCCGGCGTCACGGGGTTGCCGATGTTGTCGGTTTCGCCCACGAACAGCGAATCAACCACCATTGAGGTAAACAAGTCATCGCCGAAGGAACCGGTTGAATGGGTAAAACCTATGGCATTGTCCGCCGACCTCAGGTTGCTGAAGACGTGCCGTTCGCCGCGGCCCCAGACGCCGCCGTTGCGATTCTTGTAAGTGGTGAGATTCGCGAACAGCGCGTCCACGCTCTTGCTGTTCGGGTCGGCAGGGTCAACCTTCGGCATGTACGAGGGGCCGGCCAACCCGAAGACGTTTTCCGTATTGATGTTCCGATCGAACATGAACCCGTCGAAGTTGGAGTGGGCCACGTTGCCTTTGAACTCCCGGATCGGCGTGCGCCGCGGCCAAATGGTTTTGGCGATCTCCGTGCCCAGGAACTGGCCTTGCGGGTGCTCCGGCAACGACAACCAGAAGCCATTCTCGTCCGAGCCGGCGGCCACGTTGTCGATGAACGCGTTGTCCGGATTGGTGATCCAGTAAGCCGCCACCGTGTTGTCCGAAGGCAGCAGGGTGTCCTGGCCGGACACGCTGGCTTGTCTGATGTTCTGGCGATTCCCGCTGATCTCTCCGTTTGGTGCGAGATTGTACGGGACACATTCCTTGGTGGGATGGCACTTGATCTCAATGGCGAGATTCCTGACGAACTCGTTACCGTGCTCGATGCCGTCTTCCAGGAAGAAGCAGTGACCGACGATGTTGTAGGTCACGTTGTTCTCGACACGGAGATAATTCGTGCCGTGCACCGTCACGCAGCGGTTGTAGGTATCGTGGATGGAGGCGTTCTTGATGTACTGGCCCTGCGCATCGCCGACCAGGTGCCAATGGATCGGATACCGGGCCAGCGTCATGTGCTGGCCCATGCGGTTCAGCTCGACGCCCGAGACGAACATCTTGCTCGACGGCATCGCCATGATGTGGCCGCCGAAGTAGGTCTCGCCTGCATCAGCCGAGGCCTGGATCTTGATGTTGCGCGTGAGCAAGCCCACCTCACCGCGCTCGTCCACGCCGAAGGTGATCTCGCCGAAGTGCATGTAGTCGAGCTTGCGGTCGAGCGTGATCTTGTTGCCGCTGATGGCGGCGATCGTGCGGCGTTCGGCCTGGCGCGGATCGAAGTCCGTCGATGCGAGAACGATCTCGTCACCGACGCGCCAGCCTGAAGCGTCCAGTACTTCGATCGACGTGCTGCCAGCTTTGGCCGTCTTGCTGAGCTTGGTCCAGGTGTGGGTGCGATCGCCGTGCAGGTTCAGGGTGCCGCCCGAGATCATGATCCCGCGATCCCCCATGCCGGCCATGATGTCTTCGTTGGGGACGTTGTTGGTGAAGGTGATCGTCGCGTTGCGCGTGTGCGGGCTCGCTTCGCTGCCGATCGCGAGCTCGCCGTGCAGCATGATCCACTCGGTCGTCAGCTCGAGGTCGGCGTCGTTCGAGAACGTGAGCTTGCCGTCGATCGAGAGACCGCCGAGCGCGGGCGGGCTGACGTCGAGGATCACGTCCTTGTCGCGCCCGATCGTGACCTTGTCGCCGGCGATTGGAACCTTGCCGTTCGGCCAGGTCGCGGGATCGGACCACCTCGTCGGAGCGGCCTGTGCGGTCGCGCATGCGCCGCCAAGCAGCAGTGCGGGAACGAGAGACACGCGAAGGAACGAGCGACTCCCATTGGTCATGACATCACCCCCCAACTCGAAGACGACCCAGTGCTTAGAGGAAAAGCATAGCGCGATTGCCCCGCGGTCCAGCACGGCTTTGCGTGATCGTGAGCCTCGCGAGCCGATCCGCTGATCGCCTTACACCACGACTCACCCCGAGCGGCGCGCCGGGAGCGTCCCGCAAGTCACGCCAGTGCGCGAACACCGCGATGGGATGACGGCGGACATTGCTTCGCACGGCAGTCGGCGGCGCCCCTGCGCCGATGCGGCCGAGCTTCATGCCAAGCCTGGTCTCTGCTACCGCCGGCCTGTATTTCCGGCATACACTTGCGTGCGACCGGGGCGCAACAAGCGTCGCGGTCGCTGAACTAACGCACGCCGGAGGAGAGCACCGTATGCCGAATGAATCGCTCAAACGTCGACTAAATATCGGAATCGCGGTGCTCTCGGTCCCGCTGGCTTTGCTCACGCTGCGCGCCCTCGCTCAGCAACAGCAACCCGAGCAAGGGCGCACCGTCACGGGCGAGGCGCGTTTCGTGGACGTCTCCGACCAGCGGCCGGCTCGACTCGTTTTCGAGGCGGGAGCGCGCACGCATTGGCACCGCCACACCGATCGCCAACTGTTGCTCGTCGAAGAAGGCCTCGGCCTCGTTCAGGAGCGTGGCGAACCGGTGCGGGAGCTACGTCCCGGCGAGCCGTACTACACCAAAGCGAACGTTTGGCACTGGCACGGCGCAGCCCCGGATCAGCGCGCGGTGCAGCTCACCCTGTACGGCGGCACCATCGAGTGGGGTGAAGCCGTGACCGAAGAGGAGTACCGCGCGCAACCCGGGAAGTAGCGGGCTCTGGTCGTTATCAGTCGTCGACCAGCGGCCGCGGCGCGTCGAAGGCCGGAAGTCCGAGCCGCGGCTCTGCGAGCTAATTGCCGCTGAAGTCGAAGAGGGCCTCGTCGTTGTCGGCGGGCTTGCTCATCCCCTGCTCGAAGTACTCGCGCCAGATCTTGTCCCACGGCCGACCGTACATGTCGGGATACTCGTACTCGATCGTCTCGCCCGGGCGCACGGGCGTGTTCACGCCCTTCACGGAGAAGATTGTCGGCACGCACTCGATGAACGGGTAGGGCTCCTCGTCCGGGTCGCCGTAGTCGTTGATCTTGTGCAGGTTGCGCACGATGCGCACCGGCTCCACGAGCGCCTCGGGGTCGTAGAGAATCGCCTCGTGATTCAAGCCGACGAATTGCCCGTTCTTGCGGATCGGCGTGTAGATCTCGATCGACTGCATCTGATTCGACCACTCGAACGACGAGTGCGATTTCCACGCCTGGACGTTGCTCGTCCAGGTGATCAGGGTGTCCTTGTCCCAGAAGCCGATCGTCTCGCCGTACCAGCGCGGCACGGCGGCGCCGAGACGCGGCACGCCGCCCGTCTTCACGTCGGCCATGTTGAATTCGCGGTCGACGTTGATGTCGGTGATGAAGTTGCGCGCGACGCCCGCGCGAATTTCGACGAGCTTCGGGGTGGCCACGACGTAGTGCTCCCATACCGAGAAGGGGTACCACCTCCGCACGAAGCCCTCGGGCCAGCAGAACGTCGACGGCCAGATCGCGTGGCCGCGCATCTGGTGATAGGCCTCTTGCACGGTGCGCTTCCGATACTCCGGAGTCAGGAGCGACACGATGGTCGAGATCTGCGTGTGCGCGCCCCAGTACCAGTTCTGCTGATTTTGCGGCGCGCGCGCCGGGTTCTCGTAAACGCCGTTCCACTCGGCGGCCGGGAAGTCCTTGAACGTGTAATGGTTCGGGCCGCCGCGCGCCTTCGTCTCGGCGCGCAACGCCTCGTAGTGCTCCTGCGCGGTTTTGAACCCATACGGGCTCACGATCGCCTCGCGCGGCAAATCGCGGTCGCAGTGGCCCCAGGGAGCGTCCTCGTCCCTGCCGGTGTTCAGCGGGTTCGGGCTCAAGATTCCGCGCTGCACCTCGCTCGCCATCGGGCTGTTGCAGCGGTAATAGCGCTTGTCGGTCCAGAGCGCCTCGTCTTTGTAAAAGTCCTTGCTCGAGAAGATGTCGATCGGCAGCGGGGTCACGCCGCTCGGCGGCGCGTTGGCCGGGTAGCCGTCGAGCTCCTGCTTCACGCCGGGCTGCGGCGGAGCGAAAGCGTTGCCCTTCCAGGCCGGCCCCACCGGCGGCCGATCCTTCACGCTGACGGCCAGCGGCCGGCCGCGGCCTACGCTTTGGAAGCCGATGTCCGGCATGTCCTGCGCCGCCGCTACTGGGGTCGTCAGGAGCGCGGCGATCAGCCACAGGATGGTCGTTCCGTGTCTCATAATCGTCCTCCGGAGGGGGCACGACTCTATATCGAGCCGGGTGCGCAATCCTAGCGGGGAAGCGGGCGAGAGGGCAGGCCCGTCCGCATCGCGTGCACGCCGCGATTCTGCCGCACCGTGGGCTCGAGCCTCGGCTCGCCGCGGGGCGCGTTTCACCGCGCTCCGCAATCGCTGCGCCGCCTTGCCCCGGGGAAGTTAAGAATTCCTATTAATCTGGACGCCTCGGATCGCCTGCCTCGCGTGGGCCAAGCGCGCGCAATCGCGCTATTCTTTCCCCGCTGAACTGCCGGTCATCGCTAGGTAGGGGGGTCGTTCACATGCGAAAACAGTCTCGGTCACTTCTTCTTTTGTCGACAGTCGGCCTGGTCGGCGCACTCGCCGTGGGAGGCGCGAACGAGGGACGAGCTCAAGCGCCCGCACAATCGCGTTGGTCCGATCCCGCCGCCTGGCCGAACAACAAGGTGCCGGCTGCGGGGGACAAGGTGGTGATCGGGCGAGACAAGGACGTGATCCTCGACGTGAGCCCGCCCGCGCTCGGCGGTCTCTCGATCGACGGCAAGCTCAGCTTTTCGAACGACGTCGACCTCGAGCTGACGACCGAGTGGATCATGCTGCACGGCGAGCTCGAGATCGGCACCGAAGGCCGCCCCCACACGCGCAAGGCGACGATCACCTTCACCGACAACGTGAAAGGCGAAGACGTGATGGCGGGCATGGGCGATCGCGGCATCATGATTTCGGGCGGAACGCTGAACCTGCACGGCGACCGCACGAATGCATGGACGAAGCTGTCCGCGACGGCGGAGAAAGGCGCCACGCGAATCGAGGTGCTGGATGCTTCCGGCTGGCGCGTGGGCGACGAGATCGTCCTGGCCTCGACGGACTACGACCCTCGGCAGGCAGAAGTCCGAACGATAACGGCCATTCGCGGCAACCGGATCACGCTCGACAAGCCGCTTCAGTACATGCACTTCGGCAAGATCACGTTCGGCGTGGACGAGCGCGGCGAAGTGGGTTTGCTGACGCGCAACATCACGATCCAGGCGTCGGCGGATGCGGAGCAGTCGTACTTCGGCGGTCACATCATGGCGATGCCGTCGAGCAAGATGTACGTCGAGGGCGTGGAGCTGCGTCGAATGGGTCAGCACCTGACGCTGGCGCGGTATCCGATCCACTGGCACCTGGTGGGCGATGCGAAGGGCCAGTACATCAGGAATTCGGCGATCCACGACACGTACAGCCGTTGCGTGACGGTGCACGGCACGAATTACCTCCGCATCGAGAACAACGTGACCTACAACAACGTCGGTCATTGCTTCTTCCTGGAGGACGGCATCGAGCACGGCAACGAGTTCGTGCGGAACCTGGGAATCCAGACCAAATGCCACCCGACCAAGCCGTGCGACCCGACGAACCTGGCGCCGTTCGGATCCACGGGCGACGGCCTGAACTTCAAGCTGACGGGCCAGGATTCGAAAGATGTCCTGATTCCTTCCGACAACACGGTGTCGACGTTCTGGATCACGAACCCCGACAACGTCTACCGCGACAACGTGGCCGCAGGCTCCGACTCGACGGGCTTCTGGCTCGCCCTTCCCGAGCATCCGACGGGCCAGTTCGAGGGCACCGAGATCAGCAGGACCATCTGGCCGCGTCGCACGAAGCTCCGCGAGTTCAAGGGCAACGTGGCCCATTCGAACTTCGATAGCTTCATGGGGGATCGCGCCCCGAGGGCCGATGGTCATTTCGCCGTCGGCGGCTACATTTCCCTTGCCGATCCCGCGGACCCGAACAGCCCCCAGGTGGAGTCGGTCGTAGAGGATTTCACCGCTTACAAGAACCGCAACAGCGGCATCTGGGCCCGCGGTGAGTTGCGCCTCTACAGGAACCTGAAGATGGCCGACAACGGAATCGGCTTCACGCAGGCGTCCGGCAACTTCGGCCAGTCCCGCTATACGTCACGCGTGGTCGACTCGCTGTTCGTGGGCGAAACGGAGAACGTCGGCAACCCCATGACGGCGGCGGAGAAGGCTGCCGGGCGCAGCTTGCCGTTCCCGAACGTCGCGGATTTCCCGATCCGCGGCTATGAGTTCTATGACTATCATCACGAGCTTGACGGCAACACCTTCGTGAATTACGAGGACAACGCCACCCGCAAGACGGGGGCGATCTCGTACCTATTGTTCACGAGCTTCGGGATGAGCTCCAACAATGTGGTGGAGCGCTCGAAATTCGTGAACGCCAAGCCGGTGTATTTCCCGCCGATCGACAACCGCTGGAGCAACGACGATTACGGCAACACGGTCTACAAGACCTCGGTGTTCAAGGACAAGGACGGCACCATCACGGGTAAGCCGAATTCCTTCATTGTCAACGTCACCGGGATCGACGCCGACGAAGCCTGTGAGCTCAAGCCCAGCTGGAACGCTTACGTGTGCACGGGCGATATCGGCCGCATGAATGTGGGCGGCGGCGGCGGTGCCCTTGGGTTCAGCTTTGGCGGCGGCGGGCCTCCGGGTGCCGGCGGCGGCGCTCCCGGTGCGGGCGCCGCAGGAGCTGCAGCTCCAGGCTCGGGCGCCGGCGGTGCCGGTGCAGGTGGCCCCAGGCCGCCTGCTCAACCGGTCGTCTATGCCATTGCCCCGGGCGGCGGTCGAATCAGAGGTACGCCTCCGCCTTCGATACCGGTCGTTTTGAGCCGCAACGGCAAGGAGTTCACGGCCAACGGGGAAACCAACGTACGCGCGGGCAGCGAGTACAAGGTGACCACTGAAAGGGCAAACCTGAACATCAACGTGAAGGAGTTGGACGCCGGCTCGTGGGTGATGTTCGAGCTGCCGGGATTCGCCACTGCGAGCGCGGGTACGGCGGTGGACAGCCTGGATGCGTTGCGCCAGGCCAGCGCCACTTCGTACTACAAAGGTGACGGTTCGCTGTGGGTGAAGATCGTCTCGACGGGCGACATCCTCGGCAGCGGGCCCGGTCGTGGCCCGGGCCCCGGGGACAGCGTCCAGGTGAGCAAGTAAGGTGAACTGCCTTGTAGACAAGACGCCCCCGCCCTCCGGCCGGGGGCGTTTCGTTTAGGGGGATGGATGTCGTGAACAGAAAGAGTCGCTCGGTGCTTCTTGGATCGCTGGTTCATGCATTGCTGCTCGGCGGCGCCATTGCCGCGGTGGAGGCTCAGGAGGCCGGATCGTCGGCGGCCAAGCCGATGAGCTGGTCCGATCCCGCCGCCTGGCCGAACAACAAGGTGCCGGCTGCGGGGGACAAGGTGGTGATCGGGCGAGACAAGGACGTGATCCTCGACGTGAGCCCGCCCGCGCTCGGCGGT
>JBBIJV010000050.1:0-20150 GCA_037445815.1 Rhodospirillaceae bacterium
GAGCCGCGCCCGCCGCGCCCCGTGCTCGATGCCTTCGCCGCGGCACTCGAGCAGCGGCTCGACGCCGCGGCGCGCGCCGCCCCGAGCGTGGCCTACAAGGATGCAGCGCGCCTGAACCGAGCCGAGTACGCGAACGCCGTTCGCGACCTCCTGGCGTACGACGCGTCGGCGATCGTGGCGACGCTGCCCTCGGACGACGCGATCCAGGGCTTCGACAACGTCGCGGCCGCGCTCACGGTGTCGCCGACGCTGATCGAAAGCTACGTGAACGCCGCCATGAAAATCAGCCGAGCGGCCATCGGCGACCGCACGCAAGGTCCGACGCAAGTGAGCTACGATGCCCCGGGCGGCTCGCAGTCGACTCATGTCGACGGGCTGCCGCTCGGGACGCGCGGCGGCTTCAAGCTCATACACGACTTCCCGCTCGACGCGACCTACGAAATCCGCGTGCGCGCGCGCGGCGTCGGCGCACTGTCGGGCCAGCGTTATTGCGCACCGCCGAGCATGGACATCACGCTCGACGGAGAGCCGCTCGCAGTGGAGACACCTTCCGCGTTTCGTCTGCGCGTCGGCGGCGGGCCGCACACGCTGACGGTCGCGCTGCTCGACGAGGCGCGCTGCGAAGGCGTCAACGAGCTCTTCGGCGTGTATGCGCCGGGCGGCGGCATCGATAGCGTCGAGATCCATGGACCGTTCGAGGCGGCCGGCCCCGGCGATACGCCGAGCCGGCGGGCGGTCTTCACTTGCGTCCCCCGAGGCGGAGGCGACGATCTGCCGTGCGCCCGCGAGATTCTCGAGCACCTCGCGACGCGTGCGTATCGGCGGCCCGTGGATCCCGCCGATCCGGCGCTCGCGACGCTGCTCAGGTTCTACGCACAGGGCCGGCAAGAAGGCGGCTTCGAAGCAGGCATCGAGCACGCGCTCGCCCGGCTGCTCGTCGACCCGCGTTTTCTGTACCGCTTCGAGACAGAGCCCGCGGGGCTCGCGGCCGGCGAGAGCTTCGCCGTCGGTGGCTTCGCACTCGCCTCGCGGCTGTCGTTCTTCCTCTGGAGCAGCATCCCGGACGACGATCTCCTGCAAGCGGCTGCTTCGGGGTCGCTGCACGAGCTGCCGGTGCTCGAGCGGCAAGTGCGGCGCATGCTCGCCGACGCGCGCGCGTCCGCGCTCGTCGAAAATTTCGCGGGGCAGTGGCTCAAGCTCCGCGAGCTCGACGGCGCATTGCCGCAGGACGCCGGGTTCGACGCGAGCCTTCGCGAGGCCCTGCGGCGCGAGACCGAGCTCATGTTCGAGCACGTGCTTCGCGAGGACTCGAGCGTTCTAGAGCTGCTCGACGCGCGCTACACGTTCTTGGACGAGCGGCTCGCGCGCCACTATGGCATCGAAGGCGTGCGCGGCAGCTATTCTCGGCGCGTCGGGCTGCCGGCCGACAGTCCGCGCGGCGGCCTGCTCGGTCACGGCAGCATCCTGACGGCGACGTCGGTCGCCGATCGCACGTCGCCCGTGGTACGCGGGGCGTGGATCGTCGAGAATCTGCTCGGTGCCGAAGTGCCGCCTCCGCCGCCCGGCGTCGAGGCCGATCTCTCGGGCGCGAGGTCTCCGGCCGAGGCGAAGACGCTGCGCCAGCGCATGGAGGCGCACCGCGCGAACCCCGTCTGCGCCGCGTGCCATCAACTCATCGATCCGTTCGGCTTTGCGCTCGAGAACTTCGACTTGGTCGGCCGCTGGCGCGACTTGGACGCCGGCGAGCCGATCGACGCGAGTGCGATCCTGACCGACGGAACGGTCGTACGCGGCCCACAAGGTCTGCGCGCGGCCCTGCGCAACCGCTCCGACGCGTTCGTAACGGCCGTGACCGAGAAGCTCATGACGTACGCGCTAGGGCGAATCTTGACGGCCGACGACCGGCCCGCCGTGCGCCGTGTCGTCGGAGACGCGGCCGCGCGCGATTATCGCCTTTCCGCGATCGTGCTCGGCATCGTGCAAAGTACGCCGTTTCGCATGCAGGTGAGCCGCGGGACGACGGATGCAGGCGCGGAAGCCGGCGGTCGAAGAGCCCCCGACGCAGCTGCCGAATCGCCGGAGGAACCATGAACGAGCAATTGCCTTCGAGCCGAACGTCGCGCCGCGCATTTGTCGGGGCTGGCGTCGCGGCCGCTTCCTACGCTGTGGCACACCGGGCGCCGGCGCAGCCAGCCGGAGCGCAGGCGCCGGAGCCGACAGCCGAGCACGCCTTCGGGGTGCGGCCGCTCGATACGCTCGGGCTCGAGCATATCGGCACCGTGGTGCCCGACGTCACGCGCTCGGCGCTGTTCTACTCGCGCGTGTTCAGCCCCGCGCTCTACAGGGACCGCGACAAGCCCCTGCACCATACCCCCGAGCGCCCGCACTTCCGCTGCCCGGGCGGACTCGGCGTGGAGCTCTTGCTCGTCGACCCGGCGCGGATCTGGGGGCTTGCATGAGCGCGTATCTCAAACGCCGGCAACTGTCGCGCCGCGCCGTGCTGCGCGGCGCAGGCGCCGCGCTCGCCCTGCCGTTGCTCGACGCGATGCTGCCGTTGTCGCGCGCGCACGCCGCAGCGCGGCGCTCACGCTTCGCCTGCATCTACATCCCACATGGCGCCGTGATGCGGCAGTGGACGCCCGCAAGCGAGGGGGCGGGCTTCGATTTTCCGCCGATCCTCAGCTCGCTCGCGCCGTTTCGCGATCAGGTCGTCGTCGTCAGCGACTTGACGTTGCCGCTCGCATACGGCGAGGACGCCTCGGCAGGCGCGAACCACACGCGTTCGTCCGCCGTGTGGCTCACGTGTGCAAAGCCCGAGACGGGGGCGACGCCGCGACTCGGCGTCTCGGTCGATCAAGTCGCGGCGCAAAGCTTCGGCCAAGACACGCCCCTGCCGTCGCTCGAGCTGTCGCTCGAGAAGGGCGGTTTGAGCGGCGGCTCGGGCTTGTCCGGCGCCTACCGCAACACGATTGCGTGGCGCACGCCGACGGCGCCGCTGCCGATGGAGGTGAACCCGCGGGTCGTCTTCGAGCGCCTGTTCGGCGACGGTGCGACGGCTGGGCAGCGCGCGCGCCGGCGCATGCAGGCCGAGAGCTTGCTCGACTCGGTGCTCGACGACGCGGGCGCCCTCGCCCGCACGCTTTCGGTCGACGACCGCCTTCGACTCGAGCGCCATCTCGACGACGTGCGCGAGGTGGAGCGGCGTATCGGGCTTGCGGGACAAATCGTCGGCGACGCTCTGGACGTGCCCACAAGACCCGCCGGCGTGCCCGACGATTTCGAGGAGCACGCGAAGCTCATGTTCGACCTGCTCTCGCTCGCCTGGGCCGCGGATCTGACGCGCGTCGGCACGCTGATGATCGCGAAGGAAGTCAGCAACACCGTCTATCCCGCGAGCGGCATCCGCGACCCGTTCCACAACCTCTCGCATCACTCCGAGGTGCCGGCGAACATCGAGCGCTACGCGCGCTTGAACGCGTATCACACGAGCACCACGCTCGCTTATTTCCTCGGCAAGCTGCGCGACACGCCGGACGGCGACGGCACCCTGCTCGATCATTCGCTCGTGCTTTACGGCAGCGGAATGAGCAACTCGAACCAGCACGATCACGAGCCGCTGCCGACGATCGTCGCGGGCGGCGCGTCGGGCGCGCTGCGCGGCGGCCGCCACGTCCGCGCAGGCGCCGGCACGCCGTTCGCGAACTTGCTCGCCGGGCTGCTGAACAAGCTTGGCGTCGAAGCGGATTCGTTTGGCGACAGCACGGGCGTCGTGACGCTATGAGAGCCTCGATCGCCGCGAGCCTGCTATTGCTGTCGTCGATCGCGGCAGCCGAGTCCACCTCTCCCCTCGCCGATGCCGCGATGGACCGCGACGCCGCCGCGGTTCGCACGCTGCTCGCGCGGGGCGCCGATCCGAACGCACCCGGGGCGTACGGCACGCCGGCACTGCATTGGGCAGTGCGCGTCCAAGATCGCGCGACGGTAGGACTGCTGCTCGATG
Organism: Rhodospirillaceae bacterium; assembly: GCA_037445815.1. Taxonomy (GTDB): domain Bacteria; phylum Pseudomonadota; class Gammaproteobacteria; order Steroidobacterales; family Rariloculaceae; genus FEN-1219. The sequence continues at coordinate 4,001 of JBBIJV010000050.1, forward strand.
CCGAGATCGGAAGAGCAGCGAAGACTCCGCTCGGCGTCGCGCCGCTCCACCTCGCGATCGAGAACCGCGACGCCGCGACCGTGAACCTGCTGCTCGCCGCGGGCGCCGACGTCAGGCTCACCGACGGTACGGGCGAGACGCCGCTGATGCTCGCCGCGCGAGCTGGCGATGCCGCGATCGCAGCCCGGCTGCTCGCGGCGGGCGCCCCCGTCGACGCGCGCGACGACAAATACGAGCAAACGGCGCTGATGATCGCGGCCCGCGAAGGGCATGCCGAGCTCGTTCGACTGCTGCTCGAGGCGGGCGCCGACGTGGACGCGCAGACGCGCGCCGGCGCCGTGCCGAGCTTCCGGCTCCCCGGCGACAACGCAGGCTCGAAAGGCGTCGGCATCATTCGCGGCGGCTGGCCCGATCGCGGCATGCGCGCGCCGGTGCCCGGAGCAAAAACACCGCTGCTCTACGCAACGCGGCGCGGCGACGCGGACGTGGCGCGGCTCCTCGTCGATGCGGGCGCGAATCTCGAGCTCGCCGATGCCGACGGGGTGACGCCGCTCCTGAACGCGATCTTGAACGCGAGCGTCGCGGCCGCGCGCGGCGCATCCGCCGACCTCGAGCACTTCGAGGTCGCGCGCTTTCTCATCGAGCGCGGCGCCAATGTCAACGCCGTCGACTGGTACGGCGAGACTGCGCTCTGGGCCGCCGTCGACGTACGAAATCTCGACGTCAACGGTCCCGAGCGCGACAACGGGATCGATCGGGAGAGCGCGCTTGCGCTGATCGAGTTGCTGCTCGAGCGCGGCGCCAACCCGAACGCGCGCACGCGCGAGTATCCGCCCGAGCGGCGTTTCCTGACGCCACTCGGCTCCCTTTCGTGGGTCGACTTCACGGGTCAAACGCCGTTCTTGCGCGCCGCGCTCGCCGGCGACGTCACGGTCATGCGCCTGCTGCTCGCGCACGGCGCCGACGCGAGCACGCCCACGTTCGCCGGCACGACGCCTTTGATGGCCGCTGCCGGCGTCAACTGGGTATTCAACCAAACGTTCGACCATGGCCCCGCTGCGCTCCTCGACGCCGTGGAGCTCTGCTACGAGCTCGGGCTCGACGTCGACGCGACCAACTCCATGGGACTGGCGGCCATTCACGGCGCCGCGAACCGCGGCTCCAACGAGATCATCGAGTTCCTCGCGGCCCGAGGGGCCGCACTCGATCGGCCGGATCGACATGGCCGCACGCCCCTCGTCTGGGCGGAGGGTGTGTTTCTCGCGACCCATCCGCCGCAGCGCAAGCCCGAGACCATTGCGCTGCTTCAGAGGCTGCTCGAAGAGCGTCGTCGCTGAGGAGCTCCGCCACGGACAACGAAACTTGCAAGTGCGGGCAGCTTCTACCAATATCGCCGGCTGCTGCGCGATGGAAGACAGCAAGAGAGGCGGCTCTGGCAACGGAATCGAAACGGCGGCGATCGGCGGCACCTCGGGCGCCTGCTTTCGGAGTCGCGCTCGACGACCTCATGGGGTACAACCTGCGCCACGCGCACGGCGTGCAGAAGCAGCGCTTCGCCGCAGTCTTCGGGCCGCTCGGAATACGCCCCGTGACGCTGTCGGTGCTCGGCACGATCTACGAGAACCCGGGCATCACGCAGGCCGAGCTCGGCAAGAAGCTCCGCATCAAGCGCGCCAACATGGTGCCCGTGATGGCCGAGCTCGAGAATCGCAACCTCATCGCGCGCCGCCCGAGCGACAACGATCGCCGCGCTCACGTCGTCGCCCTGACGCCGGCCGGCACGAAGTTCACGCTGAAGCTGCTCGACCTGCACCGGAGGCTCGAGGACGATTTGGCGCGCGAGCTGGGGCTGCGCGAGCGCGATCAGCTGCTCGAGCTGCTGAAGCGCTTCCGCAAGCTCGCGACGCAGCCGACCCTCGAGACCGACGACGACTGACGCCGCGAGTCCGGCGCGCGGAATCGCTCAGTACGGATTCGCGATCGGGAGCTCGTCCGCCGGATACAGCGTGATGATCTTCGCGCCGTCCGGCGTGAGCACCACCTCTTCCTCGATTCGCGCGGCCGAGAAGCCGTCCGTGGCCGGACAGTACGTCTCGACGGCGAACACCATGCCCACCTTGAGCTCGATCGGCTCACGGAACGACGTGACGCGCGAGATCAGCGGGCGCTCGTGGAGACCTAGCCCCAAGCCGTGGCAGAAGTTCAAGCCGAACGCATCGATCTCGCTCGCGAAGCCGATGTCCTGAGCCGTCGGCAGGGCCTTCGCGACCTCGTCGCTGCCCATGCCGGGCTTGAGCAGCGCGATGGCGTTGTCCATCCACTCGCGCGCCTTGCGATACGCGGTGCGCTGCGCGCTCGTCGCGCGGCCGACCGAGAACGTGCGGTAGTAGCACGTGCGGTAGCCGATGAACGAGTGAATGATGTCGAAGAACGCCTGATCGCCGGGGCGGATCAAGCGGTCCGTGAAGTTGTGCGGGTGCGGCGAGCAGCGCTCGCCCGAGATCGAGTTGATGGCCTCGACGCAGTCGGAGCCCATCTCGTAGAGCCGGCTCGTGGCGAGCGCGACGATCTGCGACTCCTTGACGCCGGCTTTGAGCGCCTCGGCGATGTCCTGATACACGCCGTCGACCATCGCCGCAGCCATGTTGAGCAGCGTGATCTCGTCGTGCGACTTGATCTCGCGCGCTAGCAGCATCGTCTGCTGGCCGTCGCGGACCTCGATGCCGGCCTTCTGCAGCTCGAACAGCATCGGCGGCTCCACGACGTCGACGCCGATGGGCATGTGGCCGACGCCCTCTTCGTCCAGGATCGCCTTGATCTCGCGCGCGGCGTCGCGGAACAGCGTGCGGTCGGCGCCGACGGCGCCGCGCATGCCGAGCATGCCGGCGCGGCAGTGATCGTTTTGCAGCCACGGCGCGTAAAGCTTGTGGTGCTTCGCCGCCGAGCCGAAATCCCAAATGTACGGCTCGCCGTTGCCCGTGATCAGCGAATAGCGCAGCAGCTTGTCGCGGGCCCACTCGCCGATGACCGTGCTGGTCGTATAACGGATGTTGTGCTGATCGAACGATAGCAGCGCGCCGAGGCCGCTGCCGGCGAGCGCCTCGCGCACGCGCGCGACGCGATAGTTATGGAGCCGCCGAAAGTTGACGCGCTCCTCGAAGTCGACCTGGGTGTGGCCCGGCGCCTGGAGCGGCCGTTTCCATTGATGATGCGGATCGATGTCGTCGTCCAAGACCTGCTGCGGCTCCACGAGCTGCGACTTGCCGCCTTTTCTGATCGGCGCCGCCTTCGCCGCCGTCCTCTTCGAGCCGCTTGCCGCACTCCTCCGCTTACTCTTCGCCATTGTCGCCCTCTATTCTCCAATGCGCCGCTGGAACCACGCGCAGTTCCTTGAGCGCAATTGTACGCGCCCGCGGCCGGGTCGGCACAGCCCGCCGGCCGAGCGCTCAGTCGTACCCGTAGTAGCGCACGAGCACGGCGCGGCGGTCCGCGAGCTCGCCGTCGACGACGCGGGGACGGAATCGGCTGCCTTTGACGATGCCGACGAGACGGTCCAAGTCCTCGTCGCCGGCGTTCACGGAGTCCCGGATCTCAACGGCGCGCGCGCGGCCGTAGCGTGTGATCTCGAACGCGACGTCGACGTAGCCGGCCGCCTCGCGCGTTTCGTCCTTGGCGAGCGGATTCGGGTTGAACGCCGGCAGCACGACGGGCGTCGGCGGGGCGAACAATCCCTCGATCGAGGCGTCCGGCACGCCGGACTCCGCGAGCATCTCGTAAACCTCGACGTGGGCATCGACAGCGCGGCCGTTGCGCGAGTACAGCAGATCCCAGTCCGCGAGCTGCACGAGCGAACCCGCCTGGCTCACCAGCGGGCGGCCGCTCATCACGTCGTACTGATGCAGACGGCCCAGACTTTCTCGCCCGCGGTGATACGGGCTCATCAAGCGCGCGTGCGTCGAGGCGGCATTGCCCGCGTCGAACGGCCTCGCCGTACCGCTCGATCGCGCCCTCCACTGCGCGAGCTCGGCGATCGGGGCGATTCGGCTACGCCAGGGCTCGACGCTCGACGCGCCGAGGAACTTGGGCACCATCGGCGGCGGATACGAGCGGCCGCTGTCGTAGAGCGTGCGCAGCACATCGACGCCACGCAGCAAGTCGAGCTCGAGCTCGCGCAGCTCCTCGCTGCCGTAGAGCCCGTGGCTCAGCAGCACCCCGATCGCTTCGGCGTAGTTGCGCTGCGCCTCGGCGAGCATCCCTTGCACGACAGTCCTGCGGCTGCCTGCCTGGCAGTCGCCGGCGTCGGCCGAAGCCCGTTCCTGATAGAAGCAGCCGAGGACGACCTCCGGAGGTTTCTCGTGATCGAGGAACTCGTCGAGTATTTCCATCTGCTCGTCGCCGAGCTCGCGCAAGACCGGGACGACCCGCAGGTCGTTCGGATAGCGCCGCAGCAAGGCAAGCAGGTCCTCGCGCCGTTCCCAGGCGGCTTCGGCGTCGCCAATCTCCCGCTCGAGGCGAATGATCTCGCGCACGAGCGGAACCTGGTCGAGCGTATGGAGGCCGCGGTTGATGCGCAGGATTTGCACGGCCTGCTCCAACCTTGGAAGCGCGAATGCCAGGTCGTCGGTTTCCCGGTAGAGCCCCGCGAGGCTCGTCAGCGGCTCGACCAAACGGAGCGAGTGCAGACCGTCGGCCGAGATGATCTCTTGAATCCGGCCGAGCAGCGGAGCGTCGTCGTCGAGCTCGGCCGCTTCGGCCGCCGTTAGCAGTACGGTGAACGCCGCGGCCGCGGCGAGCTGCGCAACCGCCTGAAGGACTCGGGAGAGGCCGAGGGTTCGCATGAGCACCTCCGAGACGCTCGCGGGATGCCCCCGAGCGGTGCTCATGCAAGTTTTGCGCCCGAGCCGGCGCAAAAACGTTCGTCAGCGGCGCGTCGGCGCCGCCGCGCGAGCGAGCTCCGCGCGCATGCGCTCGAGCACGTCTGGCGACCGCGCGCCCGCCTCGCCGAGCACGAGGCGCTCGAAGCTCGACGCGAGAATCTCCTCGGCATGGATCACGTAGTCCGTGTTGCGACCGACCTGCTCGAGCAGTCCCGTGACGCGATCGAACGGCACGAGCGCCGGCCTGCCGTTGCGCTCCAGCACGCGCGCCGGCGCGCCGCCGGCCGGGCGCTCGACGAGCAGCATCGACAACGTCAGATAGCCGAAGAACGGGATCCCGGCCGCAGGATCGTAGCGTTCCTGCCGCGCCAACAGGATCGGCATGCCCCACACGTCCTCGCCGTCGACCTGCACCTCGATGCAGTGCTCGTTCACGGGCGCGTCGGGGTTCGTCATCTTGCGCGCCGCGAGCGCCGGCGGCAGCACAACTTCGCCGCACTGCTCGAAGCCGATGACGGCATAGAGCGCTCGCTTTAGCTCCGGGTTGTTGCGCGAGACGACGTGAAAGATCTCGTGCGCGAGCAGCCGCTCGAGCTCGCGCTCATCGGTCAACGCCTGCGGCAGCATGACGGCGCCCGCGCGCGTATAACCTGCGCCGCCCTCCTCCTCGCCGCTCGTCTTCACGAGCAGGATCGGCGCACCGAGCTCCGGCAACAGCTCCGTAAGCTTCGGCTCGATGGCCGCGAACGCTCGCGTCAAGCGCGAACGCTCGTCGTTCGACCACTCGCGCGCCGCGGCTCTCGCGAACGCGAGATACTCGTCCTCCGACACCTCGTCGGCCGAGCGCAGGCGCGCGGCGCGATCGAACGGGCTCAAGCGCACGACGAACTCGTCACGCGCGCCGAGCACGGCGCGGCCCTGCTCGATCGACGCGAACGCGATCCCGTGGGCATGGGCACAGAAAGGCGCCGCGCAGGCGAGCGCGACCAGCCAGGCCGCGAAGAGCGGACGCATTAGCGCGAGCTCGCGCGGTCCACCGCCTTGATGACCTTGACGACACCGGCGACGAGCAGCGCGACGCCGTCGATGACCATCTTGAGGAGCAGCAAGCCCACGACCTGGATCTTCTGCGCCAGCGGCACGCCGGCCGCGCGCTCGGCTTGATCGAGATAGCCGCGCAGCGTTTCGTTCTCGCGCAGAACGCTCGCGAACCGCGGCGACAGCTTCGCGGCGACGAAGGCCGCCATCACGAGGAACAACAGGCCCGGGATCAGTGGCAGGATCAGGCCGGCGAAGCCGAGCAGCAGGCAGACGACGATGACGCACGCGGCGATCAGCTTCATCGAGACGCTGTCGAACGACGGCGAAGTTTGCGTTTGCATGGGCGGGCCCCTCCAAGAGCTCCGTTTCAATAGTAGCTATGACGCTGCGGCCGGTCGAAGACGGGCGCGAAGAAGAAGTAGAAGATCCAGGCGAACCACGACAGGAAGATGATCGCGAGGATCCAGAGGATCTTCTCCGCCGTGCCGACCTTGTCGGACGCCGCGATCAGCACGATCGGCAGCAGCCACAGCAGCACGCCGCCGAGCGCGACGGCCAAGCCCAAGACGACGCCCAAGATCGGAACGAGGATGACGGCGCCGACGAGGATCGCCGCGACGGTGATCAGGGTACCCAGCACGTTCACGATGACATTCCTCCGCCCGCGGGCTCACGCGCCCGCGATTCGGGACGTTGCCAAACTCGTGCCAAACGCAGCACCGAGCAAAATCAGGTAGTTAGAGCAGCGGCCGACGGCCTCTTGCGCCGCGCCGTAGCCAAGCCACGCCAACAATTAGCGAAATCGGCCAATCGCGCGAGCGCGCTCGCGGCAGCGTCGCGCTCGTCTCGCGCTCCATCGAAACCACGACGCCGTCGATCGTCCGCGGCGGATTCGTCCGCGCCACGACGCGACGAGGCCCATCGCAGCGTGATGAAGTCGCGCTCGTCCGCGACGCCTTGGCAGGCGACCTCGACCGGGCGCCGACCGCGGCGTCAAGCTGGCGCGCACGGCACGCGAAGCGCACAATGCGCAGCCCCGGTTTCGATCAATCGCGCTGCGCCCACCCCAAGTGAGCTCCGTTCCTGTCGCCGACGCCGCTGCGCACGCCATCGAGCGTCGCAACCGCCTCGTCATCAATCTGTTGCTCGTTTCGGCGTTCGTCGTGATCTTGAACGAGACGATCATGAGCGTCGCAATTCCGCGGCTCATGGAGAGCCTCGACGTGACGGCGGCCGCCGCGCAGTGGGTGACCGCGGCGTTCCTGCTGACCATGGCTGTCGTGATCCCGATGACGGGCTTCATGCTCCAGCGCATGCACACGCGCGCGATCTTCCTGCTCGCCATGTCGCTGTTCTCGCTCGGCACGCTCGCGGCCGCGCTAGCGCCGGGCCTCGGGCTGCTCGTCGTCGCGCGCGTGATCCAGGCGTCGGGCACGGCGATCATGCTGCCGCTCCTGATGACGACCGTCATGACGCTCGTACCGGCCGACACGCGCGGCAAGACGATGGGCAACATCACGATGGTCATTTCCGTCGCACCGGCGATCGGCCCCGTGATCTCGGGCCTGATCCTGAACTACCTGCACTGGCGCTGGCTGTTCGTGCTCGTGCTGCCGATCGCGCTCGGCTCGCTCTGGCTCGGTTGGCGGCGCATCGAGAACGTCACGACGCCGCGCGAGGCGCCGCTCGACGTCGCGTCGGTGGTCCTCTCCGTGTTCGCGTTCGGCGGCATCGTCTACGGCCTGAGCTTGCTCGGCGTGCCGCCCGTTTCCGGGCAACCGCCGGCCTGGGCGCCGCTCGGCGTGGGCGTCGTCGCGATGACCGTGTTCGTGCAACGGCAACTCAAGCTGCAACGAACGAGCTCGGCGCTGCTCGACTTGCGCGTGTTCACTTCGCGCAACTTCACCTTCGCGCTGTTGCTGTTCGCGATTTTGATGCTCGTGCTGCTCGGCACGATCATCGTGCTGCCGATCTACCTGCAAAACGTGCTCGGCATCAGCGCGCTGCAAACCGGCTTGTTGCTGCTGCCGGGCGGGCTGCTCATGGGTCGCCTCGGTCAGCGGGCCGGCCGCTGGTACGATCGCGTCGGCCCCTCGAAGCTCGTGATTCCGGGCGTCGTCATCGTCACGGCCGTGCTCTGGGCCATGACGCTGCTCGGCACGCAGACGCGCGTCGAGTACATTCTGGCCGGGCACATCGTCATGAGCGTCGGCTTCGCGCTTTTGTTCACGCCGCTTTTCACCGTGAGCCTGTCGTCGGTGCGGCCCGAGCTCTACTCGCACGGCAGTGCCGTTCTCGGCTCGCTGCAGCAAGTGGCCGGCGCGGCCGGCGTTGCGCTGTTCGTCGCGCTGATGTCGGCGCAGACGGTGAGGCTCGCCGCCGCAGGCACGGCCCAGCTCGAAGCGCTGGCCGGCGGCGTTCGCGCCGCATTTCTCTGCGGCGCCATCCTCGCGCTCGGAGCGGTCGCGTGCGCCCTGTTCGTACGCAAGCCCGCGGTGGCGGCTCCACCGGCCGCACACTAAGAACGGAGAGCGTACGGTTCAGACCGCAGATCGGCTGCAGGCTCTCGACGCGGTGCGGGCTCGATCTTGCTCGTGACCCATCAGTGGTTCGTGAGCTGCACGTCGATCGGCGCGCTGCTGAACGCACGGCAGCATACGCGGCCCGAGAAGCGGCCGCCGGCGAGCCCTTGCGCTGGAAGCCGCTCAGGCTGGCCGCGAACCTCAAGAACGCTGAATTGACCTGGCTTCGCTGCTCCGCTAGCGTCGGTCGGTTCGCTTTTCCGTTCCACAGAGGGGAATTCCAATGAAACGCATGATAGTTCTCGGCGGACTCGGGGCGTTGGCCGTCGGCATCGGCGTCGCGTTCGCGCAAGCGCCGGCACCGAACATGAGCTTCTTCGTCACGAGCACGAATCCCGGCAAAGGCGGCAACTTGGGCGGCTTGGCCGGCGCGGACGCGCATTGCCAGTCGTTGGCGCAAGCCGTCGGCGCGGGCAACAAGACTTGGCGCGCGTACCTGTCGACGAGCACCGTCGACGCGAAAGACCGCATCGGCAACGGACCCTGGTACAACGTGAAGGGCCAGTTGATCGCGCAGAACGTCGCGGACCTGCACAGCCCGAACAACAAGATCAGCGCGGAGACCGCGCTCACCGAGAAAGGCACGTCGCCGGTGTATCTGACGCGAAACGCGGCCGGAGAAGTGCAGCGTCCCGAAGGTCAGCTCGCGCACGACATCCTCACGGGCACGAACGAGGACGGCACGAAGCACGAGGCCACGTGCAACAACTGGACGGACGGTGCGGACGCGACGGCGATGCTCGGCCACGCCGATCGGATGGGCCGCAACCCCGGCTTGAATTCCTGGAACGCGATCCACCCGTCGCAAGGCTGCTCGATGGAGAAGCTGACGCCCTCGGGCGGTACGGGATTGTTCTACTGCTTCGCGACGAACTGAGCGCGGAGTCTTAGGGCTTCGAACGCGCCGAGCGCTTCGCGCGCTTGGCGCGTTTTTTTTGCGCGCTCTTCTTGCGGCTGCTCTTCGCGGGCGCCCTGCGCGGCCCGGCGCGGCTCGAAGCGTCGAGACCCGCGCAGATTTCGGCGTACTCGGCGTACCGCCGCGCCACTTCGGCCGCATGCTGCTCGCGCAGCACCGCGGCGTCGGCGCGCGGCGCCTTGCGCACATCCGGCCGCTGGCCGAGGCGGAAGTCCCTGACGACGACGCGCGGCGGTTCTTGAACGACGTCGACGAGCACGGGCACCTCGTCGAGCGAGCGGACGTATTCCTGATAGCGGCCGTGCGCTTCGGCCGCGGCGTCGTCGAGCGCCTCGACGCGATCGGGCCGAAGGTGCTCGGGAAGCACGGCGGTCTCGGCGTAGTCGTGCGACACCTTGCGTTCGGGCACGAGTGAGTCTCCGACCAAAACGTCGGAGCATGCTACTCATGACTTCCAAGCCCGCGCTTCGACGCGCGTCACGCCGCCGCTTGGTCAGCTCGGCCGCCGAAAGCGCCCCACGTAAGCCGCCTTCGCGATGACTCGGCCTTCCATCGCGCGTAAGAGCTCGGCGCGCCCGGCCGTCGGCGGCAGGTCGAGCTCGCCGTCGAGCGCAAACAGCTCCAATACGTAGTGGTGGTAGCGCGCGCCCGGCGGAGCCCCCGGGCCCAAATACGCGTTGCGGTTCTCGACGTTGCGGCCGAGCACCGCGCCGGCCGGCAAGCCGCCTTCCGGAATACCGCCGCTGTCGGGCGATATGTTCCACACCGTCCAGTGCAATCCGTCCTCGGCGCTGCCGTCGAGCGCGACATCGATGTCGTGGAAGATCAGTGCGAGGCTGCCCGCGTCGGCCGGCACGTTCCTGAATCGGAAGCCCGGCTGCACGTTTCCGCCGAAACAACCATAGCGCGGCGGCACGACGCCGCCGTCCTCGAACGCGTCGGTCTCGATGATCAACGGCAGTGGCATCGACAGCCCTCCCGCCGTCGTTCAAGCAAGAATCGGGCCGGAAGGCGTCGTTTCGTGGAACGGAGCTTGCATCGAAGAGTTCTCTTACGGCAGCCCGACTCACGGAGGAGTCAGCCATGGGCACGACACTGGACCCGGACAATCTTCCCGCGCAACGCACGCGCAAGACGACGAAAGGCCGCGACATGCGCGCGCTCGGCCCGAGCGACAGCTCCGACACGGCCTCCGACATGGCGGGCCCGGGCCTGCTCGACGAGGACGTGCTCGGCCTCGATCGCGGCACGAACGAAGACAGCGAGGGCGGCCGCGCGAACCTTGCCGGCGCCGGCGCCAGCGTCGGCGATCTCGGCATGGACGACACGAGCGACCGCCGCGGCACCGGCGAGCGCATGACGACCGGCAAGGAGCAAAGCGTGCGCCCCGGCTCCGACATCGACACCGATCGCGCGGTGGGGCCCGACGAAGCCGGACTCGGCGACGGCCTCGACGAAGCCGAGGAAGCGCAGCGCGAGCGCGACGAGCAGTGATGGGCGAGCAGCCGCAGCCGCGTGTCGTCGAAGAAAACCCCAGCGTCCAGCTCGATCGCGCCGAGTTCGAGCGGCGTTTTCGCCTGCGGCACGCAGACCCATTGTTCGAGGCCGCCGAGCACGAGCTTGGGGCCGTGCTCGACGCGGCCTGGAAGAGCTACAGCGAGTACCACAAGTCGCCGCGCACGCGCAAAGCCGGGCCCGCGTTCGCCGATCCCGGCTACGACCTGCCGCTCGACTGGCTCGCGGCGCGCGACGCGATTCGCCTCGCCGAGAGCGAGCGGCGCAACGCGTCGCTGCCGCCGCGCATCCTCGTCGTCAGCGCCTCGGCGCGCACGAGCCAGTCGTGCCCCGGCGAGACGGCGAAGTCGTTCCGGCTTGCGCAGCTCGCGCGCGCGGCGATCGAAGCCGAAGGCGCGCGCGTCGACTTCCTCGATCTCTCCGTGCTCGTGTCCGAGTACGGCCGCGTGATCTATCCGTGCAAGGCGTGCGTCTCGACGGCGCAGCCGCTCTGCCACTGGCCGTGCTCGTGCTATCCGAATCATGCGCTCGGCCAGACGCAAGACTGGATGAACGAGATCTATCCGCGCTGGGTCGCAGCACACGGCATTCTGATCGTGACGCCCGTGAACTGGTATCACGTGCCGTCGGTGTTGAAGCTCATGATCGATCGACTCGTGTGCGCCGACGGCGGCAACCCGGACCCGACGCGCACACATGGCAAGAACGCGGCCGAGGCCAAGGCGATCGAGCTCGCCGGCTGGGATTATCCGAAGCATCTTGCCGGGCGCGCGTTCGCCGTCGTCGTGCACGGCGACGTGTCCGGCGTCGAGAAAGTGAAGCACGCGCTCTGCGACTGGCTCGAGTGGATGGGCCTGATCCGCGCCGGGTCGAGCGGCGCGCTCGATCGCTACATCGGCTACTACGCGCCGTACGCGACGAGCCACGACGCGCTCGATCGCGACGAAGCCGTGCAAGCGGAGACGCGCAACACGGCGCTCGCGCTAATCGAGCGCGTGCGGCAAATCCGCGGCGGCCGCTACGAGCGGCCCGACAGATGGCTCGAAGCGCCGCGCAAGAAGTAGCATCGAGAGCCGTTACTCGAGCGCTTCTCCGCTCCGGTCGGGCAGCGTGAACACGAGGAGCGCGGCGGTGAGAAAGAACGCCGACGTGATCCCGAGGGCGAGCCCGATGCCGATGCCGGGCAGCGTCGCCGCAACGCCGATCGTGTACGGCGCGACGGCGCCGGCCATCCTTCCCAAGTTGTAGCTGGTGCCCTGCCCCGTCGCACGCACGGCCGTCGGAAAGAGCTCCGCGACCAAGCTGCCGAACAGGCTGAAATAGCCGTGCCCGAAGTAGCCGAGCAGCGGGCTCAGCACGAGCAGCACCGTGGCGTTGCGCGCCATCTGCCCGTACACGGGCACGAGCGCGGCGGCGCACAGCATGAAAAGAATGAACGTGCGCCGGCGGCCGAGCCGGTCCGCAATGAAGCCGAACGTCAAGTAGCCCAGGTACGCGCCGACCTGAAGCAGCACGATCCACTGCAACGAGCCGACGACCCCCATGCCCGCCCCGCCCTGCTCGACGGGCCGTGCGAGAAACGGCGGCAGCCAGAAGAACAAGCCCCAGTACGCGAACTGCACGGCGCCGCCGAGCGCGATGATCTTCAGCGTGCGGCCGATGAGCTGCGGACCGAAGACCGCCTTGAACGGATTCGCTGCGGTGTCGCGCGTGCCGTTGGCCTTCGTGGTCCACGCCGCAGATTCGCGGATGTTGCGGCGGATCCAGAATACGAAGAGCGCCGGCGCCGCGCCGGCGACGAACACGTAGCGCCACCCTTCGTCGCCGAGCGACGGCCGGCTCAAGATGACGGCCGCGAGCAAGGCGGCCGCGATATAACCGATGGCCCAGCCCGACTGCATGATGCTGATGGCCTTGTTGCGATGCTGCGGCGGCCATGTCTCGCTGACGAGCACGGCGCCGGAAGCCCACTCGCCGCCCATGCCGATGCCGAGCACGGCGCGCCAGAAGAGCAGTTGCAGCACGCTCTGCGAAGTGGATGCGCCGAGCGACGCGAGCGAGAAGATCACGATCGTGGCCATCAACGCGCGCGTGCGGCCGAAGCGATCCGCGACGTAGCCGAACAAGAGCCCGCCGACGCCGGACATCACGAGCGTCGCCGTGCCGAGGAAACCCGCCGTGGCGTCGTCGAATTCGAAGTACGCGCGCAGCTGGCCGAGCGCCATCGCGTACAACATGAAATCCATCGCGTCGAGCATCCAGCCCGCTTTCGCGGCCGCGAGCACGCGCCACTGCTCGGGAGTAATCGTGCGATACCACGGCGTCGCCGGAGTAGCGGCGGTGTTCGTTGCGAGCGGCTGCACCATCGTTCCGGGAACTCGTTCGCGCGGGCACACAAGGCCCTCGCGTCGGATTACGTCGCCCCAGAGTCTGGCCGAGGCGGACCCGTCTTGCTAGGCTAGGCGGCCACCCATCCAAGGAAAACATGGGAATCCGGTCGGTTGGCCGGCAGTCGCCAGGGCGGCCTCCAACTCGAGCCCTTTTCGAAAAAAAAGCCAAGTCTTTCGTCGTTACAAGAAGGCACTAAAGCAGTGGAAGCACAATCGATGGCGCCGGGCGTAGCCGCCCGCAACCCGCAACTCTCGATCAGCACGGAAACGCGGCTCAAGCTCTATCGAACGATGCTCGAGTGCCGCGTCCTCGAGAAGCGGGCCTACGACCTCTTCATGCAGAACCTCATCAAGGGCACGAGCCACCTGGCGCTCGGCCAGGAGGCCATCGCGGCCGGCTTCGGCACGGCGATGCGGCCCGACGACTACACGTTCTGCACGTACCGCGGCCATAACCACACGCTCGTCCGCGGCGTCGGCATGACGGAAATCCTGGGCGAGCTCATGGGCAACTCGTCGGGCCTCATGCGCGGCAAAGGCGGCTCGATGCACCTCACGAGCGTCAAGCACCACATGATGGGCTCGTACGCGATCATCGGCGCGCATATGACCATCGCGAACGGCGCCGCCTGGTCGGCGCAGTATCGCGGCACCGAGCAGGTGGCCGTCTGCTTCTTCGGCGACGGCACCACGAACATCGGCGCGTTCCACGAGGCGCTGAACTTCGCCGTGATCTGGAAGCTGCCCGTCGTGTTCGTCTGCGAGAACAACCTCTACATGGAGTACACGTCGATCCACGACGTGACGGCCGTCGAGCACCCGGCCGCCGACCGCGCGAGCGCGTACGGCTTGGAGCCCGTGCTCATCGACGGCAACGACGTCGACGTCGTGTACCGCACCGCGCAGCGCGCGCTCGAGATTGCGCGCAAGGGCGGCGGGCCGAGCCTCATCGAAGCCGAGACGTACCGCCACGGCGGCCACTCGCGCGCCGACCCGGGCAAGTATCGGCCCGACGAAGAGGTGAAGGCCTGGCTCGCGAAGGATCCGCTGCCGCGTTATCGGGCGCGCTTGCTCGAGCTCGGCATCAACGTGGCGGACATCGAGAAGATCGAGGCCGAGACGAACGCCGCGATCGATCGCGCCACGGAGGCCGCGCGCAACGCGCCGCCGCCGCCGCTCGAGATCGCGAACACGGACGTTTGGGCGGATGGAGGCTCGGCATGGCGCAACTAACTTATCGCGACGCGGTCGCCGCAGGCATCGCGCAAGAGATGCGCCGCGACCCGAACATCGTGTTGCTCGGCGAGGACGTGGCGCGAGCCGGCGGCGTCTTCAAGGCCACCGTCGGGCTGCTCGAGGAGTTCGGCCCGAAGCGCGTGAAAGACACCCCGATCTCGGAGCAGGCCATCGTCGGCGCCGCGATGGGCGCCGCGATGACGGGCCTTCGCCCCATCGTCGACCTCATGTTCTCGGACTTCTTCGCCGTCACGTGGGACATCGTCGCGAACCAGATCGCAAAGACGCGCTACATGACGGACGGCCAGGTCACGCTGCCGCTCGTGATCCGCTCCGCGAACGGCGCGGGCTCGCGCTTCGGCGCGCAGCACTCGCAGAGCGTCGAGAACTGGGCCATGACGGTTCCGGGGCTCAAGATCGTCGCGCCGTCGAATCCGGCCGACGTGAAAGGAATGCTCGCCGCGGCCATCCGCGACGACGATCCGGTACTCTTCTTCGAGCAGAAGTCGCTCTACGCCGCGAAGGGCGAGGTGCCCGACGGCGAGCACGTCGTGCCGCTCGGCAAGGCGAACGTCGTACGCGAAGGCAAGGACGTCACGATCATCGCGCTCGCCCTCATGGTGCCGCGCGCGCTGAAGGCCGCCGAGATCCTGAAGGAGCAGCACGGCATCGACGCCACCGTCGTCGACGTGCGCTCGCTCGTGCCGCTCGACACGCAGACGATCTTGCGCGAAGTCGCGAAGACGGGGCGCCTCGTCACGGTCGAGGAAAACCCGCGGCTCTGCGGCTGGGGCGCCGAGATCGCGTCGATCGTGGCCGAGGAGCTCTTCTGGGATCTCGACGGCCCGATCGTGCGCATCACGACGCCGCACGTGCCGCTTGCAGCCGCGAACAACCTCGAGGACGCGCAGCTGCCGTCGCCCGAGCGCATCGTCGCGGGCGTAGCTCAGCTCGTCGACTAACGCGGTGAGCTCGATGAACGTATTGATGCCGCAGCTTGGCGAGACCGTCACCGAGGGCACCGTCGCCCATTGGCACAAGAAGGTCGGCGATTCGGTGATCGCCGACGAGATCATCCTCGACATCGAGACCGACAAGGTCTCGATGGAAATCCCGGCGCCGGGCAACGGCGTGATCACGGAGATCCGCGTGCGGGAAGGCACGACGGTCGAGGTCGGCACCGTGCTCGCCGTCATCGCGGAAGAGGGGCAAGGCACGCAACCGGCGGCGCAGCCCGCGGCTGCACAAGGCACGCAAGCCGCGCAACCGGTTGCCGCGCCCGGCGCGGCGACGCCCGCCGTCGATCCGCCCGCAGTCACCGCCGTCGAGCAACCCGCGGTAGTTGGCGGTGACCCGCGCATGCTTATGCGGGTCGATAGAGCATATGATGACCGAGATCTTGCCCGCCGCTCGCTCGCTGGGCGGAGGCGGTGGCGACCTGGCGGGACAGCGTGGAGGGCGCCGGCTGCCACCGGAAGACGCCGCCATGGTGCTCTTCGCGACGCAGCGTCCTCGCGCAGAGCATCGGCGTCACGGTCACCGCGACGAGCAACGACACCATCACGGAGAACGAGATCGCGAGGCCGTACTCGA
>JBBIJV010000051.1:0-19817 GCA_037445815.1 Rhodospirillaceae bacterium
CGTGCGGCTCGACTTCGGCCCGGGTCTGCGGCGAGACGGCAACGGCGTCGCGACGATCGAGCCGCCGAAAATCGGCGCACCGTATCCCGTCCTGCTGCCGCAAGTCGACTCGGACGGCAACGAGCTCGACGGCCTGCGCTCGCCGGAGCTCGCCGTACCGCTCGCGACGTACACGGGCTGGCAGCTCTACGAGCCCGAGCTTGGGCGCGACGACGAGCTCGTGAGCCTCCAGGGCTCGTTCGTACCGTTCCCGCTCGACGCCGCTGCGCGCGAGCGCAGCGGCGATCCCCGCCGCGCGATCCTCGAGCGCTACGGGAGCCGCCAGCAGTATCTCGAGCTCGTCGAGGACGCGGCCGAGCCGCTGATCGCGGCAGGGTATCTCCGCGCCGAAGACCTCGAGGCGATCGTCGCGCAAGCGAGCGATCGCTGGCGCGCGCTCGTCGACGAACGGCGCTAGAAGCGGAACGACTGTCGATTCTTCGCCGCAGGGGTCGCGAAACAGCCGTTAGAATGCGCCGATGCGAAAGGCGCGTGCCCTTGCGGTTCTCGTGGCGCTCGTTGCGAGCCGGCCGCTCGCGGCCGGCGTTCCGCTCGTGCCCGTACCGGCCGAGAACCCGATCACCGAGCCGAAGCGCGTGCTCGGCAAGATTTTGTTCTGGGACGAGCAGCTTTCGAGCGACGGCAGCGTAGCGTGCGGCACGTGCCATCGCCCCGGCGCGGGCGGCGCCGATCCGCGTGCCGCGCGGCATCCCGGCGCGGACAAGGGCACGATCGACGACGTCATGGGCTCGCCGGGCATCGTCTCGCTCGACCGCGACGGCCAGCCGCGCGCGCATGCGCTGTTCGGCTTCGAGCCGCAAGTCACACCGCGGCTCTCGCCGTCGAACTTCGGCGCGCTCTGGGCCGACGAGGTGTTTTGGGACGGCCGCGCCGGGCCGACGCTGAAGGATCCGCTGACGGGCGAAGTCGCCATCGCGCACGGAGGCGCGCTCGAGAACCAAGCGCTCGCGGCGCTGCTCAACGAAACCGAGATGGCGAAGGCGGGCCGCACCTGGGCCGAGCTCGTCGCCGACGTGAAGCGCGCGCGGCCGCTCGCGCTCGCGACCGAGTGGCCGAGCGACACTGCGGCCGCCATCGAGCGCCACGCGACCTACCCCGCCTTGTTCGAAGCCGCGTTCGGCGATCCGGAAATCACGCCGCTGCGCATCGCGTTCGCGCTGGCGACGTATCAGCGCACGCTCGTCGCGGATCAAACACCGTACGATGAATTCGCGGCCGGCGACACGACGGCGTTGACAGGCCGCGCTCTCGACGGGTGGCGCGCGTTCGAGTCGTTTCACTGCTCGGCTTGCCACACGCCGCCGCTCTTCACGAACAACGATTTCTTCCAGATCGGCCTGCGGCGCGCCGACTTCGACCGCGGCCGCGAGAACGTGACGGGCGATCCCGAGGACGCCGGCGAGATGAAGGTGCCGAGCTTGCGCAACGCGGCGCTCAAGGCGCGTTTCATGCACACGGGCGAGCTGACGAGCGTCGCGGCGGCGATCCGCTTCTACATCAACACGGTGGCGTTGCCGGAGCGGGACGGCATTCCCGGCTTTGGGCTCTACACCTTTAATATGAGCAACGTCGACGAGGCCAACCTCGAAGCGTTCATCACGACGGCGCTCGTCGACCCCCGCGTGCGCGATGAGACGTTTCCGTTCGATCGGCCCGTGCTTGCCAGCGAGCGTCGCGGCGCCGCGGAGTGACCGCGCCACAGTGGCTCTCACTCTTCTGCGTCTCGCGTTGCGACGCCCGCCGGCGGAGGGCGCCCTCCGAGACACGCCGGAAGAGCGCTCATGCCGCTCGGCGCCGCACGCCGGCCCGCCGAGGACGGCGGCGGAGCCGCAAATGCAGGAGGCACTTGCGGGCGTGTGCGGCGACGGCGTCGGAAGCGTCCTTTCGCGCGCGGCCGCCGCCATCCAACCGTCGGCGTTTCTCCGTCGGGTGAATGCGGCGCGGCAAGCCTGATACCATCCCAGCACTTCTTCACGGGCTCGGTGATGGCCAAGACTGGGAAGACGGGGCTCGCCCGCATTCGCAACGCGACGTTGTTCTCGCTCGCCGGGTTGCGCACGGCTTGGCGCGACGAAGCCGCGTTTCGCCAGGAGTTGCTGCTCGCCGTCGTCCTTGTCCCGGCCGGGGTGTGGCTCGGGCGGACGGCCGTTGAGCGCGTGCTGCTGCTCGGGTCGTGCGTCATCGTGTTGATCGTGGAGTTATTGAACACCAGCATCGAGAATGTCGTCGATCGCGTCGGCGAGGAGCCACACCGGCTCTCGGGCCAGGCGAAGGACTTGGGGTCTGCGGCCGTGTTCTTGAGCCTCGTGCTCGTGGTCGTTACGTGGGGCTTGATCGCGTGGGCTCGGTTCGGGCCGGGGGCGTAGCGGCTCGAGGCGGCTGGCTCGACGTGCACGCGCGCCTGCGCCGCGCTGACGCGCCGGACGCCGCGTTCGTTCTACTCGGGTCTCGAGGGCGGTTCCGACCTAACCCTGCCGCCGCCACACGACGGACAGATTGTTGGCGGGCATCGCGACAGTCACTTGCAGCGCAAATCCGCGGAGCCGCGCGAGCGCGTCGACGTCGGTGACGTCGCGCACGCCCCACGCGGGGTTACGCGCGCGGAGGCTCGCGTCGAACGCCGCGTTGCTGGGT
The DNA here is from genome assembly GCA_037445815.1 of Rhodospirillaceae bacterium. GTDB lineage: Bacteria > Pseudomonadota > Gammaproteobacteria > Steroidobacterales > Rariloculaceae > FEN-1219. The sequence goes on from JBBIJV010000051.1 coordinate 2,695, forward strand.
GCCGTGTGCACGCCGTCGCGCATGAAGGGACCGTAGAGCACGAGCGGCGCACCGGGCGAAAGCAGCTCGCTCGCGTGCTTCAGCAGCGCCTCGCAAGCCGACCACGGCGCGATATGAATCATGTTGATGCAGACGAGCGCCGCGACCGGGCCGAGCGCGGGCGCAGGATCGTGAACGTCGAACGGAATCGGCGGCTTGAGATTGGGCAAGCCGGCGCGTTGCACGCGCGCCGCGAGCGCCGTCAGATTCTCGACGTCCGCTTCGGTCGGCTGCCAGTCGAGGGCCGGGAACGCGCGCGCGAAGTGCTCGGCGTGCTGCCCCGTGCCGCTCGCGATCTCGAGCACCACGCCGGCAGCCGGCAGCACCGCGCCGAGCACTTCGGCGATCGGCTGCTTGTTGCGCTCGGCGGCAGGATGCGTCGGCAGGCTCGGCGAGCCGCCGCTTCGCTCACTCAGCGGCAGCCTCCGCGGCACGCGCGCCGCTCAAGATATTGCGCATCGCGAGATTGCCCTCGTGGCAGGCGTACTCGTAAATGCGCTGCGTGTAATCGACTTGCGTCAGCGGCATCGAGAACGTCCACGGCCGCTCCCACGTGCTCGCATCCTCGAACGTCACCGTCCATTCGACGGTATCCGCCGACGTGCGCTTGAAGCGCTCGATCATTCTCACGCTCTCGCTCGAGCGCTGCGGCGCCGTCTCGGCGCGAAAATTCTTGGTCTCGACCACGAGCGTGTCGCCGTCCCACCACCCGCGCGCGTCACCCAAGTACTGCTTCAAGCTCGAAGCGATGTGCGGGCGGCGGTCGAGCGGAATGACGCGCGCCTCGTGAATCATCTCGTAGCGAATAGCGACGGCCTCAGGCGCCTGCACGATCTCGTACCGGCTGCCGTAGCCGGCCGGCATCATCGAGCCCGGGATGCCGCGCGTGATACAGCGGTCGTACAGACCCATGTCGAGATAGCTCGAGAACGGCCCGCGCGAGTTCTGGTTCGTGCTGACGCCGCGGATGCGCGGCCGGGCCTCGGCTTCGGCCGTGCGCCGCGGAATCTTGCCGTCCTCGGGATCCGTGATGAGCCACGGCCGCTTGTTGTTGCGATCGAACGTGTCGAAGATCAGGTGCGGCGGCGGCGAGATGCTGCGCGCCCAAGCTTCGCCGTTCACCTGCGCCTTGAAGCGCCTGTCGCGCTCGGCGACGATCTCGGCGATCCTATCGGGTGTGATTGTCTCGAGCGTGAGCCCCTCGAGCTCGTCGGGGCGCTCCATCGGCGTACCGGTCTCGTCGTCGTTCGAGTAGATGCCGGCGAGATCCGGGTCTCCCCACGACGTGCGCGGCATCTGCCAGCCGGAGTCTGCATCGTTCTGCGCCGCCGCGAAGCGCGCTGCGACGACAAAACTTAAGACTGCGAAAGCGGCACGGTCACGGCTCATGGCGTCCCTCCCCTCGGATGGCAACGCGGCTCTCGTACGAAGGCCGAACGCAGCTTTGACATCGGCAGCACATTCGCATAGAACGGCTGGCACAAGAGCCAATCTCGCCTGATTGTACCCGCGGCCCTTCCACACGGGCCACGCGGTACACTGGCGGCGCGACTTCGGGGGGAAGTTCGATGCGGGTGCCGACGATGAACACGATCACCAAGACGCCTATTTCGCTTGCCGCGCTCGCCTTCGCGGCGGCACTCGCGGCTTGCCAACCTACCTCGCAGACGCCGGGCGAGACGGCGGCGGCGCAAGCGCCCAACCTCCCGCGGCTCGGCGACCGGCCCGACTTCAACGGCGTCTGGCAGGCGATCGGCACCGCGCACTGGAACCTCGAGGACCACTCGGCCGCGGGGTTGCCGGACTTCTGGCAAATGGGCGCCATCGCGGCGATCCCGGCCGGCCAGAGCGTCGTTGTGGGCGGCACCATTCCGTACAAGCCCGAAGCGCTCGCGAAGCGCGAGGAGAACCGCGCGGGGTGGCCGAAGACCGACCCCGAAGCGAAGTGCTACATGCCGGGGATTCCGCGCGCCACCTACATGCCGTTTCCGTTTCAGATCGTGCAGGGCGATGGCGACATTCTCTTCGTCTACGAGTTCGCGAGCGCGAACCGCATCGTGCACATGTCGAACCATGAGGAGCCGCCGGTCGACAGCTGGATGGGCTGGTCGAACGGCCGCTGGGACGGCGACACGCTCGTGATCGAGGTGACCGGCAACAACGACCAGACGTGGTTCGACCGCGCCGGCAATCACCACAGCGCCATGATGAAGGTCACAGAACGCTATACGCTCCTCGACAAGGACCACATCCGGTACGAGGCGACCATCGAGGACCCAGAGACGTTCGAGCGGCCGTGGACGATTCGGCTGCCACTCTATCGGCGGATCGACGAGAACGTGCAGCTGCTCGAGTTCAAGTGCGTGGAGTTCTCCGAGGAGCTGCTCTACGGAGACCTCGTGAAGAAAACCGAGTAAAGTTCGATTCCGGAAGGTATTTCGCTAGCACGGAGATGACTGTCATGCGGATGAAGCTCATCAGTGTTGCCATCGGGTCGCTCGTGACGGCCGCTGCGGCGCCCTCGCTGGCGCATCATTCGTTCGCGGCGGAGTTCGACGCGAACCGTCCCGTGGAGCTCGAGGGCACGGTGACCAAGATGGACTGGATCAACCCACACTCGTGGATCCACCTGGATGTGACGACGCCGTCGGGCGAAGTGCAGAAGTGGATGGTCGAGGGCGGGGCGCCGAACGCGCTGCTGCGCCGCGGCTGGAACCGCAACTCGCTCCCGGCCGGTACGAAGATCAAGGTTCAAGGTTTCCAGGCGAAGGACGGCTCGTTCCGCGCCAACGGCCGCGACATCACGTTCGCGGACGGCTCGAAGCTCTTCGTCGGCTCCTCGGGCATCGGTGCGCCGGACGAGCGGCCCGAGTAGCGCTCGACTCTTCTCTACCGGCTCGAAAATGAGCTGCGGCCGGCCGGTCGCGCACTCGCGCGTTGTGCCGGCCGATGTTTTTCGCGGCGCTTTTGGCGTACTGTCCGATCCATGACGGAAGCACCGGCGCCGCGCGCCAAGAAGTCGGTTGCCCTGTCCGGCGTCGTCGCCGGCAACACTGCGCTTTGCACGGTCGGCCGCACCGGGAACGACCTGCACTATCGCGGCTACGACATCCTCGAAGTCGCCGAGGCCTGTGAATTCGAGGAGATCGCTCACCTCCTTGTCCACGAGCGTTTGCCGAACGCGCACGAGCTGAAGGCGTACAAGGAAAAACTAAAACTTCTTAGGCAGTTACCGACGGGACTTCGCACGGTGCTAGAAGCACTTCCGGCGTCGGCGCACCCCATGGACGTGCTGCGAACCGGCGTCTCGGCGTTGGGCTGCCTCGAGCCCGAGCGCGATCAGTCGCCGGCGCACGCGCGCGACGTCGCCGATCGGCTCATCGCCTCGCTCGGCAGCATGCTGCTCTACTGGCATCACTTCGCGCGCTCCGGCAAGCGCATCGACGTCGAGTCCGACGCGGACTCCGTGGCGGCGCACTTCTTATGGCTGCTGCACCGGCGGCCGCCGCCGGAATCGTGGGTTCGCGCGATGCACACCTCGCTCGTGCTCTATGCGGAGCACGAATTCAACGCGTCGACGTTCACTGCGCGCGTCATCGCCGGAACGGGCTCGGACATGTACTCGTGCATCGCCGGCGGCATCGGCGCGCTGCGGGGACCGAAGCACGGCGGAGCTAACGAGGTTGCGCTCGAGATCCAGCAGCGCTATCGCACGCCCGCGGAGGCCGTCGCCGACATCCGCGCGCGGCTCGCCCGTAAGGAGGTCGTCATCGGCTTCGGTCATCCCGTCTACACCGTGGCCGACCCGCGCAACCGCGTCATCAAGGAAGTGGCGAGGCGGCTGTCGGCCGAGGCCAACGACGACGCGCTCTTTCGCATCGCCGACGCCATCGAAGCGGAGATGGCGGCCGCGAAGAAGATGTTCGCGAACCTCGACTGGTTCTCGGCCGTCGCCTATCAAGTCATGGGCATTCCGACGCCGATGTTCACGCCGCTGTTCGTCATCGCGCGCACGTCGGGCTGGTCCGCGCACGTCATCGAGCAGCGCGCCGACGGCAAGATCATTCGGCCGAGCGCGAACTACGTCGGCCCCGAGAACCGCAAGTTCGTCGCGCTCGCCGAGCGCGGCTGACGGCAACGCGTGCTACGAGCTCGCGGCCGCGCCGAGCAGGGCCGCGACGTGCGCGTCGATCTTCTCCGGCGCGTCGGCCGGCGCGAAGCGCTTCACGACGTTGCCCGATCGATCGACGAGGAACTTCGTGAAGTTCCACTTGATTGCCTCGGTGCCGAACACGCCGGCCCTCGCTCCCTTGAGCCACCGATAGAGCGGATGCGCACGGGCGCCATTGACCTCGATCTTCGCAAACATCGGGAACGTCACGTCGTAGCGCGTCGAGCAAAACGCCTTGATCTCTTGCTCCTCGCCGGGCTCCTGATGCCCGAACTGATCGCACGGGAAACCGAGCACGGTCAAACCGGCGTCGCGATACTTGCGCCACAGCGCCTCGATCCCCCGATACTGCGGGGTGAACCCGCACTTGGACGCCACGTTCACGATCAGCAGCGCTCGGCCCGCAAGCTCGCGAAGCTCGCGCTCGTGCCCGTCGATGTCGATCGCCTTGAAGTCGTACGCCGTCGTCATGCCGCGATTGTCGCTCCCCGCTCGACCGCTGTCACGGAAGAGACAAGGGGCGGTGTCTCGACTTTGACCCACCGCTCCCGCACGGGCGACCACTGCACGCAGCGGCCGGAGCACAGGGCTGCAAATGGCTCCTGCACTTGCGGCATGCCCGCCATCCCCGCGTGGCCGATGTACGCCGGCGAGCCGCGGGGATGCCCTTCCGGCGTGTCTCGGAAGGGGCCCTCCGCGGGCCGCCGCCACGCGAGACGCGAGCGTCCAAGAGAGACACCGCCCGCTGCAACCGCCGACGTGTGAGGACGGTGCACACCCGGCAGCGCCGATCGAGTACACTTGGCCGCCGTTCGCCCGCGATCGCGGACGGGCACGTCACAAAAAGGTTGCGGAGATAGCGGAATGACGAGCAGACCGTTTACATTCGGTGTCTTGGCGGCGGCGTTGGCGGCATTGGCCTCGAGCGCGCAGGCGCAGTTCGGCAGCGAGCCCTCGAAGCTCGAGCTCATCAAGGTGCGCGACGACATCTACGTGATCAGCAACGTGGCCGTCCCCGGCCTTGTGACGGCGCTGATCACCAACGACGGCGTCCTGCTCGTCGACGACAAGTTCGAGATCGATCACGACAACATCATCGCCGAGCTGAAGAAGGTCACGAGTCAGCCCGTCAAGTACGTCGTCAATACGCACTACCACGGCGACCACAGCGGCGGCAACGCGAAGCTCCAGGCGAACGGCACGATCGCCGTGGCGTCGATGCAGGCCCGAGCGAGCATGGTGAAGGCCAATCAACCGGGACAGCCGAACATCACGGTGGCCGAGCATGCTGCGATCCACATCGGCGGCAAGACCGTCGAGATCCACAAGGTTGGCCGGGCGCACACCGATGGCGACGTCGTCGTGCTGTTCCCCGAGCAGCGCGTGCTCGCGACCGGCGACATCTTCGCGAACGGCCCCGGCACTTCGGCGCAGCTCGTCGACTACAACGGCGGCGGCAGCGCCAAGCAATGGCCGCAGGCCGTCGCAGAGGCGCTCGAGCTCGAGTTCGACACGGTGATCCCGGGGCACGGGCTCGTGTCGACGCGTGCCGACCTCGAAGCTTACCGCCAGCGCGCGATCCGGTTCGCCGAGACGCTGCAGCAGCTCGTGAGCCAGGGCAAGTCGCGCGCCGACATCGAAGCCGTCGTCCGGTCCGAGTTCGACTGGGAGGACTTCCACGTACAGCTGGCGCTCGACGGGCTCATCAACGAGTTCCGCTGAGCGAACGGGGCCCGTTCGGGGCGGCGCGCGGCTGCGCTAACGGCCGAACCTGAGCCAGCCGTCGAACGACGCGTCCCGCTCTGGGACCGCCATCGTCAGCGTCTCGCGGCGGCGTTGCCGCATGATCGACGTCTCGAGCGACTCGCCGGGCTCGAAGCTGCCCAAGATCCGCATCGCGTGCTCGGGGCTTTGCGGCTGGCGGCCGCCGATCGCGAGGATCACGTCGCCGTCGCGGAGCCCGAGCTCCGCGGCTCGACCCGCGCGCAGGACGAGTAAGCCCTCGTCCACACCGAAGTACTCGCCGAGATCGGGCGTCAGCGTGACGAGCTCGACGTCGCTCCACGGCCCGGCGCCGAACCGCCCGAGGCTCGTCACCCAGGTGCCCGGCTCGACGATGTTCACCGCCTCGTTGCCTACGTAAGTGACGAACGGCGACCGCTGCTCTCTCGCCTCGACGACGACGTCGCGATAGTCGCCGTCGCGCAAGATACGCAGCCGCACCTCGTCACCGACCTCGACGTCGTTCAACTGCGCGAGCAACCGCTGCGACGGCGAGCGCCGATCGCCGCCGTTGCCGCGGGCGAGGTCGACGCCGTCGACGGCGACGATCGTGTCGCCGACCCTGACGCCGGCGTCGTGGGCCGGGCCGTTCGGCGTCACGCCCCTCACCGACACGCCCAAATCCGTGTCCTGGATGTTGAGACCGAGCCTAGCCTGGCCGCCGACGACTACTTGATACAAGTTCCCGACGCCGTGCATCACCGGGCGAGTCAACTCCGCCGACAGACGTGCAATCTCGCTGGCAGAGGCGGCAAGCTGCTCACGGGCTTGCGCGAGCTCGCGCCGCAGCTCGGCGCTGTCGATCGTTTGTTGCTCTAGCTGGCGCACCTGCTGCTCTTGCTGGCGCACTTGTTGCTCTAGCTGGCGCGCTTGCTGCTCTTGCTGGCGCGCTTGTCCCTCGCGGGCTTCATGCTCTACCTGACGCGCCTGCTGCGCGCGGGCTTGCTGCTCGCGCTGCACCTGCTCACGCTCGCGCCGTGCCTGCTCGGAAAGCTCGGGCTGCGCTGCGCTCGGCAGCCCGCCGGTGAACGCAACGGTTGCGACGAAGCCCATCATCATTCGCCTAAACATCGACGTCTCCGATTTTCAATAAGCCTGCGTCTGGGCGAAGCGTACGTAGAGCAGCGCGTTCATGAGCTCGACGCGCTCGCCCCACAATGCTTCGCGATAAGTCGGCGCGAGGTTTTGCGCCGCCGCGTACGACAACTGCGCGTCGACGAGCGCGATGCGATCTTCGAGCCCGGCGATCGTTCCGGCCGTCGACCCTGCCATGACGGGCCGCGGTGCCGGCAGGTCCGCCAGCAAACGCTCGAGCCGCGCGGATTCGGCGATGAGCGGCGCGTACGACACGGCCTCGCTGCCCGCGCCCGCGGCATCGAGCGGCGGCGTATTGGCCGCGACCATCGGCGAGGACGGCGCATCGGAGCGTGTCGCCACATGAAGCGTGGCGCCGACCGCCACGGCAACTGCGGCGGCGGCGGCGACACTGCGCCTGCGGAATCGGCGCGCCGCGATGCGCGCGGCGTGCGCCTCGAGCACGCGCTCCCATACGCCGGGCGGCGGCTCGAGCTCGGAGAGCGCGCGCAGCTTCAGCATATCTCGAGCTTCGGGGTGCATAGAGTCGTCTCGTTCAGTTCCTCTTGGCCTTCGAGCAATGCGCGCAAGCGCTGATGCGCGCGCGCAAGTTGCGATTTGGAGAAGCTCGTCGTGCGGCCCATCAGCCGGCCGATCTCGGCGTGCGTATAGCCTTCGACGTCGTGCAGCCACACCACGGCACGCGCGACGTCGGGCAAGTTGTCGAGCGCGCGCTCGAGCGCCATTTCGTCGTCGAGCGCACGGCGCGGCGGCTCGCCGGCCGGCTCGCCGCCGAAGACGCCGCGGCGCGAGATCCAACTCGACCGCACGTGCATCAGGCACTTGTTGATCGCGATGCGCTTGATCCACGTGCCGACCTCGGCCTCACCGCGAAAGCCACCGATCTTGCAAAGCACCTCGACGAACGTTTCCTGAAGCACGTCCTCTGCGAGCGCCTTCGACGCGAGCATGCGCCGCGCAAGCGTGAACACCGAGCCGGCGTAAAGCGAATAGAGCTCGGCGTGCGCGGCACGGTCGCCGCACTTCGCGCGAGCGAGAACCTCGACGGACACGGGCGGCAACGGCTTCGGCATTGATGGGCTCGACGGCTTAGATGCCCCGCCGCTCGAAAAGGTCGCAGCGGCGCCGAGTACGGCCCCTCGGCGCGCCCGCCGCGGCCATCGGCCGGAGCGGGGACGGACCTACCGCGCCGCGGCGCCGAGCTCAACCAGTATCTCGGCCGTGTGCTCGCCGAGCTGCGGCTCGCGAAGGCTCGGGCGCGACGGCTCGGCCGCGAAACGAATCGGCGGGGCCAGATGCCGCCGCCCCTGCTCGTCGTCGAGAAGCAGGCTCCGCGCCGCGACCTGGGGGTCCTGCATCGCTTCGAGCAGCGTGTTGACAGGCGCATAGCAGACGTCGAGCGCGGCCAGCCAGTCGAGCGACTCCTCGAGCGAACGAGTTTTGAAGAACGCCTGCAACGCCTCGACGGCCGGGCGTTGCTGCTGGCCGGGCCCGCGCGTGCAGAGCTCGATCAAGTCGGGACGCCCGAGCGCCGTCAGCACGCGCTCGATGAACTTCGGCTCCTGCCCGGCGAGCGCGAGCTGCCGGCCGTCGCGCGTGTCGTAGAGCCGATAGAACGCGGCGCCGCCCGTCGTGCGCTCGAGCTTGGGATTCGGTGCGCGGTGCTCGGCGAGCGCGGGGCCCACGATGTTCGCCGTGGCGGCGAACAGCGAGTCGAGCATCGCCACCTGCACGTGGTCGCCGCGGCCGGTCCTATGCCGCTGCACGAGCGCCATCAGCACGCCCGCGAGCCCCTGGAGTCCCGCCGCGATGTCGGCCATCGCAATACCGGGCAGCGCGGGGCGCGCGTCGTCGCCGAGCGTCATGCTCAAGACGCCCGCCAACGCTTCGACGGCGAGATCGTGCGCGGGCCGGTCGCGATACGGGCCCGAGTCGCCGAACGCGTTCATCGAGCAGTAGACAATCGCGGGATTCCGCCGCGACACGGCCGCATACCCGACGCCGAGTCGATCGCAGACGCCGGGCCGAAACGACTCGACGAACACGTCGGCCGTCGCCGCGAGATCGAGAAGCCGCTCGACGTTGCGCGGCTCTTTGAGATCGAGCACGACGCTCTTCTTGCCGCGGTTCAGATTGCGAAAGTAGACGGTCGACGGACCGTCGCTGATGCCGATTCGCCGCGTTGGATCGCCGCCGGGCGGCTCGATCTTGATAACCTCGGCGCCGTGATCGGCGAGCGCGAGCGTCAAGTAAGGCCCCGGCAGGTATACCGACAGATCGACGACGCGTAGGCCTGCGAGCTTCATTCTGCGGCCTAGGCTACGCGCCATCCGGCGCCTGCCACAAGGCGGCCCCAAGCGCTGTGCGGCGGCTCCCGCGTACGGCAGCCCCCCTGCGCCTACAATGCCAGCCGATGAGCTACCTGCGCCTACTCGAGCACGAGCGCGGCCTCGTCGTGAGCGCCCTCGTCGCCGGAGGCGCCGCGGCCGGGCTCGGCGTGCCGATCGACTTTGTGCTGTTCGGGCTCATGCTGGCCGGCATCGCGCTCTTCCATCATCACACCCTCAAGGTCGCGTTGACGGGCCTCACGGCAATCGTCGTTTACGAGCTCGCTTCGGGCGGTTTCGACACGGGCCCGGGGCTCACGGGGCTCGGCCTGCACTTCGCGGGCGAATGGGTCACGCTCGCGAACCTGTTGGGCTTGCTGCTCGGCTTCGCGTTGCTCGCTCAGCACTTCGAGGACTCCAATGTGCCGTCGCAACTGCCGCGCCTACTGCCACGGGGTTGGCTCGGCGCGTTCACATTGCTCGCGCTCGTGTTCGTGCTGTCGTCGTTTCTCGACAACATCGCAGCGGCGCTGATCGGCGGCGCGATGGCGCACGCGATCTTCCGCGGCAAGGTGCATTTGGGATACCTCGCGGCGATCGTCGCCGCGTCGAACGCCGGCGGCTCGGGCAGCGTCGTCGGCGACACCACGACGACGATGATGTGGATCCACGGCGCGTCGCCGGCCCACATCGCGCACGCCTATTTCGCGGCCGTGCCGGCGCTCGTCGTGTGCGGTCTCGTCGCGGCCCATCAGCAGCACAAATATGCCCCGATCGGCAATGGGGCATTGCGGTCCGCGGCGCTCGACTGGCCGCGCGTCGGCGTCGTGTTGTTCACACTCGCCGCCGTCATCGCCGCCAACGTCACCACGAACCTCGAGCTCCCGTGGCTTGCCGATCGCGTGCCTGTCGTGGGCCTCGCGGCCTGCCTTGCGATCCTCGTTGCGAGCCCCGTGCGCGCGCCCGCGTGGAGGCTACTTCCCGGGGCCCTGAAGAACAGCGCGTTCCTGCTCGCGCTCGTGCTGTCCGCATCGATGATGCCCGTCGAGCAGCTGCCGCCGGCAACGTGGCCGTCGGCGCTCGGCATCGGGTTCGTCTCGGCCGTGTTCGACAACATCCCGCTGACGGCGCTCGCGCTCGAGCAAGGCGGCTACGACTGGGGCGTGCTCGCGTACGCCGTCGGTTACGGCGGCTCAATGGTGTGGTTCGGCTCGTCGGCCGGCGTCGCCCTGTCGAACAATTTTCCGGAAGCCAAATCAGTGGCGAGCTGGCTCACGCAGGGCTGGCACGTGACGGTGGCCTACGTCGTCGGGTTCCTCGTGCTGCTGGCACTGCACGGCTGGCAGCCGATCGAGATCGGGGTGCCTGAACCCTCGGGGCACGCCGCGGTCGAGCTGCACCAAGGAACCGCCGCGCAGGACAAGCCGCGTTAGAGGACGACGCCGAGCGCCTCGAGCTGCCGCTCCACGGTCGCGGCCCAGCCGCGATTCGCGAGCGGGCTCGCCGGGCTCGGGTGAAGGATCGTGCCGATCGCCACCTGCTCGCCCTCGAGCGCGGCGCGCGCCCGCCGCTCCGCGTATCCGCCGATACCGATCACGATACGCGGCCGCAACGTTCGCGCGACGGCGCGCAGCGCTTCATCGCACGCGCTCGAAAGCGCGCGCTGCTCGGCGGCCGGCAGCTTGTCCGGTGTGAGATTGCGGCCGCTCTCCTCGACGAACGCGAGCGGGCAATAGTTCGCGACGAAGAAGCGCTCGAAGAACCGCTGCGGCGTGCCGAAGCGGTGACGCGCCCAACCCCAGAGCCGCGCGCCGCTGACCTCGGCGCGGCGGCAGGCGAAGCCCAGCACGGGCCGTTTCGGGTGCTCCCGCGGCGGCTTCGCGACGGGACCCTCGATCCCGAGCCAATCGCGAACCATCGTCACGTCGCCGAACGGTACGCCGGTCTGCACCATGCCGAACGGCCCCGGGTTCATGCCGATCAAGAGCACCTCTTTCGTGCCGCCACCGTAGCGCTCGAGGTAAATCTCGTGCGGCACGCGCGCATACTCGAGCGGGTTGTAAACGCAGCAGACGGGCTCCGCGAAGCGCAACGTCGCGACGCGCCGCGACAGCGCGCGGCTGATGTCGGAGAGAGCCGTCAAGCGCCGGAATCGACTGCGCGATGCATCAAGCGTGTCGGCCGCTGCGGCTTCACGCGGCGCTACAGCGCCGTCGGCTCGATGCGCAGCAGCGCGCCGTCGTCCTCGTCGGTGATCACGTAGAGCAAGCCGTCGGGCCCTTGGCGCACGTCGCGAATGCGTTGGTGCAGCGAGCCGAGCAACCGCTCGCGGCGGATCTCCTCGAGGTTCTCGTTGAACACGACGCGCTCGAGCCCGCCCGTGCGCGGAATCTCGCCGATGCGCGCGCTGCCGACGAACAGGTTGCCCTTCCACGCCGGAATCTTGTCGCCCGTGTACACGGCGAGGCCCGTCGGCGCGATCGACGGCACCCACAGCACGAGCGGCTGCTCGATGCCCTCCACCGTCGGCAGCGGGGAAAGCCGCGTGCCGTCGTAGTTGCGGCCGTAGGTCCACGTCGGCCAGCCGTAGTTGCGGCCCGGCAAAATCAGATTCACCTCGTCGCCGCCGTTGGGGCCGTGCTCGGCCGCGAGCACGGCGCCGCTCGGATGCACGGTGAGGCCGAGCTGGTCGCGATGGCCCATCGTGAACACTTCGGGGCGCGCGCCCGGAGTCTTCACGAACGGATTGTCGGGGGCCGGCTTGCCGTCGTCGCGAAGGCGCAGCACTTTCCCGTAGACGCTGCCCAGGTCTTGTGCCGCCGTCATACCGAACGGCGCACCCGTGGACACGTACAGCAAGCCGTCGTGGCCGAACGCGAGGCGCGAGCCGCTCGAGCCCGTCGACCATTCGCCCGTGAAAATCTCTTCCACGTTCGTGAGCGCCATGCCGGAGAGCTTGCCGCGCTGCACGGTGAGCGCCGATTGGCGCCGCGGCGGGCTCGCGTCCGGAACCGCCTCGCCGAGCTTGTTGTAGGAGAAGTACACCAGCGAGCTCTCGGCGAACTTCGGGTGCAGCGCTATGTCGTGCAGCCCGCTCGTGCGCTGCGGGTACTTTTCCGGCGTGCCTGCGATAGGCTGCGCCTCGAGCGTCGCGACTCCGCCGCTGCCGCTAGCGGCGCTGCGCACCAAGCGCAACCCGCCGCTGCGCTCCGACACGAGCGCGTCGCCGTTCGGCAAAAACGCGAAGCTGAACGGATGATTCAAGCCGCGCACGACGACGGAGACTTTGATGCCGTGCTGCTCGGCAGTATCGAACGTGTACGGCGTGCTCGCCACCGTCACGGGGCGCGGGCCGAGGTCCGGCTGCTGCTGCGCGGAGCCTGCACCGGGCAACGCGAGCGCCGCCGCGACGCCCAAACCCACGCTGCGCAGACTCAAGATTCGCTCGACCATCGCACTGCCCCCGGCTCGTGAGCTCGAATGGAGCGCGAGCATCGCATCGCGCGCGGCCGTTGCCAAGCGGCCCCCTGGAGGGTGCGGCTCCGCGCCGCTAAGATGCGCCATGGCCACCGTCCCCGAGACCGGGCGCACCGTCGTTCGAGCGGCCTGCCCGCACGACTGCCCCGACACCTGCGCGATGCTCGTGACCACGGAGCTGCGCGGCGGTAGGCGCGTCGCTGTCGAGCTCGAGGGCGACCCCACGCATCCGACGACGGCGGGCAAGCTCTGCACCAAGGTGGCACGCTATCTCGAGCGCGTCTATCACCCCGATCGGCTGCTCCATCCGCTGAAACGCAAGGGGCCTAAAGGCCGCGGCGACTTCGAGCGCGTGAGCTGGGCCGAGGCGCTCGCCGCGATCGCGGAGCGGCTGAAGGCGCTTGCCGCCGTCGACCCGGAGCGCATCTTGCCGTACAGCTACGCCGGCACGATGGGCCTCGTCCAAGGCGAGGCGATGGCGCAGCGGTTCTTCCATCGGCTCGGCGCGAGCTTCCTGGACCGGACGATCTGCGCCGAAGCCGGCGCGCAGGCGCTGAGCTACACGCTCGGCTCGCGCATCGGCACGGACGTGGAGCAGTTCGAGAACGCGAAACTGATTCTGCTCTGGGGAACGAACGCGGTCGCGTCGAGCCTCCACTTTTGGATGCGCGCGCAGGAAGCGAAGCGCCGCGGCGCGAAGCTCATCGCGATCGATCCGTATCGCTCGCTGACGGCCGAGAAATGCCACGAGCACATCGCTTTACTGCCCGGCACGGATGCCGCGCTGGCGCTCGGGCTGGTGCACGTGCTCGCGCGCGAGCGCTGGCTCGACGAAGACTACATCGCGCGCTACACGGTCGGCGCCGAGGCGCTTCTCGAGCGCGCTCGTTCGTTCACACCGGAGCGCGTGGCCGAGCTCTGCGGCATCGCGGCCGCGCAGGTCGAGAGCCTCGCGCGAGACTACGCCACGATCCGGCCCGCCGCGATTCGGTTGAACTACGGCATGCAGCGCGCGCGCGGCGGCGGCAACGCCGTGCGTGCCATCGCCTGCCTGCCGGCGCTGGCCGGCCACTGGCGCGATGCGGCCGGCGGGCTGCTGCTGTCTTCGAGCGGCGAATTTCGCGTGAACGCCGCCGCGCTGTATCGGCCCGATCTGCTCGCGGGGCGCGCTCCGCGCACGATCAACATGAGCACGATCGGGCGTGACCTTGCGAGCGCCGATCCGCCGATCGAGGCGCTGATCGTCTACAACAGCAACCCCGTCGCTGTCGCGCCCGATTCGCGGTCGGTTGCCGCGGGTTTCGCGCGCGAGGATCTCTTCACGGTCGTGCTCGAGCAATTTCAGACGGACACGGCCGACTACGCGGACTACGTGCTGCCCGCGACGACACAGCTCGAGCACACCGACGTGCACAAGACGTACGGCCATTTGTACATGCTCGCGAACAATCCGGCCATCGACGCGCTCGGCGAAGCGCTGCCGAACAGCGAGATCTTCCGTCGTCTGGCGGCCGCCATGGGCTTCGACGAGCCGTGCTTTCGCGAATCCGACGACGACATCGCCGCAGCCGCGTTCAACGAGCCGAGCTTCGATTGGGAGTCGTTGAAGCGCAGCGGCTGGCAGCGCCTCGACCGGCCGAAGGTCTACGCGCCGTTCGCGAACGGCGGCTTTCCGACGAAGAGCGGCAAGTGCGAGATCTACTCGGAAAGGCTCGCGGCGCTCGGCGTCGATCCGGTGCCGAGCTACGTTCCGCCGCAAGAAGTGGCCGATTCCGCGCTCGCGGCGCGCTTCCCGCTCGCGATGATCTCTCCCCCCGCGCGCAATTACTTGAACTCGACGTTCGTCAACGTGCAGAGCCTGCGCGACGCCGAGGGAGAGCCTCATCTCGAGGTTCACCCGCAGGATGCAACGGCGCGCGGCATTGCGGACGGCGCCCGCGTGCGCGTCTTCAATGATCGCGGCTCGCTCGAGCTCAAGGCGCGCGTCACGGAGCGCGCGCGGCCCGGCGTCGTCGTGGCGTTGTCCGTGTGGTGGAAGAAGCTCGCACGCGACGGCAAGAACGCCAACGAGCTCACGAGCCAAGTGTTGACGGATATCGGCGCCGCGCCGACGTTCTACGACGTGCGCGTGCAGGTCGAGCTCGCGCCGCCCCCCGCCGGGCGCACATGAAGCGCAGCACGGAGCGCATCCTCGTCACGCACGCGGGCAGCCTTCCCCGCCCCGACGACCTGATCGCGCTGAACCGCGAGCAACCCGGCAGCGAAGCGACGGCAGCGCGTCTCCGGACGGCCGTCGCCGAGGTCGTCGAGCGCCAGGCGGCGCTTGGCGTCGACATCGTCAACGACGGCGAATTCGGCAAGCCGATGGTCGAAGCCGCCGACTACGGCGCCTGGTCGATGTACGTTTATGACCGCTTGAGCGGTTACGAGCGCCGCGAGATCGCGCTCAAGGACGCGCTCAAAGAGATCATGGGCGACAGCCGCGACCGCCGCGACTTCGCCGGCTACTACTCGACGGGCGCGATTTCGCGCATGGCGGAGCGCGACCGCCCGGTGGCGCTCGCCGTCAACGTCGCCCCGATCCGCTACACGGGGCACGCGCTCGTGCAGCGCGACATAGCGAACTTCAAGGCCGCGCTCGAGAACGTGCGCGTCGAGGACGCGTTCATGAGCGCGGTCGTCACGGGCGTTCAGGTCGGCGTCAGCGAGCACTACGGCAGCAAAGAGCAGGAAGCCGTTGCCGTCGCCGAAGCCATGCGCGAAGAATACGCGGCGATCGTCGGCGCCGGCTTCAATCTACAGCTCGACGATCCGCTGCTCGTCAACGTGTACGAGTTCCAGTACTCCGCGAGTGGCGACGTCGCGGGCTTTCGCAACTGGGCCGCTCGGCACATCGAGCTCGTCAATCACGCGCTGGAGGGGATACCCGAGCAGCGCGTTCGCTATCACCTTTGTTGGGGAAGCTGGGAAGGACCGCACAGCGCCGATCTGCCGCTGCACGACGTCATCGATATCTTGCTGGGTGTGAAGGCCAGCCAATATTCATTCGAGGCCGCGAACCCGCGGCACGAGCACGAGTGGAAGGAATGGCGGAACGTGAAACTGCCGGACGGCCGGGCCCTGATCCCCGGCGTCGTCACGCACAAGACGTCCGTCCTCGAGCACGCGGAGGTCGTCGCGGACCGGCTCGTGCGTTACGCCGAGATCGTCGGCAAGGAAAACGTCGTAGCGGGCACCGATTGCGGCCTCGGCGGGCGCATTCATCCCGAGATCGCTTGGGCCAAGCTCGAGGCGCTCGTCGACGGCGCGGCGCTGGCGAGCGAGCGGCTTTGGTGAGCGCCTATTGCACGCTCGCGAGAGCCGCCAGCGCGCACTCGTTCGCAACGGTGAGGTAGCGGCGCACGGACCCGCTGCCGACGACGTAGGGATGCGGCGCGCCGGGCGCACGCGACGCAAGCGCCGGCAATTTTTGCTTCGTCCCGTCGTAGTCGCTGTGGTTCGAGAGCAGTACGTCGGCCCCGGCAGCGAGAGCGAGCTCGCGGAACCTCGCAGCGGAGTCGGCGTACGCGCGCAAGCGCGCGGCGTCGGGGCCGAAGTTGAACAGCGTGCCGCCCCAGAGCGCGCCGACGTGGCGGTTCGTACCGTCGGTGAGCGGGATCAGGGTCGACACGGTGCCGTTCGTGTGCCCGGGCGTGTGGTACATCGTCAGCGTCGTGTCGCCGAGCGTGAGCTTCATGCCGTCCGTGATCTCCATGTCTCGGCGGGGCTTCCACGGCGGGTTGTCCCGCTCGAGCATGTCCCAGTCCGCGGCGGCCATCAGTACGCGTGCGCCGAACCGGTCCTGCAACAGCTTCGCGCCGCCGACGTGGTCGAGGTGACCGTGGCTCACCAGTACGTACTCGATGTCGGCGGGATCCAGTCCGAGCTTGCGCAAGCCATCGACGACCTCGTCCTCGACGGAGTAGTCGAACAGCGGGTCGATCACGATGATGCCTTCACTGGTGGCGACGGCCCACGCCGTGAACTCCGTCATGCCGACGAAGTAGAAGTTGTCGAACACCTTGGCCGGCTCCGCGTGCCACGACTCGCGCGGCGGCATGGTCCTCTCTCCGCCGCGAGCAGTCCCCTGCCCGCCTGGCCGCGCTGCGGCTGGCGCCGGGCAGAGCCGGTCGACCATCGCCGCGTGCTCGCCGGCCGCGGCGCGCGCGGCTGCGATGTGCCGCTCGACGTCC
>JBBIJV010000052.1:0-19693 GCA_037445815.1 Rhodospirillaceae bacterium
GCCCGCCGCCGCGCGCTCGGTCAGCGTTCTCGGCGGCGACGCCGAAGCGTGCCCGCTCAAGGCCGGCGTCGCGGATCTCGTGCTCGCGAACCTCGTGCTGCCGTGGTGCCGGCCGGACCGGTTCTTCGCCGAAGCCGCGCGAGTGCTCTCGGACGGCGGGGCACTCATGTTCGCGACGCTCGGACCCGACTCGCTCGCCGAGGTGCGCGCCGCGTTTGCGGCCGAGGATTCCCGGATTCATGTGCACGCGGCATTCGACATGCACGATCTCGGCGATCTCGCCATGGCGGCCGGGCTCGCGGAGCCCGTGCTCGACGTGGACCGGCTCACGGTCACGTACGGCGATCTCGCCGGTCTCGTGCGCGACTTGCGCGCCGCGGGCGCCGTCAACGTGGCCGGCGGCCGGCGGCGGACGCTGACCGGCCCCAAGCGCTGGCGGCGTTTCGAGGCGCGCCTCACGCCTACGACGGGCCGATTGGCCGTGACAGTCGAGCTGATTTTCGGCCATGCTTGGGGGCGCGGCCCGAGGCCGCCGCGCGGCGAAATCCGAGTGCCGATCGAGCGGATTCGCCGCCCTTCGGAAAATACCTAGCCGGTCGGGCCGAGATCACTACCTGGCTCGAGCGGCTGTTCTGCTAGAATTCGCGCCGCGCGGCGCCGGCAGGCGGCCGTCTTTACACAATCATTGCAGGACGCATGACTAACAGGACCCGAGTTTTCGCCCCCGTCCTGGCCGTGCTCGCTTTGAGCATCGCCGGCCCCGCCTGGTCGGATTTCGAGATGAACATGCCGGTGGGCGTGACCTCGACGAGCCGGGAGGTGTACTTCCTCCATATGATGACCTTGTGGATCTGCGTCGCCATCGGCGCCGTCGTTTACACGGCCATGGTCGTGGCGATCGTCAAGTTCCGTAAATCGAAAGGCGCGGTGCCGGCCAAGTTCACGCACAACTCGACGATCGAGGTCGTCTGGACTGTGATTCCCGCCGTCATCCTCGTGGCGATGGCAATCCCGGCCGCCGAGGGGTTGATCAGGATGGAAGATACCCGCGGGTCCGATGTCACGATCAAGGTGACGGGCCTGCAGTGGCGGTGGCATTACGACTACATCGACGAGGGCGTGCAGTTTTTCAGCACGCTCGATCGCGAAAGCAACGCGGCGCGCAGGGTCGGCTCGGGGGTCGATCCGAAGACCGTCGACAATTATTTGCTCGCAGTCGACAACGAGGTCGTGGTTCCCGTCGACGCCAAGGTTCGGCTGCTGGTGACGGGCGCCGACGTGGTGCACGCGTGGTGGGTGCCCGAGCTTGCCGTCAAGAAGGACGCCGTTCCGGGCTTCATCAACGAAACGTGGTTCACGGCCGATACGGAAGGAACCTATCGCGGCCAGTGCGCCGAGCTGTGCGGCATGGACCACGGGTTCATGCCGATCGTCGTCCGCGTCGTGAGCCGCGACGAGTACGACACTTGGCTCGGGTCGCGGCGCGAGCGCGTCAGCGCATTGACGCCGTAAGACCCCGACCGGGCGCGAGCCGCCCGGTCGCACTCGAACGCAACAAGGAAGATTTCTCATGAGCAGCACTGCAATCGACACCGCGCACGGCCACCACGGCGAGCACCGCCAAGGGTTCATTGCGTGGTGCCTGCGTTGGATCACGACGACGAATCACAAAGAGATCGGCACGCTGTACCTCGTGTTCAGCCTCCTCATGCTGTTCGTCGGCGGAGCCATGGCGATGCTGATTCGCCTCGAGCTGTTCCAGCCGGGCATGCAGTTTCTGCAGCCCCAGTTCTTCAACTCGATGACGACGCTTCACGCGCTCGTCATGCTGTTCGGCATGATCATGCCGGCATTCGCGGGCTTCGCGAACTGGATGATCCCGCTCATGATCGGCGCGCCGGACATGGCGCTGCCGCGCCTCAACAACTGGTCGTTCTGGCTGTTGCCGGTCGGCACCGGCCTGTTGCTGATCACGCTCTTCCTGCCGGGCGGCGCGCCGGCCGGCGGCTGGACGATGTATCCGCCGCTGATGCTTCAGACGGCCGATGCGTTTCCGTTCGCGATCTTCGCCGTTCACGTGCTCGGCGTCTCGTCGATCCTGGCGGCGATCAACATCATCGTCACGATCATGAACCTGCGCGCGCCGGGCATGGCGCTGCTCAAGATGCCGATGTTCGTCTGGGCGTGGCTGATCACGGCTTACCTGCTCGTCGTCGCAATGCCGGTGCTCGCGGGAGCCGTCACGATGCTGCTCACGGACCGCTTCTTCGGCACGAGCTTTTTCTCGGCGGCCGGCGGCGGCGACCCCGTGCTGTTCCAGCACATCTTCTGGTTCTTCGGCCATCCCGAGGTCTACATCATCATTCTGCCGGCCTTCGGCATCATCTCCGAGGTGATCCCGACGTTCTCGCGCAAGCCGCTGTTCGGCTACGCGGCGATGGTCTACGCGACCGCGAGCATCGCGTTCCTGTCGATGGTCGTCTGGGCGCACCACATGTTCACGGCCGGCATGCCGCTCGCGGGGCAGCTGTTCTTCATGCTGAGCACGATGATCATCGCCGTGCCGACGGGCGTGAAGATCTTCAACTGGACGGCGACGATGTGGCGAGGGTCGCTGACGTTCGAGACGCCGATGCTGTACGCGCTCGCATTCCTGTTTCTGTTCACGATCGGCGGCTTCTCGGGGCTGATGCTCGCGATCGTGCCGGCGGACATCCAGTACCACGACACGTATTTCGTCGTCGCGCACTTCCACTACGTGCTCGTGCCGGGCGCGCTGTTCGGGGCGTTCGCGGGCGCGTACTACTGGCTGCCGAAGTGGACCGGCCACATGTACGACGAGAAGCTCGGCAAGCTGCACTTCTGGCTCACGGCCATCTTCACGAACGTCACGTTCTTCCCGCAGCACTTCCTGGGATTGGCCGGCATGCCGCGGCGAATCCCGGACTATGCGCCGCAGTTTGCGGATTTCAACGCGCTGTCCTCGATCGGTGCGTTCGGGCTAGGGCTGTCGCAGCTGCTGTTCGTCTACATCGTCATCAAGTGCGTGCGCGGCGGCGAGAAGGCCACGGCGCAGGTCTGGGACAATCCGGCCGGCCTCGAATGGACCGTGCCGTCGCCGGCGCCGCTGCACACGTTCGACGAGCCGCCGGTCGTCAAATGAGCGACCCGAAGCGCCAAGCCACCGGAGCCGCACGGAGCGGCGACGGCGCGGACGCTGCGCGCGTTGCGAAGGCGCGCCGCAATGCCTGGCTGCTCGCGGGCTTTGCCGTGTTCGTCTACGTCGGCTACATGGTCTGGTTCGTCGTCCGTGGAGGCGCGTGAGCCGTGAGCCGCTCGCCCGATCGGTTTCTCGCGTTGAAGGTGGCCGGCCTCGGCGTCGCGATGTTCGCGTTCGGCTTCGCGCTCGTGCCGCTTTACAACGTGTTCTGCGAGGTCACGGGGTTCGGCGGCAGGACGGCCAACGCGGCGGCCACCGTCGTCGAGGCGCCGGACGAGAGCCGCACCGTGCGCGTCGAGTTCCTGTCGTCGGTGGCGCGCGGCGCGCCTTTCACGCTCGAGGCCGACGTGAGCCACATGGACGTGCACCCCGGCCGGCTTTACGAGACGCATTTCCGCGCGCGTAACCTCTCCGGTAGGGCGCTGACGGCGCAAGCCGTGCCGAGCGTCGCGCCGGGGCCCGCGGCGCGCTATTTCAACAAGGCCGAGTGCTTCTGCTTCACGAGCCAGGACTTCGCGCCGCACGAGGAGCGTGACCTCAAGCTCGCGTTCATGGTCGCGGCGGAGCTGCCGGAGCACGTCGACACGCTGTCGCTCTCGTATACGTATTTCTCGGTTTCGAACGCATCGAATTAGAAGGGATCAGAGTCGCCATGGAACACGCCCCGAGCCACTACTACGTACCGCACGGCACGCGCTGGCCGATCTTGGGCTCGATCGCCCTGTTCACGATCATGATCGGTGCGGCCTTGTGGCTGAACGCGTTCCCGAGCGGCCCGTGGATCTTGACGGCGGGCTTCGGGGTGCTGCTCGTGATGCTGTTCGGCTGGTTCGGCACCGTCATCGGCGAAAACCAACGCGGTCTTTACAACCTCAAGGTCGACGCCTCGTTCCGCTGGGCCATGGCGTGGTTCATCTTTTCCGAGGTCATGTTCTTCGCCGTGTTCTTCGGCGCTCTGTTCTATGCCCGCGTACTCGTCGTGCCGTGGCTTGCCGGCGAGGGCGACAACTTCTTCACGAACTTCTTGCTTTGGCCCGGTTTCGAGAATACGTGGCCGTCGACGGGGCCGACGGGCGAGCCGGTCGAGCGCATGGGCGCGTGGGGACTGCCGGCCGTCAACACGGCGATCCTGCTGCTCTCCGGCGTGACGATCACGATCGCGCATCACGCGCTGCGCGCGAACCACCGTGCGCAACTCGTCGTGTGGCTCGCCGCGACGTTCCTGCTCGGCTTCTTGTTCCTCGCGTTTCAAGCCGAGGAGTACGTCCACGCTTACACCGAGCTCAACCTGCGGCTCGACACCGGCATCTACGGCAGCACGTTCTTCATGCTGACGGGCTTCCACGGGCTGCACGTGACGCTCGGCGCCATCATGCTCTTGGTCATCTGGCTGCGCGTGCTGCGCGGGCATTTCACCCCCGACCGCCACTTCGCCTTCGAGGCCGTGGCATGGTATTGGCACTTCGTCGACGTGGTGTGGCTCGGCCTGTTCTTCTTCGTCTACTGGGTCTAGGCGCCGAGCCCATGGGGCTCGAGGATACCCAAATACCAGCCGAGCAGGAGCAGCAGGAAGAACAGCACCGACAGGCCGACGCGAACGGTCAGCGCTCTGAGCAGCGTGTCGGGGTTGCCGCCGCGCCGGAACAACGCCACCAGCGCAACGCCTAAGCTCGCGAAGATGGCTACGAAAAAGAGGGCTGCGATCACGATCGAGGCGCGGTTCAAGGGCGTCGGCGGCATTCTAACGTGAACACGAAGACGGGCACCGTGCGCGCCTACGTGGCCGTGGTGGCCCTCGCCGCGCTCGCCGTGCTGTTCACGTCGCTCGGCGCCTGGCAGCTCGAGCGCGCCGGTTCGAGCCGCGGGGCACGCGCGCAGTTCTCGAGCGGCGCCGCGCAGGCCGCGCTCGCGCGGCTGCCGGCGGAGCTCGAGGAGGGCCAGCGTTTTCAGCGCGTGGAGGTGCGCGGCGAGTACGTCGACGAGCCGCAGTTCTTGCTCGACAACATGCTGCACGACGGCGCCGCCGGGTATCACGTGTTGACGGCTCTACGCGTCGAAGGCGTGCGCGAGCGTTTGCTCGTCAATCGCGGGTGGGTTGCGGCGGGCCCCGATCGTCGCGCGTTGCCGGATGTCGCGGCGCCGGGCGGCATGCGAACCATCGTCGGCAGGCTCGAGCGGCTGCCGCGCCCAGGCCTGCGGCTCGGCGACGACGGCAACGGGGCCCCGGGGACGCCCGTTGTCGTGCTGCAGTATCCGACGGCCGAGGAGCTGTCGCACCGACTCGGCACGGCCGTGCTCGACTATCAGGTGCTGCTCGACCCGACGGCCGCCGGAGGCTACGTCAGGGATTGGCGAGCCCCGGGCATGGCGCCCGAACGGCATCTCGCATACGCCGGGCAGTGGTGGCTGCTCGCCCTCGGCGCGATGGGCGCGGCCGTCGTGCTGGCCGTGAAGACAGTGAGGCGCAAGCCGTGAAACATAACACCGGGACCCTCTGGCTCGTCGCGCTCGTCTGCTTCGGCCCCTTCGCCGGCGCCCTGTTCCTTTATTACGGCCCGCTCGACCCCGGCTGGCTGCCGCAGTTGCCCGGCCAACGCGAGCTCCTCGAGCCGTCCGTGCCGCTGCCGGCAGAGTGGCGCGACGCCGACGTGGAAGCGGAGCCCTGGCAATTGATCTATGCAAGAATGACCCCGTGCGAGCAGCCTTGCGTGCAGCACCTCGTTCGGCTCCTGCAAGTGCACTTGGCGCTCGGGCGCGACCGGGACCGCGTGCGCCGAGCCGTCTGGCACGTGGGAGCCCTGCCGCCGCTCGAGGATCCGCAGCTCGCGGTGCGGCTGCTCGATAGCGCGCCGGGCCGCGAGATCGCGGCGGCGCTCGGCGGCGAGCGGCTCGGCGAGGGGCGTGTGCTCGTGGCCGATCCGCGCGGCGAGGTGATCTTGAGCTATCCGCCGGACGTGGAACAAAAAGAACTACTGCGCGACCTGGAACGATTGTTGTCCGGACCCGATTCATGAACACGTGGTTTGTGCGTCTTGCCCGGATCGGCGCGGTGCTCGCGCTCTGCGTGGTCATGCTCGGCGCCTGGGTACGGCTCACCGATGCCGGTCTCGGCTGCCCGGACTGGCCCGGGTGCTACGGGCGACTCGTCGTGCCCGATGCCGCGACGCCCGCAGACGAGCTCGGCAGCGAGTACTCTCGGCCGCTGCACACCGGCAAGGCGTGGCGCGAGATGATCCATCGCTATCTCGCGAGCACGCTCGGCCTGATTTGCGTGGCGCTCGCGGTGATCGCCTGGCTCAATCGCCGCGATCCGGCGCAGCCGAAGCGGGCTCCCCTTGCGCTGGTGGCGCTCGTCGTCTTCCAAGGCCTGCTCGGCATGTGGACGGTGACGCTGCTCTTGAAGCCGATCGTCGTCGTGGCCCACCTCCTCGGCGGTTTCGCGACGCTCGCCTTGCTCGCGTGGCTCGGCCAGTGGCGGACGGCGCGATTCCCGCACGCGACGGCCGGGTTGCGGGCGCTCGGTGTGGCCGCGGCGGCGGCGCTCGTCCTGCAGATATCGCTCGGCGGCTGGACGAGCGCGAACTACGCGGCCCTCGCCTGCCCCGATTTTCCGACGTGCCAGACGCAATGGTGGCCAGCCATCGCCGACTTCGAGGAGGGGTTCGTGTTGTGGCGCGGCCTCGGCATCGACTACGAGGGGGGCGTGCTCGACCACCCCGCGCGCGTCGCCGTGCATTTCACGCACCGCCTGGGCGCCGTGCTCGCGGCCGTGCTGATCGCGTGGCTCGGCTTGAAGCTCGTTCGCGAGGCCGCGACGCGCGCCGACGGCGCGGCCGTGCTGGGGGCGCTCCTGCTCCAGCTCTGCCTCGGTGTTAGTATCGTTTTGTTCGGCGTGCCATTGCCCGTGGCCGTTTTGCACAACGGCGTCGCCGCCCTGCTCCTATTGGCCGTGATCAATGCTAACCAGAGAATTAGGCAACGTTAGCGGCAAGGCGAGCGCCCATTGGCGCGACTACTACGTGCTCACGAAGCCGGGGGTCGTGCAGCTGCTCGTGTTCACGGCCGTCGTCGGTATGTTCCTCGCGACGCCGGGGCTCGTGCCGTTGGACGCGCTGATCGCGGGGAGCTTAGGCATCGGCCTCGCGGCCGCCGCCGGCGCCGTCGTCAATCAAATCCTCGATCAGCGCATCGACGCGCAGATGGCGCGCACGCGCAACCGCCCGCTGCCGCAAGGCCGCGTCGGCGAGCGCGACGCGCTCGCGTTCGCGCTCGGATTGGGGCTCGCGGGACTCGTCGTGCTGGTGCTGTTCGTGAATGTGCTGACGGCCGCGCTGACGTTCTTGTCGCTGATCGGCTATGCGATCGTCTACACAGTGTTCTTGAAGCGCGCGACGCCGCAAAACATCGTGATCGGGGGCGCGGCGGGTGCGGCTCCGCCCGTGCTCGGCTGGGCCGCCGTCACGAACACGATCGACCCGCACGCGCTGCTCCTGTTTCTCATCATCTTCACGTGGACCCCGCCGCACTTCTGGGCGCTCGCGATCGCGCGCCGCTCGGACTACGAGCGCGCCGACATCCCGATGCTTCCCGTGACGCACGGCATCGAGCTGACCAAGTCGTTCGTCGTCTACTACACGATCCTGCTGATACTCGTGACGGTGCTACCGTATCTCACGGGAATGACGGGGCCG
The DNA here is from genome assembly GCA_037445815.1 of Rhodospirillaceae bacterium. GTDB lineage: Bacteria > Pseudomonadota > Gammaproteobacteria > Steroidobacterales > Rariloculaceae > FEN-1219. The sequence goes on from JBBIJV010000052.1 coordinate 7,912, forward strand.
CTCTACGTGTTCGGCGCGTTGCTGCTCGGCGCCGGGTTTCTCTATTACGCGCTGAAGCTGAAATTCGCCCCGAGCCAGGACTCGCCGATGGCGACGTTCCGCTATTCGATCTCGTACCTGATGGCGCTCTTCAGCTTCCTGCTGATCGATCATTACATCCCGGCCGTCTGGCCGGCGTAACGCGCACGGCGCTTCCATTTCAGCGCGCGGCGACTCGCGACACGATGGACGTTACCGACATCATCGAGCCCTTGAACGACGCTCAGCGCGAAGCCGTCACGGCGCCCGACCGCCCCACGCTCGTGCTCGCGGGCGCGGGCAGCGGCAAGACTCGCGTGCTCGTGCACCGCATCGCCTGGGTGATCCGCGTCGGCGGCGTCGCCGCACAGCACGTGCTCGCCGTCACGTTCACGAACAAAGCCGCGGCCGAGATGCGCGACCGCGTCGAGGCGCTGCTCGGAATGCCGACGCGCAACCTGTGGATCGGCACGTTCCACGGCTTGTCGCATCGGCTGCTGCGTATCCACTGGCGCGAGGCGGGCCTCGCCGAAGGCTTCCAGATCATGGACTCCGAGGATCAGCAGCGCATGATCCGCCGCATGCTGCGCTCGCTCGAGCTCGACGAGAACGTCTGGGTGCCGAAGGAGATCCAGTGGTTCATCAACGCGCAAAAAGACGAGGGCTTGAGACCCAAGGACCTGCGCGACGAAGGCAACGCCGGGCGCCGGCAGATGATCGACCTCTACGAACGCTACGAACAGGCTTGCGCCGCCGCTTCCGTCATCGACTTCGGCGAGCTGCTGCTCCGTAGCCTCGAGCTGCTGCGCGACGACCTGGAGCTCCAGCGGCAGTACCAGCACCGCTTCAAGCACGTGCTCGTCGACGAGTTCCAGGACACGAACTCGATCCAGTATCGCTGGCTGCGCTTGCTGACGGGACCGGCCGGCACGCCGTTCGTCGTCGGCGACGACGACCAATCGATCTATCGGTGGCGCGGCGCGCGCGTCGAGAATCTGCTCCGGTTCCAGAAGGATTACGCGGGTACGCAGGTCGTTCGGCTCGAGCAGAACTACCGCTCCACGGCCACGATCCTGAACGCCGCGAACGCCGTCATCGCCAACAACTCGTCGCGGCTCGGCAAGACCCTTTGGACGGAAGGCCCGGCCGGCGCCCCGATCAAGCTGTACGCGGCGTTCAACGAGCGCGACGAGGCGGAGTTCGTCGTGAACCGCATTCAGGACCACGTGAATCAGGGCGGTAAGCGCAGTGAAGTCGCCGTGCTGTACCGCTCGAACGCGCAGTCGCGCGTGTTCGAGGAAGGGCTGCTCGCGGCTGGCATTCCGTATCGCGTCTACGGGGGCCTCCGGTTCTTCGAGCGCGCCGAGATCAAGGACGCGCTCGCGTACCTTAGGCTCATCATGAATCGCGACGACGACCCGTCGTTCGAGCGCGTGGTGAACGTGCCGCCGCGCGGTATCGGCGCGCGCACCGTCGAAACCGTCCGCGAGCACGCACGTGCGTCGGGCACGAGCTTGTGGCGCGCGGCGGCCGCACTGATCGCCGAAGGCTCGCTCGCCAAGCGCTCGGCCGAGGCGCTCTACGGATTCCTGAATCTGTTGGAGAAACTCGACCGCGAGACGCGCGGCGATGCTCTGCACGAGCAGGTGGCCCGCGTGATCGAGCGCAGCGGTTTGACGGCGCACCACGGCAAGAATGCCGATGCCGGCGGCGAGGCGCGCGTCGAGAACCTCGAGGAGCTCGTGAATGCCGCGCGCGAGGTCATGCGCACCGAGGACAGCGACCTGCCGCCGCTCGCCGAATTCCTGGCGTTCGCCGTGCTCGAGTCCGGCGATGCACAAGCCGAGGCGTACCAGGACAGCGTGCAGCTCATGACGCTGCACTCGGCAAAGGGCCTCGAATTTTCACTGCTGTTCCTCTGCGGCATGGAGGACGGGCTGTTCCCGCACCAGCGCTCGCTGAACGATGCGGCCGGGCTGGAGGAAGAACGGCGGCTCTGCTACGTCGGCATTACCCGCGCGAAGCGCGAGCTCTACCTCACGCACGCCGAGCAGCGCCGCATGCACGGCGAAATGCGCTACTCGGTGCCGTCGCGCTTCCTGCGCGAGATTCCCGCCGAGCTCATGGAAGAAGTACGCCCGGCGATGGTCGTGACGCGGCCGATCTACCGCCGCCAGGACCCTGCGCCGGTGCTCGGCGCCGGGATCAGGCTCGGCCAGCGCGTGCGCCACAACAAGTTCGGCGAGGGCATCGTCATGCGCAGCTCCGGCAGCGGCGCCCACACCCTCATCGAGGTGAACTTCGAGGGCAGCGGCGTGAAGACTCTCGTGCTCGCCTACGCCAACCTCGAAGTCATGTAGACTGCTGCGCGCCTATGCTCGGTTGTCGACTTCCGCATGTGCGTTTCGAAAGGGCCGTCCGAGGCGCGCCGGAAGAGCGTCTACAGCGCTTGTGTCGCTCCCTCGAGCCCTGCGCTCGCGTCTCGAAGGGGCGGGAGGGCGCTCCTGCGTACGAGCCTTCGATGCACGAGTGCTCGGCCGCGCGCGTTGCCGCGAAAGGAACGGCGGACGCGCGATGAAGATACTCATACTCGGCGCCGGGCAGGTGGGGAGCACGGCGGCCGTGAGCCTCGCGCGCGAGGAGGCGAACGAGGTCACGATCGTCGATCGGAATCCCGACGTGCTGCGCGAGCTTCAGGATCGCCTCGACGTGCGCACCGTGGTCGGGAACGCGTCCTATCCGGAAGTGCTCGAGCGCGCCGGCGCTCGCGACGCCGACATGCTGATCGCGCTCACGAGCAGCGACGAGATCAATATGCTCGCGTGCCAGATCGCGCTGACGCTGTTTCGAACGCCGACCCGCATCGCGCGTATTCGCGCCCGCGAGCTGATCGCCAACGAGGCCCTGTTCGGGCCCGGCGGCATCCCGGTCGACGTCGCAATCAGCCCCTCCTCGCTCGTCACCGACTACATCGCGCAGCTCGTGCAGTTCCCGGGCGCGCTCCAGGTGCTCGAGTTCGCCGACGGCAAGGTGCGCCTCGTCGCGACGCGCGCGAACCGCGGCGGCGCGCTCGTCGGCCACCCCCTGCGCGACTTGCCGAAGCACGTCCCGAACGCCCAGAGCCGGGTCGTGGCGATCTACCGCGGCGGCAAGGGCATCATTCCCGACGGCGACACCGTCGTCGAGGAAGGCGACGAGGTGTTTTTCATCGCCGCAAGCAACGATGCGCGCACTGTGTTGCGCGAGATGCGCAAGCTCGACGAGCCCGCGCGCAAGGTCGTCATCGCGGGCGGCGGCAACATCGGCCTCGATCTCGCGCGCGCGCTGGAGAAGAACTGTCAGGTCAAGATCATCGAGCGCGACTGGCAGCGCGCACGGCGGATCTCCGATCAGCTTGCGCGCTCGATCGTGCTGCACGGCGACTCGGCCGACGAGGAGCTGCTCCTCGACGAAAACATCGACAGCACCGACGTCTTCGTCGCCGTCACCAACGCCGAGGAAGCGAACATCCTGTCGTCGATGCTCGCGAAGCGGCTCGGCGCGCGCAAGGTCATGGCGCTGATCAACAAGATCGCCTACGCGGAGCTCGTCGAGGCCGGCACTATCGACATCGCGATCTCGCCGCAGCAGATCACGCTCGGCACGCTGCTCGCGCACGTGCGGCGCGGCGACGTAGTGAAGGTGCATTCGCTGCGCCGCGGCGCCGCCGAAGCGATCGAGGCCGTTGCGCACGGCGAAGCGAGCGAGTCGCGCGTCGTTGGCCGGCGCATCGAGCAGATCGAGCTGCCGCGCGGCGCGACGATCAGCGCCATCGTGCGCGGCAACGAAGTGCTGATGGCGCACCACGATACGAAGATCGAGGCCGACGACCACGTGATCCTCTTCATTGCCGATCGGCGCCAGATCGACGAGGTCGAGCGCTTGTTCGAGGTGGGCGGCGCGCTCGTGTAATCGAGCTCGGCCCTCTCGAGGCTCGCAAGCGGTCGATACTCGAGCGCCGCAGTGGCGGGCCCCGCCACGTTGACGACTCCGTGGGGGACCACATGACCGCGCTCAGCAACGAGGCCGCCAGGCCGCTCGAAGCAGCAGCTTCGCGCGCCGCGGAGGGCGTACGATGGTCGCCATGGCCCGCGACTTCATTGCCAATCTCGAAGCCTTGCTCGCGAAAGGTGGCGAGAGCGCCGTCCTTCGGCTCGCGCTGGCGTCGCGCTACCTCGATGCCGGCGACGCGGCGGCCGCCGTCGCGCACGCCGAGGCAGCCGTTCGGCTCGACCCCGAGTACTCGGCCGCGTGGAAGGCGCTCGGCCGCGCTTTGACGGCGGCGGGGCGTAACGCCGATGCGCAAAGTGCCTACGAGCGCGGGATCACGATCGCCGAGCGGCGCGGCGACCGGCAAGCTGCAAAAGAGATGCGCGTGTTCGTGAGGCGCCTCGAGCGTGCCGCGGGCGCGAAGGCGCCCAAGGGCGGCGGCTGAGCGCGGCGCTCGGCAACCGCTCTTGCGTTGCTGTACCGCGGGCGTCCATGCCCGCGTCAGTGCTGGCCGTGACCGCGGTGCTCGTCTTCCGGCACGCGCGGCGGCGGCAGCTTGTCGGCGTTGAGCCAAGTCTTGAAGCCGAAGTAGAACAGCGCAATCACAACGAGCACGATCGGCAGCGGCGGAAGCCAGATGGGTATTTCGTTCATACCTGTCACAAACGCGGTCAGTTGTGGAGAGAACAGCCAGTACAAAATCAAGGCGATGACGAACCCCCAAACCGCGCCATAGGCTACGCGGGGGTTGGCCCTCCAGACTGCGGCCCAGAGCAGCACGAAGACTGCGACGCCGATCAACCAGGCCAGCATGGCGGGTTCCTTATGGCTACGCGTTCAATGAGCGGCTTCGTGTCCGGCCGGCGCGATCGGCTCCGAAAAGAAGTCGAGCCGCGTGAGCTCCGTGTAGTCGCCCTCGACGGCCATCAAGCCGATCAGCACCAACAGGACGATCGGCGGACCCAAGATCGCCCAGATCAGCGCCAGGCGCTCCCACGCCATGTGCATGAAAATCGCGACGATGAAGCCGGCCTTCAAGATCATGAACAGCAGGATCAGTGCCCAACGCAGATAGCCGTGCTCCAGGAAGTCCGTCATGTAGGAGAACGCGCTGAATAGGAACAGCAAGCCCCAGACGATGAAGTAGATCTTCAGCGGATGCTGTTGCCCGGTTGCGTGTGCGTCGGCCATCGACCACTCCCTACCACAGATAGAAGAACGCGAAGATGAATACCCAGACGAGATCGACGAAGTGCCAGTACAGGCCGGCGATCTCGACGATCTCGTAACCCTTCTTCTCGTAGTCTCCGCGCAGCACTTTCATCGCCACGATCGTGAGGTACGCCACGCCCGCGGAGACGTGCAGGCCGTGAAACCCCGTGATCATGAAAAATGCCGCGCCGAACTGCGAGGCGCCCATCGGGTTGCCCCAGGGCCGGACGCCTTCATCGATGATGAGCTTCGACCACTCGAACGCCTGCATCGCCACGAAGATCGCGCCGATCGCCGCCGTGATGAACATCAGCGCCGCGGCGCGGCCGCGGTCGCGGCGGTAGCCGTAGTTGACGGCGAGCGCCATCGTTCCGCTGCTCGTGATGAGGTCGAACGTCATGATGCCGATGAGCAGGAGCGGCACGCTGACGCCGAACACCTCGAGCGCGAACACCTCGCTCGGATTCGGCCAAGGCACCGGCGTCGACAGGCGAACGTTCATGTATCCCGTCAGGAAGCACGTGAAGATGAACGTGTCGGACAGCAGGAAGATCCACATCATCGCTTTGCCCCACGGGACGTGGAACGTCTGCTTGTCTGCGGACCAGTCGGTGACGATGCCTTGCCAGCCGGCCTCGAGCGAGCCGGCCACGGGTGCGGATTGCGAATGCGCCATAACTGACGAGGTTCCTTGGAATTAGGTCGACAACAGCAACGCGAACAAGCCGAGCCAGATGAGGAGCAACCAATGCCAATACGTCGTGGTGAGCTGCACGCTCAAGCGGATGCGGCTACGCGTCACGACGTTGCTCGAGTCGACGGCGCGGAAGATGCGCGCCGACGTGCGGCCGAGCACCCAAAGCCCGCCGATCAAGTGCAAGCCGTGCACGGCCGTGAGCAGCACGAAGAACGCGAACGCGGGACTGTCGGGTCCGAGATCGTTCGCTGCGCGCGCCTGCTGCCAGGCCAGTACCTGGCCGGCCAGGAAGACGAGCGTCAGCACGCCGCCGGCGAGAAAGTACGACCGGCCGCCGGCCAGGTCGTCGCCGTCGATACGGTTGCGTGCAACCTGCAGGGCGCCGCTCGCAAGCACGAGCACGAGCGTGTTGATCCAGAGCACGCTCGGCTCGTCGAGCGGCTGCCACGCCACGAGCCCGCCGTGGCCCCCCATGCGCATCATGTAAGCGCTCGCGAACAGGCCGAAGAGGCTCGAAACGACGGCGAGGAACACCCAGAGCCCGACTTTCGGCGCCGACGACGTGACGGATTCCTGGCTCGTCGGCACCACGCCCTGCTTCGTCCACGGCTTGTCCTTGAGCCGTTGGATGAGCAGCCACCACACCGTGATGGCCGTCAACATGGCGATCAGTAGCGCGCTCAGCATGTCCTTTGCGCTCCGCTACCCGTGCGCGAGCGACGAATGTCCCTTCGGCGGCTCGTTCTGCGGGATGAAGTCCTTCGCTTCGCCGGGCACGCTGTAGTCGTAAGCCCAGCGATAGACGACGGGCAGCTTCGGCCCCCAGTTGCCGTGCACGGGCGGCGTGTTCGGCGTCTGCCACTCGAGCGTGGTCGCGCCCCACGGATTGTCCGGGGCCGTCTTGCCCTTGCGCAGGCTATAGAAGACGTTGACGAGGAAGATCAGCTGCGCGACCGCCACGACGATCGCCGCGATCGTAATCGCCTCGTTGACGGCGTGCGCGGACTCCGGAATGAAGTCCGTGCTGCCGTACGCGTAGTAGCGCCGCGGCAAGCCGAGGATGCCCAAGTAGTGCATCGGCAGGTAGATCGCGTACGTTCCGAGGAACGTCATCCAGAAGTGGATGCGCCCGAGCACCTCGTTCGGCATCTTGCCCGTGATCTTCGGGAACCAGTGGTAGATCGCACCGAACAGCACCATGACGGGCGAGACGCCCATGACCATGTGGAAGTGGCCTATCACGAAGTAGGTGTCCGACAGCGGCAGGTCGACCGTCACGTTGCCCAAGAACAAGCCCGTGAGGCCGCCGTGAACGAACGTGAAGATGAAGCCGATCGCAAACAGGTTCGGAACGTTGATCTGGATGTCGCCGCGCCACAGCGTCAGCACCCAGTTGTAGACCTTGATCGCGGTCGGGATAGCGATGATCAGCGTGGTCGTCGCGAAGAAGAAGCCGAAGTACGGATTCATGCCGCTGACGTACATGTGATGCGCCCAAACGATGAACGACAGCGCGCCGATCGCGACGATGGCCCACACCATCATGCGGTAGCCGAAGATGTTCTTGCGCGCGTGCGTGGAGAGAAGGTCCGACACGATCCCGAACGCGGGCAGCGCGACGATGTACACCTCGGGGTGGCCGAAGAACCAGAACAGGTGCTGGAACAGAATCGGGCTGCCGCCGTCCGTCTCGGCCATCTCGCCGAGGGACATCAGAGCCGGCATGAAGAAGCTCGTTCCGATCGTGCGGTCGAGAATCATCATGATGGCCGCGACGAGCAGCGCCGGGAACGCGAGCAGGCCGAGGATCGTCGCCACGAAGATGCCCCACACCGAAAGCGGCATGCGCATGAGCGTCATGCCGCGGCAGCGCGCCTGCAGCACGGTCGTCACGTAGTTGAGGCCGCCCATCGTGAACGCGACGATGAATACGGCGAGCGACAGGAGCATCAGCAAGATACCCCAGTGGTGCCCGGGCGAGCCCTCCGTGATCGTCTGCGGCGGATACAGCGTCCAGCCGCCGCCCGTCGGGCCGCCCGAGACGAAGAAGCTCGCGAGCAGAATGATGACCGAGAGCAGGTAGACCCAGAAGCTCAGCATGTTCATGTACGGGAACACCATGTCGCGGGCGCCGCACATGAGGGGAATCAGATAATTGCCGAAGCCGCCCAAGAAAAGCGCGGTGAGCAGATAGATGACCATGATCATGCCGTGCATGGTCACGAACTGATAGTAGTTGTACGGCGTGATGAAGCTGAACGTGTCCGGGAAGCCGATCTGCAGCCGCATCAACAGAGACAGCACGAGGGCCACGAGCCCGACTCCGATCGCGACGCTGCCGTATTGGATCGCGATGACCTTGTGGTCCTGGCTCCAGATGTATTTTTCGATGAACGTCTGCGGATCGTGGAGGTGAGTGTCACGATCGGCGATTGCAACGTATGCCATGACGTATGTTCCTTTCGACTACCGAGCCGGCGGACTAAATGGGCCGCAGGCTGAACGTTTGCTCAAATCTCCGACATCCCCAAGTGTCAGCGCATCGTGTTGATGTAGGCGATGACGTCCTTGATCGCGTTCTGCCCGACGAGCACGTTGGCCACGAGGTTCATCTGGTCGCCGTAGATATCATCGGGATGACCGCCGCGAATACCCTCCTTGAAGTGCTGCAGCTGGCGCTCGAGGTACCAGTCGCTCATGCCGGCGAGCCGCGGCGCGTTCGTGGCCCAACGGCCCTGGCCGTCGGCGCCGTGGCACGTCGCGCAGGTGGAGTAGAGCGCTCGGCCCCGCTCGGCGTCCCCGCCCGTCACCGTGACCGGCGGCGGGTTGCTGGGCAACGTGGCGATGTAGGCGAGAACGTTCTCGCGCGTCGTCGGGTCCGCGACGGTCTGTGACATCGGCGCCATTTGCGGGCCGAACTGATCGCCGGGCGCGGTGCCGCGCAGGCCCGTTTGATAGTTCACTAGCTGCCGCCGGATGTACCATGTATCGAGCCCTGCGAGCTTCGGCGCGTTGAGCTGTTGATTACCTTCGCCCTGAGCGCCGTGGCAAGCCAGGCAGACCGCATAGTTGGCGGCGCCCGCGGCCGGGTTACCGGCGGGCCGATTCTGCGTCTCGGCGAACGTCGGCTGATTCGCGAGCCACGCCTGGTACGCGGCCTGCTCATCCACTACGACCTTGCCCCGCATGGCAAAGTGCCCCGTGCCGCAGAGCTCCTCGCAGAGGATCTCGTAAGTGCCCGGCACCGTGGGCGTGAACCACTGATACGTAACAAGGCCTGGGACGAGGTCCATCTTCACGCGGAACTGCGGGACCGTGAAGTTGTGCAGCACGTCGGTCGAGCGCAACAACATGCGAACCGATTGGTCCACCGCCAGGTGCAAGATCGGGCTCGCGATGATGATGTCGTCTTGGCCGGCGGGGTCCCCCGGGTCGACGCCCAAGGGGTTGTCGATGTTCACGTGGCGCACGTCGCTCGCGCCGAGCTCGCCATCGGCGCCGGGCAGACGGTACGACCAGTGCCATTGCTTGCCGACGACCTCGACTGTGGTGGCGTCCTCGGGGACGTCGACGAAATTCGCCCAAACGAACAGCCCCGGGGTCAGCATCGCCGCCACCCCGACGGCCGTGACGACCGTCAGCGAGACCTCGAGCTTCGTGCTCTCCGGCTCGTAGTGGGCCTTGTTACCGGGACGGGCACGAAAGCGCCAGACGCAGTAGGCGGTGAACAGGTTGACGGCGACGAAGACGATGCCGCAGACCCAGAACGTGACGTCGACCGTGAAGTCGATCGTGCCCCAGTTCGATGCGAGAGGTGTGAAATACCAAGGGCTCGCGAAGTGAAAGATCAACGAGCCGATGACAAGCAGGACGATGACGACCGCAAGAGCCACCATACTTGATACACCCCCCAAACATTAGGTGCACGACTCTGCCGTGCTGACCCCAATGTGCGAAGAACGGCTCGGCCCGCAGTCGCGGGCTCTTATTCGACGATCAGCTTCCCGTTCATCAACACATAATGGCCAGGGAACGAGCAGAAATACGTGTAATCGCCGCCGGCCGTCAGCTTCGACAAATCGAATTTGACCGACGTTTCTTGGCCGCCACCGATGACGTTCGTGGCGGCGAGCACGCGGGCGTCGCCGGCGGGAACGTAATTCGGAGCACCGGCGGCTTGTCCGGCTGCGGCGACAGCTTGGTAATCGGCCGTCGCAGTGAGCACCCAGTTGTGCCCCATCACGTTGGCCGCGAGCATGCCGACGTGCTTCAGCGTGACCGTAACTTGGTTGCAGCTCTTGCTGACGCGCAGCTCTTTCTTGTCGAACTGAATCTGGTCGTTCCCTTCGATCGTCAGGGAACATTCTTGGCTCCATGCAGTGCCGCTGAGCAAAACTCCGCCCAGCGCGAGCACCCAAAAGGTCCTTCTCATTGCGGTATCGGCTCCTGACGCAGAATGCAAGAATGGGAACGCGACGATGGTAGCCAGGTTTGCCAGCGCGGCACAACTACAGCGTTGCGCGCGCTCGCGCGGAATGCGCGGACCGACCTCGAGCGGCGCGCGATCGTTGCAATCGTCGCGCGAGCGAAGGCGCTCTCGCAGTCTCGCGACTTGGACGGTTTCGAACACCAAGCCGCGGCGGAGCGGAAAGGCAGCGGCGGTCCGACTGGACGCGTTCGGGGTGCACGACGGCGGACGCCGTCTCTTCCGTGGATTCAAGCCAAAAACTGCGCTTCGTTTCCCACCTTTTCGATAGAATGGCGCCCTCTTTGAGGGGACGCGAGATTATTTCGGATAGTTGGCCCATTTTTCGGGGATGATACATTGATCGGGCTCGTTCAAAGAGTAAGTGGGGCGAAAGTCCAAGTTTCAGGCAAAAAAATCGCCGAAATTGGGCTGGGACTTCTCGTCCTTGTTGGAGTTGAACGCGGGGATGGGCCGGACGAGGCGGCAAAGCTCGCGGCTCGCCTCGTGGCCTACCGCGTCTTCCCCGACGCGGCCGGGAAAATGAACCGCTCCGTGCGCGACGTCGGAGGCGCCCTGCTGCTCGTGCCGCAGTTCACCCTGGCGGCCGATACCAGCGGCGGCTTGCGGCCGAGCTTCTCCCATGCCGCGCCTCCCGAGCTTGGCGCCCGGCTGTTCGACGCGCTCGTCGCGGCCGTGGCGGCAACCGGCATTCCGCACGCCTGCGGGCGATTCGGCGCGAACATGCAGGTCACGCTGACGAACGACGGACCGGTCACCTTTTGGCTCGAGGTGCGTCCCGGCCGCGAAGAGTCGATTGGCGTATCATCTACCGGCTAGGACGCGAAAACGACGGAGCGGCTCATGGGACTTGGCGGCATCAGCATTTGGCAATTGGCGATCGTGCTCTTGATTGTCGTGCTGATCTTCGGCACCAAGCGCCTGAAGTCGATCGGCAGTGACCTGGGCAGTGCCATCAAGGGGTTCAAGAAGGCGATGGACACCGACGAGGACAAGCCGAGCAGCGACAGCCAGCAACGTCTCGAGAGCGACGAACAGGACGCCGAGTTCCCCGAGCAGAAGAAGAACAAGAGCCGCAGCGTATAGCCCGCGGGGCCGCGATGTTCGATATCGGTTTCATGGAGCTCGTTCTCGTCTCCGTTATCGGGCTTCTCGTTCTGGGGCCGCAGCGCTTGCCGAAAGTTGCCGCCGAGATCGGCAAATGGGTCGGTCGGGCGCGACGCACGGCGACGCAACTGAGGCGCCAGCTCGAGCGCGAGATCGAGCTCTCGGAGCTCGAGGAGCGCCGGCCCGCTGCGCCGGCGGAGCCGCTCAAGCCGGCGCCGTCCGCTCCGCCGCCG
>JBBIJV010000053.1:0-19326 GCA_037445815.1 Rhodospirillaceae bacterium
AGCTCGTCGGGCGCGAACAGCGCGCCCTCCTCGCGCGAGCGTACGACGATCGTCTCGATCTCCGCGATGCGGCGGCCGGCGACGCGCAGCCGCGCCGCGAGCAGCACGGGCGCGCCGTCCTCCTCGAGCACGGCATGGACGGCGGCCGTGCCCGTGGCGGGGTCGAGGAAATCGGTTCTGAACGGGCGAAGCTTCGTGGCCGTCTTCCACAATCCTTCGCCGACGGGCAGCTCTTTCGCGTCCTCCGTGAACCGCACGTTAGCCGCGAGCGGCGCGCGGCTTAAGTCGTGCGCGACGAGCGAGTCGAGATAGCTCGTCATGACGCCCTTCAAGCACGCCCGGTCGCAGTCGGCCGCGGCCTGCGCCGAGAGCGTGTCCGGGACGACCGAAACGGCAAACAGCGAGACGGCGAACGCGGCGGTACGCATGACGGCTCTCCCCCCAATGAGCGCCAAGTATTGCACGGCGGCCGCTGCGAATCGCCGCCCCGCTCAGCGCGATCGCCGGCGTCGCCGTCCGCTCGCGTTTCGGCGTCTAGCGCGCTACCGTCGCCAGGAAAAATTCGAGGAGGGTCGACTTTGCAGCTCACCGTTCGCGCTTCTTTGATCGGGGCTTTGCTCGCCGCGTCCGTTCCGCCCGTTGCGGCGCAGTGGCTGTATCTGCCGACGGCCGGCGTGCCGCGCACGGCGGACGGCCAACCGAGCCTCGAGGCGCCGGCGCCGCGCACCGCGGCGGGCAAGCCCGACTTCTCAGGTATTTGGGTGTCGGCCGCGCTGCTGCCCGAGGGCTGCGGCGGCGATTGCATCGAGCAGATGCCGCTGCCGGCCGATGCCGTCGATTTGGGCCGCACGGTCGCAGGCGGGTTACCGCTGCAACCGTGGGCCGCGGAAGTTTCGGCCAAGCGCACGGCCGACAACAGCAAGGACGACCCGCACGCGCGCTGCTTGCCGCCGAATTTCCCGCGCGCCTATTCGTTCCCGCAGTACAAGAAGATCGTGCAGACACCCGACGTAATCGTGCTGCTGCACGAGTTCAATGCGAGCTTCCGCCAGATCCACTTGGACGGCCGGCCGCTGCCCGAGGACCCCGAGCCCACTTGGAACGGCTATTCGACGGCGCGCTGGGACGGCGACACGCTCGTCGTCGACTCGGTGGGCTACCGCGACGACTCGTGGCTCGACCTCATGGGGCATCCGCTGACGAGCCGCGCGCGCATCACGGAGCGCATCACGCGGCCGAGCTACGGCACGCTCGCGATCGAGCTCACGGTCGACGATCCGGGCGCCTATACCCGGCCGTGGACGGCGACGCTCGAGCAATCGATCGTGCTCGACACGGAGATCATGGACCAGATCTGCCTCGAGAACGAACGGTCCGTGCGCAACATGGATCCGTGAGCGCGGCGCGACCCAGGGGGGCCGCCGCCGAGACCGTCTCCGCTTTCTCGCGTTCGACCTCGACGTCGTCGGGTGTGGCTTCGTCGCCGTCCACGGCAGGCGCGAAGCACGATCGTGCGCAAGCCCTTGTCGCGCAGTTGTGGGAGAACCGAACCGGAGCCGTCAGCACGCAGGTACTTGAGGAGCTCGCCGTCAACTTGCGCCGCAAGGTCGCTGCTCCGTTGCCGGCGAAGGCGGTCCAGGAGCTGATCTCCGACTACATGACCTGGCACGTCGTCGTGAACGACGGCGCCGCGATTCTCCAGGCGCTCGATTTTCAGGAGCGGTGCGGAATCTCGTTTTGGGATGCGCTGATCGTTCAAGCAGCGCACGCGGCGAGCGCGACGGTCCTTTACTCGGAGGATCTGTCGAACGGCCAGCGCTACGGCAGCGTCATCGTCGAGAACCCGCTCCTCGATCACGTGCACGAACCGCGGTCGTAGCGAAAGCCGCGCCGTTACGGAGCCATCGCGTCGCCGCCGAACCGCCGCCGCGCCGCGTCGCCCAATCGCGAGGTCCAGACGAAGAACGACGGCACGAACAGCACGGCGATGAACGTCGCCGCGAGCATGCCGCCGATGACGCCGGTACCGATCGAATGGCGGCTCGCGGCGCCCGCGCCAGTCGAGAGCGCGAGCGGCACGACGCCCAAGACGAACGCGAGCGACGTCATGACGATCGGCCGGAAGCGCAAGCGCGCGGCCTCGACGGCCGCGTCGCGCAGCGACAGGCCGCCTTCGCGGTGCATGTGCGCTGCGAACTCGACGATCAAGATCGCGTTCTTCGCCGCGAGGCCCACGAGCGTCACGAGCCCGATCTGCAAATACAAATCGTTGTTGAGGCCGCGCAGCCAGACGGCCAGGAACGCGCCGAACACGGCGAACGGCACGGCGAGGATCACGGCGAACGGCAACGTGATCCGCTCGTATTGCGCCGCGAGAATGAGAAAGACCATGAGCACGGCGAGCGCGAAGATACCGGCCGTGTTCTGCGAGCTCGTTTTCTCCTGGTACGACACGCCGGACCACGCCAGCGAGTAGCCCTCGGGCAGGTGCTGCGCGGCCACCTCCTCGAGCACCGCGAGCGCCTGCCCGGAGCTGTAACCCGGCGTCGGCTCGCCGGTCAGCCGCGCGGCCGGAAACAAGTTGAAGCGCTCGATCAGGTCGGGGCCCGTCACCGACTTGACCGTGGCGAGCGCCGTCAGCGGGATCATCGCGCCGCTCGACGAGCGCACGGACACGTCGCGCAAGTCCTCGGGATGGGACCGGAACTTGGCGTCGGACTGGAGCTGCACGCGGTAGACGCGGCCTTGCCGGTTGAAGTCGTTGACGTAGTACGAGCCGAACGTGCTCTGAAGCGTCACGTTCACGTCGTCCAAGCTCACGCCGAGCAGCTTCGCCTTCTCGACGTCGATGTCGACATTGACGCGCGGCACCTGTGCCGAGTACGTCGTGAACAGGCTCGAGCGCTCGAATTCGGGGCGCCCTCTCGCCTTCTCGATCAGCATTTGCGTGACCTGCTCGAGCGCCGCGTAGTCGTTCGAGCGCGACTGAACGAAGCCTTCGAGGCCGCCGACGTTCGACATGCCCTCGATCGGCGGCGGCGAAACGGTGAAGATGCGCGCATCGCGAACGGGCGCCACGGCTCCCGTCAAAGCGCCGGCCACTTCGTCCGCCGCGAGCCCCGGCGCGTCGCGCTCCTCCCAGTCCTTGAGCAGGATGAAGCTCACGCCGCTGTTGCTGCGCTGGCCTCCCGTCTGCACGTCGAAGCCGGCCACCGTGATGTTGTCGAAAAAAGCCGGATGCGCGAACGAGGCCGCATCGAGCTGTTCGAGCGCGGCCTGCGTGCGCTGCAGCGACGCCGCGGGCGGCAGCGCCGCGATCGCGAGCACGTAGCCCTGGTCCTCGGCCGGCGCGAGCTCGGTCGCGACGTTGCGCTCGATCCACCAGATCGCGGCGGCCATGACGGCGATCGCGGCCACGGCGACGACGCCATGCCCGAGCATCCAGCGCACGCCCCCCGTATAGGCGCGCGTCACGCGCAAGAAAACCCGATCGAAGTAGGCCAACGGCCCGGAGGGCTCGACCTCGCCGGTCTTCAAGAGCTTCGCGCACATGGCCGGCGTCAAGGTCAGCGCCACGAAGCCGGAGATCGTGACGGAGACCGCGATCGTGATCGCGAACTGCCGGTACATCTCGCCGGCCAGCCCGCCCAAGAACGCCACGGGCAGGAACACGGCATTCAGCACGAGCACGATCGCGATGACGGGCCGGCTCACCTCGGCCATCGCGCGCCGCGTGGCGTCGCGCGCACTGACATGCTCGTCGCGCATGTGCCGCTCGACGTTCTCGAGCACGACGATCGCGTCGTCGACGACGATGCCGATCGCGAGCACCATGCCGAACAGCGTCAGCGAATTGATCGAGAAATCGAGCAGGTACATGCCCGCGAACGTGCCGATCAGCGAGACGGGCACGGCGACCGACGGGATCACCGTCGCGCGCAGGTTGTAGAGGAACAGCCAGACGACGAAGAACACCAGGATCAGAGCTTCGACGAACGTGAGCCCCACCTCGCGCATCGACGTGCGCACGTACTTGCTCGTGTCGTACGGGATCGACCACTCGAGCCCTTCCGGGAAGCGCGGCTCGAGCTCGGCCATCTTCGCGTAGACGGCCTCCGCGGACTCGAGCGCGTTCGCGTCCGGCGCGAGCTGCAGCGCCGCGCCGATCACGGGCCGGCCCTGGCGCGACAGCGAGAACCCATAGTCGCGCGCGCCGAGCTCGACGCGCGCGACGTCGCGCAGGCGCACGACTCGACCGTCTTGGCCGGCGCGCAGCACGATGCGCTCGAACTGCTCGGGGTCCGAAAGGCGCGACTGCGTCGTCACGGTCAGCGTGAGGTCGACCTGCTCGACGATCGGCTCGTCGCCGAGACGACCGGCGGCCGACTGCGTGTTCTGCTCGCGCACGGCGTCGGCAACGTCGCCCGGCGTGAGGCCGAGCTCCGCGAGCTTGTCCGGCTGGAGCCAGATTCGGATCGCGTAATCGCGCGCGCCGAACACCTGCACGTTGCCGATACCCGGCAGGCGCCTGAGCTCGTCGATGACGTTCAGCGTCGCGAAGTTCGAGATGAAGAGCTCGTCGTAGCGGCCGTCCGGCGAGTCGAACGACACGATCATCAGGAAGCTCGGCAGCGCCTTCTGGATCGTGACGCCCTGCCGCCGCACTTCCTCGGGCAGAAGCTGAAGCGCGCTCTGGACACGATTCTGCACGTTGATCAGCGCGACGTCGGGGTCCGTGCCCACGGCGAACGTCAGCGCGATCGTCAGCGAGCTCGCCGTCGACGAGCTGGCCGACAACATGTACAGCATGTCTTCGACGCCGTTCAGCGCCTGCTCGAGCGGCGCCGCGACGGATTCGGCGATGACGTCCGCGCTGGCGCCGGGGTACACGGTCGTGACGGCGATCTGCGGCGGCGTGATATCGGGATACATCGCGACCGGCAGCTCGCGAAACGCCGCGAGCCCGGCGATCACGATGAACGCCGAGACCACCGTCGCGAACAACGGCCGGTCGATGAAGAAGCTCGAGATCACGGCGCTCCGCGCGCCCCCGCGCCGACTGCCGCCCCCTCCACAATCGGCACCGCGTTCACCGGAACGCCCGGTATGACCTTCAGGATGCCCTCCACGACGACGCGGGCGCCCGGCATGAGCCCTGCCGTGACGACGGCGTCGTTACCGGACGTGGCGCCGAGCTCGACGGGCGTCGGCGTGCCCTGCCCGTTGCCGTCGACGGTCCAGACGTACGTGCCCTGAGCGCCGTGCATGACGGCCCGCTTCGGAATCACGAGCGCGTCCTCGACGGTGACGCCCTCGATGCGCGCCCGCACGATGCGGCCCGGCACCACGCCGTTCGGATTGTCGAGCACGGCGCGAACCGCCACGGTGCCCGTGGCATCGTCGACGCGCGGCGAGATGAACTCGATCTTGCCCATGCCGGCAATCGGCTGCCCGCGCGCGTCGACGATGCTGACGCCGACGTGCCGCGCCTTGTCGCCCTCGAGCGCGCTGCGCACGAGCTCGGCATCGGTGTCCGCGAGGGCGAAATCGACGTAGAGCCGATCCGCTTGCACGATGTACGTCAAGAGGCTCGACTCCGTGCCCGCCGTGACGAGGCTGCCCTCGGAACGCACCTCGCGGCTCGCGAGGCCCGAGATCGGGGCGCGGACCTCCGTGTAAGAGAGCTCGAGCTCCGCGGTGCGCAGCGCGGCTTGCGCGCCCGCGAGGTTGGCCTCGGCGCTCTCGAACGCGGACAGCGCGTTGTCGCGGTCGCGCGGGCTCGCGAGCCGTTGCTCGACGAGCGGCAAGACGCGGTCGCGCTCGCGCCGCGCCTGATTCAAGTTGGCTTCGGCGAGCGCGACGGCCGCGCGCGCGCGAGCGACCTCGGCGCGAAACGGATCGGGATCGATTCGAAACAGAACGTCGCCGGCCTCGACGCGCGCGCCTTCGTCGTAGCGGCGCTCGAGCAGGATGCCGGACACGCGCGCGCGCACCTCCACCTCGCGCACGCCTTTGAGTTGCGCGGGATACTCGAGCACGAGCGGCAACGAGCGCGGCATGACGGCGACGACGCCCACCTCGACGGGCGGCGGCGGGGACATCACGGCCGGCTCGCCGCAGCCGGCCACGACGAGCGCCAGTAACCAGGGGAAAAAACCGGTACTACGCCGCAGAAAACGGCTTGCTTGCGCTGGCACGCGAATGACTCCCTTCGGGAAACGGGCTGCGCCGCGGTTCCTCTCTCTGCGGCACGTCGGCACGGCGTCGGAAGGCAACCCAGCGGCGCCGGCAACGTTGCCAATTGTAGCGGCATCGCCTACCCGCTTACGAGCCAGTATGCCGCGCGGCGGTGTCGGAAGTTGTCAGGTATTTGTCGCCGTTGTCGCGGCGAACCTCCGGACGGCGACGCCGAATGCAACGAGGAATACCGCGGCGGCCGCGAAGAGCGCCGCGCCGGGTAGCACGACGGGCGCCGTGCTCGAGACGACGAAGCCGAGAGCCCGGTCCGGATCGGCGGGCCGACGATCGACCTCGAGCTCATGCTGCCCCGCGCCGTTCCCCTCAGCCCACGGCGCTCGGCGCCGGCGTCCGGCCGGTCTCTTCGCGCGCACCACCGCGCCCGAGCCGGGCGAGCCGCTGCTGGAAGTCGTCGACGACCGTGAACATCGCCGGAACGATGAACAGGCTCATCACCGTCGAGACGAGCAGGCCGCCGATCACGGCGACGCCCATCGGCGCACGAAAGCTCGGATCGCCGGCCCAACCCATGGCGATCGGCGTCATGCCCGCAATCATCGCGATCGTCGTCATGACGATCGGCCGCGCGCGCTTCGAGCACGAGTCGATCAGCGAGTCGAACCGCGACATGCCTTGGTCGCGCTGCGCCATGATCGCGTACTCGACGATCAGGATCGAGTTCTTCGACACGATGCCCATCAGCATCAGCAAGCCGATCAGCGAGTTGATCGCGAGGCTGTAGTCGAACGCGAGCAGGGCGACGATCGCGCCGGCCGCCGACGGCGGCAGCGCGGCGAGGATCGTGACGGGCTGGATGAACTTGTGGAACAGCATCACGAGCACGGCGTAGATCGACAGCACGCCGATCGCCATGGCGAGCGCGAACTCGCCGAAGATCTCGCGGATCCAGCGCGCGTCGCCCGTCGGCACCAGGCGCACGCCGTCCGGCAGATTGAGCATCGAAGGCAGCGACTCGATCTGCGCGAGCGTGTCGCCGAGCGGCAGGCCGTTCAAGTCCACGTTCAGCGTGATGTTGCGGCTGCGGTCGACGCGCGTGATCTGGGCCGGCCCCGCGCCGAGCGACACGTCCGCCACGTTCATGAGCGGCACGGGCCCGTTCGTGCCGGGCACGGACAAGAGCCGGAGCCGATCGAGGTCGCTGCGGGACTTGTCGTTCAAGCGCACGAGAATCGGGATCTGTCGATTGTCGAGATTGAACTTCGAGAGGCTTGTGTCGACGTCGCCGCTCGTCGCGATGCGCGTGACGAGACTCAACGTCTCGGTCGTCACGCCGAGATCGGCGGCGCGCTCGGGTAGCGGCCGAATGACGATCTCGGGCTTTTGCAGCGCCGCGCTGCTCGTGATCATCCCCAAGCCCGGCATTGCGCGGATCTCGCGCTCGACGTTCGCAGCCGCGAGGTTCAGGCGATTCGGCTCATCGCCCGCGAGCGTGACCTGCAGCCGGCTCCCGCCGCCGCCGCTGCTGAACTGGAAGCGCGCGCCGGGGATGCCTCGCAGGATCTCCGTGGCCTTGCGCTCGAAGATCTGCTGCGCGCCGCGCGTGCCGTCGGGATTGTCGAGCTGGATGACCATCGAGCCGCGGCGCACGTTGCCGGCCGAGCCGCCGCCCGTCGGGCCGCCACCGCCGCCGGCCGTGCCGACCGTGGTGTAGACGCTGCGGACCTCGGGCAGCGTTTCGAGCCGCTGCCGCGCCGTTTCCGCGACCTCGAGCGTGTCCTCGAGCGACGCTCCCGGCGGAAGCTCGACGGAGAGCGTCGTATAGCCGTTGTCGCCGGCCGGCGAGAACGCCGTCGACAGCAGCGGGAACAGCGCGAGCATCGAGCCGATCGCGGCGGTCGCGACGCCGAGCGTCCACCAGCGGTGCGCGAGGCACCAGCGCACGCGCTCGAGGTACCAAGCCATGATTCGCGACGGGCGCACGGGCCGGTCGTGCGCTTTCAAGAAGTACGCCGCCATCATCGGCGTCAGCGTGCGCGCGACGAGCAGCGAGAACAGCACGGCCACGACCACCGTGAAGCTGAATGGCCCGAAGAACTCGCCCGCGATGCCGCTCATGAACGCGACGGGCACGAACACGGCGCAGATCGTGAGCGTCGTCGCGACGACGGCGAGGCCGATCTCGATGGCGGCGTCCATCGCGGCTTCCCGCGGCTTTTTGCCCATGCGCAGGTGCCGCACGATGTTCTCCACTTCGACGATCGCGTCGTCGACCAAGATGCCGACGACGAGCGACAACGCGAGCAGCGTCAAGATGTTCAGCGTGTAGCCGAGCGCCCAGATGGCCCAGAACGTCGGTATGATCGACAGCGGCAGCGCGATGGCCGACACGGCCGTGGCGCGCCAATCCCGGAGGAACAGGAAGACGACGATGATCGCGAGGATCGCGCCCTCGATCAGCATCTCCATCGACGCGTCGAACGACTCCTGGATGTAGCCGACCGTGGAGCTCGCCTCGGCGAACGTGACGTTCGGGTACTCCTGCTTCAGGCGCTCGACGACGGCGCGGGCGTCCTTGGCCACGTCGAGCGCGCTCGCACCCCACGAGCGCACGATCTGAAAACCGATGACGGGCGTGCCGTCGAGCAACGCGGCCGAGCGCTGCTCGGCGGCTTGGTCGCGGACGTCGGCGATCGTGTCCAGCCGCACGCTGCGGCCGTCCGGCAACGCGATCGGCAACGCCCTGAGCTCGTAGACGGACCTGATGACGCCCGTCGTGCGCACGGTCTGCTCGAGGCCGCCGACGCGGCCTTCGCCGCCGGGATACTCGGCCTGAATGCGGCGCAGCTGCCGCGAGACGTCGGCGGCCGTGACGCCGAGCGCGGCCATCCGGTCCGGGTCGAGGTCGACCCGGATCTCGCGCTCGACGCCGCCGACCCGGCTCACGCGCCCGACGCCGGGCACGGCCGACAGCTCGCGCGTAACCGTGAGGTCGACGAACCACGAGAGCTCGGTGTCCGTCATGCTGTCCGACGCGACGCTCCACGTGACGACGGCGCCGCCGGCCGTCGTGACGCGCGAGACGATCGGCTCGTTGGCGTCGGGCGGCAGGTCCGAGCGGATCCGCGTCATCGCGTCGCGGACGTCGTCGAGCGCCGCGGACAAATCGGTGCCGAAACGGAACTCGATGCTCGTCGTGGAGGCGCCTTCGTCGACGGTCGACGTCATCTGCTCGATCCCTGCAATCGTCGCGACGGCGTCCTCGACCTTGCGCGTGATCTCGCTCTCCATCTGCGTCGGCGCGACGCCGGGGTACGTCACGGTGACGACGACGGCCGGGAACTCGATGTCGGGGCGATCGAGCACGCCGAGCTTCGGGAAGCTGATGACTCCCGCGATCGTCAGCGCGATGAAGAGAACGATGACGGGAACGGGATTGCGGATCGACCAGGTGACGAAGTTCATGAGCCGGCCACCGGGTTGCTGACGCTGACGCGATCGCCGTCCTTCAGGAAACCGGCGCCTTTCACGACGATGCGCTCGCCTTCTTCGACGCCGCCGACGACCTCGACGGCGTCCTCGTGCACTGCGCCCGTTTCGACGCGGCGGCGCGCGACGACGTTGCCCTCGCCGAGCACGAACACGTAGCTGTAGCCGTCCGAGCTCACGACACTCTCGAGCGGCACCATGTACGCAGGGCCCGTACCGATCGCGACCTCGCCGCGCGCGAACATGCCCGGGCGCAAGCGCTCGTCGGCCGGCAGGTCCACGTAGACGAGTGCCGTGCGGTCGTTCGTCGAGATCGTCGGCGCGACGGCGCGGACGGTGCCGTTGAAGGGTGTGCCGTCGGCCGTGAAGACGCGCACGCTCTGCCCCGCACCCAGCTCGTTGAGCCGGGTCTCGGGCGCCTCGCCGCGCCACTCGATGCGGCCGTTGCGCAAGAGGCGCAGCATCTCGCCGCCGGCTTGCGCGATCTGGCCGACGGTGACGGTGCGCGACGTGATGACTCCGTCGTCGGGCGCCACCACGCTAGTGAACTTGAGCCTCAGCTGCGACGTCTCGAGATCGGCGCGCGCGGCCTCGAGCCGCGAGCGCGACGCGAGCTGCTCAGAGGTCAGGCGATCGAGGTCGGCCTTCGAAAGCAGGTTCCTGGCCGCGAGCGACCGGCCGCGCTCGAGCGCCGCGTCGGCATTCATGAGCTCCGCTTCGCGCTGCTTCAGCGTTGCTTCCTTCGCCGCGACCTCGGCTTCGAGCAGCGCCGTCGACAACGCGACGAGCCGCTGGCCCTTCTTCACGCGATCGCCGACGTCGACGAGCACCTCGGCGACGCGGTAGCCGCCGACCTCCGATGCGATGATCACGTCTTGCCACGCGTGCACGGAGCCCACGATCGACAGCGTGCGCGTGAGCTCCACGCGCTCGAGCGGCGTAACCGTCACCGTCATGACGGCGTCGCGCGCGGCGTTTTCGGCGGCGGCCGTTTCGTCGCGCTCGCAAGCCGACAATGCCGAAGCAGCGACGGCGACGAAACCGAGCGACACGGCGACGCGGCGCCGGGCGCGCGATGCAGGGGGAGGCATTCGGAGCTCGTCCTTGATTAGTATCAGCTTGCTGATATGCTATCAGCTATCTGATATCCCGCAACGGGGCAATGCCCAAGAAAACTGAATCCGCCGGCGCCTGGCTCAGGCTCGAAAGACCGGAGCATATCCTCGGCTTCCTGCTGAAGTCGCTGCAACACACGATGCGGCAGAATTTCGACGAAGCTCTGCGGAAACAAGGGGTTGAGCTGTCGTTCGCGCAGTTCGCTGCGCTCTTCAATCTCCAGTGCGACCCCGGCGTCACGGGGGCCCGGCTCGCCCGCCGCGCGATGGTATCCGCCCAAACGATGAACTTTGCGCTGCGCGCTCTCGAGCTCGAAGGCTACATCGAGCGACGCCCGCATCCGTCGAGCCGACGGGCCGACAGCTGGACGTTGACGGACGCCGGCGTACAAGAGCTCGAGCGCGCGCGCGAGGTCGGTAAAGAGATCTTCGCGCGCATGTTGCGGGGATTCGAGGCCGAGGAAATCGCGGCGTTCGAAGACTATTTGCGCCGCTGCATCACGGCGCTCGGCGGCGATTCCGACATGGCGCCACAGCCGTCGGTGCAGCACCGAACCGCCGCCTTGCCCACCCGCGTGGCCGCGGCCCGCGAGCTGCGTGTTCCGCGTCAGCGGCGCCAGAACGCCGGCGTCAGAAGCACTAGGAACGTGTAGATCTCGAGCCGACCGAACAACATCGCGATCGCGAACATGATCTTGCCGTGCGGGCTCACGTCGGCGAAGGTGATGGCGACGTCGCCCAAGCCGGGGCCGAGATTGTTGATCGTCGCCGCCACGGCGCCAAACGCCGTGACTTGATCCATGCCGTCCATCATGGCGAGCGCCATGAAAAAAAAGAACACGACCACGTAGACGGCGAAGAAGCCCGCTACCGCTTCGACGACGAAATCAGGCAGCGGCTGACCCTCGAGCTTCATGCGCCGGATCGCTTGCGGATGGATCAGCCGGTGGATGTGCAAGGCCACCTGCTTGAACAGCACGACGAAGCGGATGACCTTGATGCCGCCCGTGCTGGACCCCGCGCAGCCGCCGACGAAGCCGGTGAAGATGAGGAGCACCGGCAACGCCAGAGGCCACAGCGAGAAGTCAGCTATCATGTAACCGTTCGTCGTCATGACCGTGACGACCTCGAACGACGCGTAGCGCAGCGATTCGACGAGCGACGGGTACGTCTCGGTCGTGTACAGCACGAGCGACGTAACGCTTACGAACGCGAGCACGATCAGCAAGAACGCCTTCGTTTGTGTGTCTCGCGCGTAGCGATGAAGCTGTAACGTTCGCCAGGCGATGAAGTGCTCGTTGAAGCTGATGGCGCCGATCAGCGTGAAGATGCTGGCGACGATTTCGATCGGCAGACTGTCGAAGAAACCGATGCTCGCGTCATGGGTCGAGTAACCGCCCGTCGCGAGCGTCGAGAAGCTGTGGCCGAGCGCGTCGAACAAAGTCATGCCGGCGGCCCAATAGCTGGCGGCGCAGGCTGCCGTCAGTATCGCGTAGACGACCACCAGGCCGCGTGCGGTTCGCGCAAGCCTCGGCGTGAACCGCTCGTCTTTCAGCGGACCGGCGGTTTCGGCCTTGTAAAGCTGCATGCCGCCGATGCCGAGCATCGGCAACAGGGCGACGGCGAGCACGATGACACCGATACCGCCGAGCCACTGGATCTCTTGGCGGTAAAAGAGGATCGACGGCGACATCGCATCGAGCCCCTCGAGCACGGTCGAGCCCGTTGTCGTGTAGCCGGAAACCGATTCGAAAAAGGCGTCGGGAAAACTCAGGTCCAAGGAGAGCATGAACGGCACGGTGCCGAGCAAGCTCATCGCGGACCACATGAGCGCCACGATCAGGAAGCCGTCCCGGCCGCGGATGGTGTGCGCGTCGCGGCGCGTCGGCCACCAGAGCACGAGACCGACGACGACGGCCATCGCGAACGTGATAGAGAAGTTGGAGGCCTGGCCGTCGCGATACAGTAGCGACACGCCGATCGGCGGCAGCAGCGTCGTGCTGAACAGCAAGAACAGGATGCCGAGCGTGCGGATGATGACGGTGAGTCGCATTCGGAAACGCTGCGGGCTCGGCGGTGCTTGCGGTTCGAGGCCTTGGGCGGCGCATTATGCCTCGTGCGCGAGGTCGACATAAACGGCCGGAATGAGACAGCCGGCACGCGAATGCTATGCTGCCGCTCGCTCGACACCCGCGCAACGTCCTCACGCCGAGAATCGAAGCTCCCGCGGTCGAGCAGCGAACCATCCGACCGCTCGAATCCATCAGGTACACCGTGGCAGCTCCGCTCAGCAACTTTGCTCGTTCGCTCTCCGTCGAGACGGCTTTCACCGTTCTCGCGCTGGCGAAATCGCTCAAAGCCGCAGGCAAAGACGTCGTCGAGCTCGAGATCGGCGACAGTCCGTTCGACAGCACGGCGTCCGCGCGCGCCGGCGGCGTGGCGGCGATCGAAAGCAATCAGTCGCACTATTGCCCGTCGCCCGGCCTCCCGGAATTTCGCGCCGCGGCCGCCGAGTTCGTGCGCGAGGAGTTCGACATCCCGGCAGAGGCCGGCAACATCGTCGCCGGCCCGGGCGCGAAGGTGTTCGAGCAGTTCTTCTGCGAGGCGTTCTTGAACCCAGGCGACGGCGTGCTCGTGTTCAGCCCGTATTTTCCGACGTACCTGCCGAATATCGAGCGCCGCGGCGCGCGGGCCGTGCTCACGCCGCTCAAGCAAGCGAACGGATTCCGTCCGACGGCCGGCGACATCGAGCGCTTTCTCGCCGAGGATCCGTCGCCGCGCGCGATTTTCCTGAACTCTCCGCACAACCCGACGGGCGGCGTGACCACGCGAGACGACGTGAAGCGCATCGCGGAGATCATCCGCGGCCGCGGCATCGCCGTCTTCAGCGACGAGCCGTACTGCCACATGGTCTGGCGCGGCAGCCACCACTCGATCTTGAGCGAGCCGGGGCTGCTGCCGCAGTGCGTGGGCGCCTACACGTTCAGCAAGTCGTACAGCATGAGCGGCTGGCGCCTGGGCTTCGCCGTGGCCTCGACCGAGGTTGCCGAGGTGATCGGCAAGATGATCAACACCACGTTCTCTTGCACGCCGCCGATCGTTCAACTCGCCGGGACGGCCGCGTTGAAGCGCGACCGCAAGGAGCGCGACGAAGCCATGCAAAAGTTTCGCCGGAAAGTCGTGCTGCTCACGGAAGGCCTGAACCGCATCGAAGGGTTCCGCGCGCTCGACCCCGCGGGGACGTTCTACGTGTTCCCGAACGTTGCGCGCGTCTGCAACGAGCTCGGCGTCACGAGCCACGGCTTGGCGCTGTTCCTGCTGCAGGGCGCCGACGATGCGTTCGGCATTGCGTGCCTCGGCGGCGAATGCTTCGGGCAGGCCGGCGCGGGGTTCCTACGGTTCAGCTGCGCCGAGCCCGACGAGCGTTTGCTCGAGGCGCTCGAGTTCATTCCCAAGGCGCTCGCGCGCACGGACCGGCTGGCCGCGTGGCTCGCCAAGAACCCGCAGCACCGCCTCGGCGCGCCGTACACCGTCGAGTGAGCCCGCGGAACGGAGACGTAGCGCACGCTCCGTTATGTCAAGCTTGTGACCTTCGTCACAGGCGTTTCTGGGGCTGGCGAAGATACTGATCCGCAACTTTTCGGGGACTAGCTCCTGACGGTTTCCCCCTAACTCGCCCGGCTTCGCGCCGGGCATTTTTTTGCCGGCCAGGGATGGCCGGCATGCCGCAAATGCAGGAGCAATTTGCGGTTGACCGCCAGGGATGGCCGGCATGCCGCAAATGCAGGAGCAATTTGCGGTTGACCGCCAGGGATGGCCGGCATGCCGCAAATGCAGGAGCAATCTGCTGGCGGATTTCGGTTGGCGCAGCGCGCTTCGCGAATGAGGGACCGTCGAGCGCTGCTACTTCGCCCCGACCAAGCGATTCAAGGCCTTCACACGACTACTTCAGCGGCGGCTTTAGTTTCCGGTTCGAAAAAGTTGCGGCGCAGCCCGTCCAGTGCGACGCTTGCGGCTCACAAGACGCCGAACGGCACGCTCGCCGAAGAGCCTGAGCGTCGCGTCCGAGAGCGCCAACATAAGGTCGCGGCCCGTGTTGTACATCACCTCTACCCGGCTGATGCGCGAGTCCGAAGACGCCGTCCGCGAGCACGCTTACTCGGGGGAGGAAGTTTCGCGCAGGATTTGCTCGCAGCTCCTCGCCAACGAGCCGCGCTACGGCGAGTGGCACGCGCGGCACGAAGTGAAAATGCGCTTCGTCGCGCACCCGCGGCGCCGCGATCCGCAAATTCAGGCGCTGCGCACCGTCGCCGTCGAGCAGGTGCACCGAACGGCGCTCGTGAACTATGTGCGGCAGGGCCGGATCACGGGCGCGGCCCGCGATCGCGCGCTAGGGCTGTTCCACGGGATCGCCGACGTGCGCGACGCGGCGCTCGCCGAGCATCGCAGCTATCTCGTTGCGGCCTCGACCCAAGTGTGCGCGTACGACCTGCTCGGGCTCGTCGGCGACGGCGAAGGCCTCACGCTGATTCGCCGCTACGAGCTCGCTTACGGCCAGTACTTCGCGATGTTTTGCGAGCGCGAGATCGCGCGGCAAGTCAAAGCGAGCTACTTGCTCGGCTTCTTGCTGCCCGAGGTCAAGGACGTTGCGGACCGGCTGCGGTTGCGGATCGTCGGCGCGCGCCTCAAGCCAGCGGATCCGCGACGATCGCCGGGCGGTGTCGTGCCAGGCCTGTGGCCGCCTCGAATGCCCGTGCGAGCTGCAGCACCTCGAGATCCCGCCCCGGCCGCCCCACGATTTGCAGGCCAACCGGCAGCCCCTCCGAGAAGCCGCATGGCACGTTGATGGCCGGAGTACCGAGGCAGCTGATCGCGTAGCACGTCGCCATCCAGTCGATGTAGGTGCGCATCGCCACGCCTTCGATGGCGCGCGGCCATTCGATGTCGACGGCGAACGGCAGCACCTGCACGGTTGGAAGCACGAGGAACTCGTGGCGTGAGAAGAACGCCGCGACGCGCGCGTCGAGCGCGGCTTTGAGGCGGGCCGCACGCTCGAGGTCGGCCGGCGTGAGCTTCCGCCCTTGCTCGATGTTCCACACGACGGTGTCCTTGAGCTCGGCGCGGCCGCGGTCGAGATCGCGGCCGAGCGCCGCGGCGTAGCCCGCAGCGCGCAAGGTTTGAAACACCTCGTCGACGCCGTCGAGATCGGGCTCGCCGTCGACGACCTCGCAGCCGAGTGCCGTGAAGACGGGCCGCGCGGCGTTGCAGGTTGCGCTGACGGCCGGCTCGACGGGGTACCGGCCGAGTCGCTCGCTCCATGCGACACGTGCGCCGGCAAGATCGCGCTCGAGCGGGCCCGAGAACGCGGCGCCCGGCTCCGGCAGCGACTGCGCGTCGCGCGCGTCGGGCCCGGCCATCACCGAGAGCAGCAAGGCAAGATCGTCTACGCTGCGCGCCATGGGGCCATGCACGCCGAGCGTATCGCCGGGCCGCGTGTTCAAGCGAGGCACGCGACCCGGCGACGGGCGAAAGCCGACAACGTTGCAGAAGCTCGCGGGATTGCGCAGCGAGCCGCCCAAGTCCGTACCGTCCGCGAATGGCAGCATGCCGCACGCGAGCGCGGCGGCGGCGCCGCCGCTGCTGCCGCCGCACGTCTTCGTGAGGTCGTACGGGTTGCGCGTGGCGCCGAACAGTGCGTTGAACGTCTGTGAGCCCGCGCCGAACTCGGGCGTGTTCGTCTTGCCGATGACGATAGCGCCGGCGCGGCGCAGGCGCGCGACGTAGAGCTCGTCCGACGTCGGCACGAAGTTGCGGTACAGCGTCGACCCGAACGTCGTGCGCAGCCCGCGCGTCAGGCTCAAGTCCTTGATCGCGATCGGCAACCCGTGCAGCACGCCGGTCGGCTCGCCGGCCGCGAGGCGGCGATCGGCTGCCGCGGCGTCCGCGAGCAGCTCGTCCGCCGAGCGCAGCGTGACGATCGCGTTGACGCGCGGGTTCACGCGCTCGATCTGCGCGAGAAAGGCGTGCATGACTTCGACGGCGGAGACGTCGCGGCGCGCCAGGCGCGCCGCAAGCTCGCGCGCGCTCGAGAAAACGATGTCGCCCGCCGTCACGCCGAGTGGCTGGGCTGCCGCATACGGCTGGGCTAGATGGCCTGGCGCAGCGAGTGGGCTGCGAGCGCGCGGCCTGTCGCCGACAATGTGGCCTGCAGCGTGGCGAACGACGTGTCCTCGTCGATGCAGCAAGCGCTCGCCTGCTGCCCGTTCGCCTCCACCGTCACCGACGCAAGCGCCTTCGCCTCGGTGCCCGCCGACATCGCGTGCTCGTCGAACTCGATGATGTCCACCTTGACGCCGAAGCGGCGATTCACGGCGTCGATCAGCGCCTCGATGAGGCCTTGCCCGTCGCCGGTGAGAGCCGCCTCGGCGCCGCTGCCGCCCAAGCGGAACTTGCCGTGCGTGCGCTGGCTCTCGGAATGCAGGTCGTAGCCCTGTAGCCGCCAGCCGTCCGGCACGCCCAAGAAGTGCTTTTCGAACAGCGCGCGAATCTGCCGCGACGAGATCTCCTCGCCCGTCGCGTCGGCTTCGGCCTGCACGACGCGGCTCACGGCCGGATGCAGCCATTTCGGCACCGTGATGCCGTGGTCGCGCTCGAGCACGAGCGCGACGCCGCCCTTGCCGGACTGGCTGTTGATGCGGACGACCTCCTCGTACTTGCGCCCCAGATCGCGCGGGTCGATCGGCAGATAGGCGACGGCCCAGTGCCGAAGCCCGTGCTCGCGATGAAACGCCATCGACTTGCGGATCGCGTCCTGGTGGCTGCCCGAGAAAGCCGCATAGACGAGATCGCCGACCCACGGATGGCGCGGGTGCACGGGCATGTCGGTGCAGCGCTTGTAGACCTCGATGATGCGGCCCATGTCGGCGAGATCGAGCTTCGGATCGATGCCCTGCGAATAGAGGTTCATCGCCATCGTAATGATGTCCATGTTGCCCGTGCGCTCGCCGTTGCCGAACAGCGTGCCTTCGATTCGGTCGGCGCCGGCCAAGAGACCGAGCTCGCCCGCGGAAACGGCGCAGCCGCGATCGTTGTGCGTGTGCAGGCTCACGCGGATGTGCTCGCGATGCGCGACGTTGCGGCAGAAGAACTCGACCTGATCGGCGAAGACGTTCGACGTCGTCATCTCGACCGTCGCGGGCAAGTTGATGATGACCTTTTGGCCGCGCTGCGGCTGCCAGACGTCGAGCACGGCGTTGCATACCTCGACGGCGAAGTCGGGCTCGGTGCCCGAGAAGCTTTCCGGCGAGTATTCGAACGTCCAGTCGACTTCCGGATGCTGCGCGGCGCCTTCCTTCAACAGGCGCGCGCCGTTGACGGCGATGCCGATGATCTCGGGCTTTTCGGCCTTGAAGACTTGCTCGCGCTGCACGGGCGACGTCGAGTTGTACACGTGAACGACGGCCCGCTTGACGCCTTTGAGCGCCTCGAACGTGCGCTCGATGAGCTCGCGCCGCGCCTGCGTCAGCACCTGCACGGAGACGTCGTCGGGAATCAGCTGCTTCTCGACCAGGCGGCGCGCGAAGTCGTACTCGGTTTGCGACGCCGACGGGAAACCGATCTCGATCTCCTTGAAGCCGAGCTCGGCGAGCAGCGCGAACATCTCGAGCTTCTTCGCGACCGACATGGGCTGCACGAGCGCCTGGTTGCCGTCGCGGAGGTCGACGGAGCACCAGTCCGGCGCACGCTCGATCCAACGATTCGGCCATTGCCGATCGGGCAGGGAGATCGGCCGATAGGGCCGGTATTTGCGGTGGTCGAAGTCGCTCACGGTCGATCCTTACGTTCGAGCGGCCGAAGGCCGCGGTTTCCGTTCCGACGCCATTGTAGGCCGGGTCCGCGGGCAGGAAGGCGCTATTTCTACCCGAAAAGCCATGCCGTTAGCAATTTTCTACTGCGCCTTCGGCATTTCTTGGCGTAGACTGGCGCAGTGACCACGAAACTCGACGCTTTCGATCTCAAAATCCTCGCAGAGCTCCAGGCGAACGGCGGCTTGAGCAACCAGGAGATTGCCGACCGCGTGGGCTTGTCGGCCTCGCCCTGCTCGCGCCGCATCCATCACCTCGAGGAAGCCGGCGTGATCCGCGAGCGCGTCGTACGGCTCGAGCCGCGCGCGATCGGGCTCGACCTCACCGTGCTGATCCACATTCGGATGGACCGTCACACGCCCGAGCGGTTCGCGCAGTTCGAAAGCGCCGTGCGCGCCTACCCCGAAGTTCAGGAGTGCTACTTGATCACGGGGCAGGAAGCGGACTACCAGCTCAAGATCGCCGTCCCGAACATGGACGAGTACCAGCGTTTCCTGCTGACGAAGATCACACGCATCGACGGCGTCATCGGCGTGCACTCGTCGTTCGTGCTGCGCAAAGCCATCGACACAACGGCTTTACCGCTGGGCTACGCGCCGCGGCGCGCCCGCCAATCTTCTTTCACGAGCGCCCAGCGCTCGTGATCGCGCCAACGGTTCCCG
>JBBIJV010000054.1:0-18919 GCA_037445815.1 Rhodospirillaceae bacterium
ACCGCCCTCCATGTTCTGGCCGGCTTCGAAGAAGGCCGCGATCGGCGGGCCGTCCGGATCGAATGGGACCGGCGCTTGCGGCGGCTCGAGCGACACGCCGCCACCCCCACCGCCTCCGCCCCCGCCGGGGCCGTTCCCGGGCGGCGGGCCGCTGCGCGTCCGCATCCAGAGCCCCGAGAAATCCGGCTTGCCGTCCGCGGTGCGCGGCGTCGGCGCGTCCATGATCACGTTGCCGTCCGCATCGCGCGGCGCCTTGGGATCGGGCACGGGATCCCATTGGGCCGCAGCGCCCGTGGCCCAGGCCAATGCGACGAGGCTCCATGCCGCAACGCGCGCCACGGTGGCGCCGCTTCGCGGGTGCTGCGGTGCGCGACCGGTGTTTTCCCCGGGTTTTCTTCTTCCGGACACGTCAATCCCTCCTGAAAGGGCGTCACTATATCGTGCGGGCTGCTTCTTAAACACGAGTAGGCCATTTGAATCTATTGAGATTTGTACAGAGCTGTCGCCCGGCGGCTACGTCTGCTCGTCTGGCGGCGGCGATTCGTATACTCGCCTGCCGACCGGGAGGCCAGC
Source organism: Rhodospirillaceae bacterium (assembly GCA_037445815.1). Lineage (GTDB taxonomy): Bacteria > Pseudomonadota > Gammaproteobacteria > Steroidobacterales > Rariloculaceae > FEN-1219. Next base: position 574 of record JBBIJV010000054.1, read on the forward strand.
TGAAGGAAAACGCCCAGTGAACGAACGCCTGATTCCCGTGCGCCAAACGTGGGCGGCGATCCTCGCGCTGCTGCTCGCATCGCTCTTGAGCTGCGCGCTCGTCGTCGTGCGGGCGTACTACGCCGGCACCACGGCATACCTGTTCTTCTTCTGGAATCTGTTTCTCGCGTGGGTGCCGGTGGCCGCCGCGTTGTTGTTCTACGGCGTCGCGGCGCGCCAGAGCCGAAACTGGGCGCTGCTGCTCGTCGCGGCCGTCGTTTGGTTTCTGTTCTTCCCCAACGCGCCGTACATCGTGACCGACATCGTGCACCTGCGCGAAGCACCGCCCGTGCCTTACTGGTACGACATCGTCTGCGTGATGGCCTTTGCGCAGACGGGGCTGTTCCTCGGCTACCTTTCTCTGTATCTGATGCAGGAGGTCATCCGCGCGTGGGCGGGTCGAGGCGTCGGCTGGCTGTTTGCGCTCGCGATGCTGAGCTCGAGCGCTTTCGGCGTTTATCTGGGGCGCTTCTTGCGGTGGAACTCGTGGGACGCGCTCGTGCACCCGTTCGACGTGATGGTCGGCGCCGCACGCGTGGCGAATCCGTGGAACGGCGTGCAACCGCTCGCCTTCTCGTTGACGTTCTTCGCGTTCTCGCTCGTTTGCTATCTGATCCTGTACTCCTTCGTTCACCTGCACGGCTGGGTGCAGAAGGCGTCGCCGCGCCCCGTCTGAAAGCGGTTCCGCATCAGGCTGAACGTTGGGCGCCGCTCAGAGCGTCAGCGCCACGATCTCCGCGCCGTTCGAACCCGCGACCGAGACGACGACGTATTGCTTGCCGTCGAGCATGTACGTCATCGGCCGGCCGCCGACGGCGCCCGGCAAATCGATCTCGGCCACGACGGCGCCCGTGCCTTTGTCGTGCGCGCGCAGCACGGGACTTCCGCCCCAACCTTCGGCCGTGAACAAGAGCGTCTTCGTCACGAGCGTGACGGGCCGCGTCGCGCGCCCCGTCGGCGGAATGTCGAGACCTTGAAGCGCCGGGTGCTCCGCGATCTCCTTCGGCGTCGGCCCGTTCGGGATCTGCCAGAGATGCTCGCCTAAGTTCATGTCGATGGCCGTGATGCGTCCCCACGGCGGCTTGATGAGCGGGAGCCCGTCGAGCCACGGCAGCTGCCCGCCGCCGCCGTTGATATACGTGATGTCGGAGCCCTCGGGCGGCGGCTCGAGCGCCAGAATGAACGGATTCGTGAACGAGCCGACGTAAAGGATATTCGTCTCGGGATCGAACGCGCCGCCCTCCCAATTCGCCCCGCCGACTGCATTCGGCAGCATCAGCGTGCCGCGCGTACCGTCGGGCGCATTGGCCAATGACGGCGGCGTGAAGATCGGCCCCAGCCGAAACTGCCTCACGCCCTCGACGGCCTCGGCGCGGAGCTCCGGCGTGAAGTCGATCAAGTCGTCGATCGAGACGCCCTGCCGGTCGAACGGCGGCGGCTTCGTCGGGAACGGCTGGGTCGGCGACGTCCATTCGCCGGGCACGTCGGTCTGCGGCACGGGCCGCTCCTCGATCGGCCAAACGGGCTCGCCCGTGACGCGATCGAACGTGTAGACGAACGCCTGCTTCGTGAGCTGCGCCACGGCCTTGATCGGCCGGCCGTCGACGACGAGGTCCATCAGGATCGGCGCCGTCGGATTGTCCCAATCCCAGATGTCGTGATGGATGAGCTGGTAGTGCCACACGCGCTCGCCCGTCTTCGCGTCGAGGCAAACGAGGCTCGAGCTATAGAGGTTGTTGCCGGGCCGCTCGCCTCCCCACGTGTCCGCGAGCGGCGCCTCGGTGGGCAGGTAGACGTAGCCGAGCTCCTCGTCGGCCGTCATCGGCGCCCAGACGCCGGCGTTGCCGGCGGCCTCCGCGGAGCCGTTCAGCCACGTCTCGTAGCCCGGCTCGCCGCGCTGCGGGATCGTGTGAAACGTCCAGAGCAGCTTGCCGGTGCGTACGTCGTAGCCGCGCACGTCGCCCTTCAAGTTCGTTTTCGAACGCGGCCGCATGCCCACCTCGTGCGCGGGGCCGACGATGACGACGTCGCCGACGATCGTGGGCGGCGAGCTGTTGCCGATGCTCGACGTCTCGTTGACCTCGCCGCGCACGCCGACCATGAGATCGACGACGCCGTTCTCGCCGAAGCCGGGCACGGGGCGGCCCGTGTCCGGATCGAGCGCCGCGAGATAAAAGCCCGGCGTCACGGTGAAGAGGCGCTCGTTGCCGGCGCCGTCGCTCCAGTACGCGGGCCCGCGCCCCGACGTCTTGCGCGGCGCGCGCGCGAAGCGCTGCGCGTCGTCGTTCGGCCGCCAGACCCAGAGTAGCTCGCCGCTCTTCGCGTCGATCGCGACGACGTTGCGCGTGATGCCGGCCTGCGTGTAGAGCACGCCGTCGATCATGAGCGGCGTCGTCTCGTTGCGCGCCTCGGGGCGCGGCCCGAAGTTGCCGGTGTTGAAGCGCCACGCGATCTTGAGCTGGCCCGCGTTGCTCGCGTCGATTTGCGCGAGCGGCGAGTAGCGCTGCGATGCCAGGTTGCCGCCGTAAAAGCGCCACTCGACGTTTTCGCCGGCAGCCGCCGGCCGCTGATCCGCCCGTGCCGCAGGCGCGGAGCTCGCCGTTGCCCCGTCGCTCGGCACCTCGGGCGCCGGCCCGCAGGCCGCAACCAGGCACAGCACCGAAGCCGTTCCAATCCATTTCGACGCCACGATCCCCCCGGTCGATTGCGATGCGAGTAATTGTTTTAGCACGCGCGGCTCAAGAAAGAACCACCAAGCCGGCCACGAGGTTGAATATCGCGTGCGCGATCATCGGCGCCAGCAACCCGCCGGAGCTGCGCGCGAGCCAGCCGAACGCGAGCCCGCAACCGAACAGGTACGGCGCCGCTGCAAGGTCGAAGTGAATGGCGGCGAAGAGCAGCGCCTGCACGGCGTTCGCCAACGGGAACGAAACGTGCTTCAGCGCCGCGCGCAGCAACAAGCCGCGGAACAAGAATTCCTCTCCGACGGGCGCGGCAACGGCGATGATCCAGAGCGTGGCGGCAATGCCGTAGAGGTCGTCGACGTCGGCCAGCACCTGCCAGATGCCGTTGTCGAGCGGCAGCGACCGCGAAAGGTCGGCGCCCAACAGCATGATCGCGAACATCGGCACCCGGAACGCGAGCGCCACGCCGGCGGCCACGAGCGTGCAGCGCGCGATCGACCAATCGGTGCTCCACCACTGCGGGAAGTGGCGCCGCAGCGCTTGCGCGACGAACGCCAGCAAAACGGCGCCGAGCAGCGATTGTGCGACGGTCATCTTCGCGAGCTGAATCTCGTCGGCGACGACGAGCCATGGCACCGTTTCGTCGGCGAACAGATCGATCGGTCCCACGGCGTAGAGGCTCGCGACGCTCGCGAGCGTGAACGCGGACAAACCGAGCCAGGCGTGGCGCAAACCGAGCGCGTCGCCCGTCGGCTGCGGCGCGCCGCGCTGGCGGTTAGCAAGCCCGCGATAGTGGATGAGACCGAGCGGCACGCACCAGAGCAGTGCGAGCGCGGCGAGTGTGCCGAGCGCGCCGAGCAAACCAAGCGCATCGCGCGCGCGCCACGGGAGCCCCGGGTGTGCGACGAACAGCGCGAAGCGATTGATGCCGAGCGGATCTTCACCGTAGCCGGCGTCGCGCCACGCCTCGTACGCCGCCAGCGCCTCTTCGGCCGTGCCGCTCTCCAAGGCCAGCAAGAAGCGCTCTTTCTCGTCGCTCGTGCCGTAGATGCCGAAGTTGTCCGCCGCGAGCTCGCGGGCCGCGAGCTCGGCTTCACCGACGGTGCGCAACGCCGCGGCGGTTTGAGTGTGATCGTAGTAGGTCGATCGGCTCGCGAGCTCCGAGTACACGGCGAGCAGCGCGTCGCGCGCGCCGAGCTGCGCGAGGTAACCCATCTTCATGACGAGGTACCAGTTGTCCTCGGGGTCGTGGCCGTCGAACGGCGAGGTCAACGCCTCGAGCGCGGCCGCGGGGTCGCCGGTCTCCTGATAATAGTGAGCGAGCACGAGCCGCACGTCGGCGCGGACGTCGTGCGCCAGCGCGCGGCGCGCGTATTCGGCCGTCCGCTCGCGCTGCCGGCGTTCCGTGTCGAGCCGTTCGGAAGCGTTCGCGAGCAGCGTGTAGAGCCGCGCACGCTGGCCGGGGGTCCAGGCGCGCTCGTCGAACGACGGCAGTAGCTTCTCGCCGGTCGCAAGGCGCTCCTCGTCGTCGTACGTGCGCTCGAGCTGCGAGAGCAGCACCTCCGGGTGATGCGGGAACTGCGCCGCGACGTCGTCGTAGCACTGCGGCTCCCTCTCGTACAGCTCGTCGGCGAAGCTCGCGTACTCGTACTCGAGGAGGAACGACTCGATGAAGCGGCAGCGAGCGATACGCGCACGAACACGATGCGGCTGCGCCGCGATCTCCGCGTCGTAGCGCGCGAGCGCGGCGTCGAAGCTCGAGCGCAGGTCCGCGCCGATTTCAGCAAGCCGCGTTTCTGGATTCGGTGCGCCGCCGAGCAGAGCGGGCTCGATCGGCTCGGCCGGCGCAGCGAGCGGCATGAGCACCAGCAGCGCGACCCAGCGACGCATCACGGCGCCTCGCGGTAGGTGCCGCCGGAGCGATAGAGCTCCACGCGCGCGGCGTACGAGTCCCTCGTTGCCGCCGACACGGTGCTCGGCAAGGCGGCCACCGCGCGTTGCTGCGCGCGCACGGCGTCCTCGAACCGGCCCGCCTCGGCGTATGCCGCCGCGAGTGTGTCGAGGTAGACCGGCGCAGGCCGCTCGGCCGTGGCGGCTTCGGCAACTTCGACGGCCCATGCCCCGTTGCGCAGATCGGCATGCGGGCTCACGGCGAGCTCCCAAGCAAGCTCGTTGCGGTCGCCGACCGACATGGCCGCAAGCGCTTGCTCGCGCAGCGCCGCGGCTCGTTCCGGATCGGCCGTGACGCCGATGCCCTTGTCGTAGAGCTCGGCGAGCCACGCCGTGCCGAGCGGGAACTCGAGCTCGCTCGCGCGCGTGAGCCACTGCGCGGCAAGGCCCGTGTCGCGCTCGACGTGCTCGCCGTGCAGATATACCTTGCCGAGCGCGTAGGCGCCCGGCGCATAGCTCGACGACGCGGCGCCGCGCAGGAAGTGCAGCGCGCGCTGAACGTCCGAGGTCGTGGGATCGTTGGTGAGCAGATAAAGCGCCGTATCGACGGCCGGCGGCGGGAAACGGAGCTCTGCCGCGCGCGTCGAGAGACGAAGCCACGTCTCCCGGCTTTGCCGGACGCCCGTCCCAAAGCGGTACAACGAGCCGAGCACTGCGAGCGCTCGCGGGTCGTCTTGCTCCGCCGCGGCGCTGAGCCACTGCAAAGCCGATGCGAAATCGCGCTCCCCGCTCGAATTCGCCGGCGCCAATGCGTACTGCACGCCGAGCGACGCTTGCGCGGACGCGATGCCGGCTCGGGCCGCGGTCAGAGCCAGCTCGCGGGCACGCGCTTCGTCGGCTGGCACGCCCTGGCCGCGCGCGTACAGCTCCGCGAGGGCTCCAGCCGCATGCGGTAGCCCCGCGTCCGCGGCTTGCTCGAGCCACAGCGCGGCCTGGGCTGGATCGCGCTCGACGCCACGCCCGAACAAGTAATCGAATCCGCGCGCTTCGGCCGCCGCGGCGTCGAGCGTTTCGCCGTCTTGGTCGTCCAGCGGTTGGGGAAACGCGGACCCGGCGAGCAGCGTCGCCGCCAGCAGCGAAACCGTCCGTTGTCCCAACGCGCTTCCCCCCGGAACCCGAAGCGCCCCCTACTCTACACCGGTGTACTATCGCCGCAGCCCATCGAACATAAGGAGCTCGCGTGAAGGTAAGCCGCGATTCGCAAGGGCCGCGCCGGCAGCAGTCACGCCGCCACGTCATTCAGACGATGAGCGCCGCGGGCGCCGCCGTTCTCGCGCCGACTTGGCTCGCGGCTCAGCCCGCCGAGCCGCCGTCGACGGTGTCCGTGCCGCCGCGCAGCTTCGGCACCGACGCGCCGCCGGTGCCCTATCCGGATCCCGATCTCGTCACCGTCGACCCGGCGTTCAACGGCCTGCGCGTCGGCAACACGCCGATTCAGCGCCTCTGGACGGGCGCGCTGTGGTGCGAAGGGCCGGCCTGGTCGAGCCAGGGCCGCTACCTAGTCTGGAGCGACATTCCGAACAACCGGCAGCTGCGCTGGCTCGAGGACGACGGCAGCGTGTCGGTGTTTCGCTCGCCGTCGAACAACAGCAACGGCAACACGTTCGACTTCACGGGGCGGCAGGTCTCGTGCGAGCACTTGCTGCGCCGCGTCGTGCGCTACGAGCACGACGGCACGGTGTCCGTGCTCGCCGACGCGTACGACGGCAAGCGGCTCAATTCGCCGAACGACGTGGTCGCGCATCCCGACGGCAGCTACTGGTTCACGGATCCACCGTACGGCGGCCAGCTCTACGAAGGCGTGCCCGACGCGCCGGGCGGCCCGAGCAACGCGCAGGGGCTGCTGCGCCAGCGAGTGGGGCAGGACGCCGGCGTCGGCGAGGCGCGGCGCGAGCTGCCGACGAATCTCTATCGCATCGCGCCGAACGGCCGCGTCGAGGTCGCGATCGGCGCCGACGACCTGCCGGGGCCGCCGAACGGCCTCGCGTTCTCACCGGACTACACGCGGCTCTACGTCGTCAGCGGCGGCAACGTGCACGTCGGCGACGTCGCGAGCGACGGCCGCGTCCGCGGCATTCGCCAGTTCGCCGACTTCACGATCGACGGCGTCGCTTGCCGCACGGACGGCATACGCGCCGACGTTTACGGCAACCTCTGGTGCTCGAGCAACGCGGGCTCGAGCGTCGGCTACAGCGGCGTGACGGTATGGAACCCGGCTGGGGCGCTGCTCGGCCGTATCCGGCTGCCCGAGGGCTGCGCCAACCTCGCCTTCGGCGGGCCGAAGCGCAACCGCCTGTTCATGGCCGCGAGCCAGTCGCTGTACGCCGTGTACGTCAACACGCAGGGCGCCGCGCCCGGCTAGAGCCGCGTTGCAGCGGCGCAACGCCGGCAGGTAGACGCGGTAATAGTTATCAGGCATAACGTCGCCACGGACGCGGCGCGCACGCGTGCGCCGGCCTAACTAATACAACGGGGGATGTATGCAGAAGCGTGGCGAATCGGCCTGTCGACTGAGCGCGCTCGCGCTCGCGGTTGGAAGCGTGCTCGGTATCGCGTGCGCAGCGCACGCCCAGCAGCTCGAAGAGATCATCGTCACCGCGGAACGGCGCGCGCTGAATCTGCAGGACACGCCGATTTCGGTGATGAGCTTCGAAGGCGAGTCGCTCGAGCTGCGAGGCGTCGACGACATGTTCGACCTCGCCACGATCGCGCCGAACCTCGACATCAAAGGCTCGCGCGGCACGGGCAACACCTCCCCCAACTTCCAGATCCGCGGCATCAGCGGCGGCGGCGGCGCGACCGGCGAGCGAAGCGTGGGCTTCTATCTGGACAACGTGTTCATGCCGCGCACCACGGGCCCCGTGATGCGCGTGCTCGACGTGGAGCGCATCGAGGTGCTGCGCGGGCCGCAAGGCACGCTGTTCGGCCGTAACAGCACGGGCGGCGCCATCCGCGTGTTCTCGCGCCAAGCGTCGGAAGAGCGCGACGGCTACGTGCGGCTCACACTCGGCAACTTCAGCCGTCAAGACGTTCAGGCCATGATCAACGTGCCGCTCTCCGACGAGGTGTTCCTCCGCGCTCAAGCGGCGTCGCTCGAGGAAGACGGCTTCGTGCGCCGCGGGCCGCAAGAGCTCGGCAGCAACGACGACACGATCGCGCGCCTGCAGCTCACGTGGGAGCCCAGCGACGCCCTGAGCTTGAGGTTCGGCGCGCTGCACTCGGACTCGAAGTCCGACGGCAGCCCGACGGACATGACCTTCTTCAACATGGACCCCGTCTGCCCGCCCCAACTCGGCGGCGGCGAGTTCTTCTGCCTGCAAGGCAACTATGCGGACTGGGTCTCGGACTTCCTCCAAACCTCCGGCCAGGCCCGGCTCCGTCAGAACGACGCGCGGCTCGTCGCGGACGACTACACGATGCCGGACTGGTGCTTCCTCGACGGCCCCGATCCGGACTGGGACGAGCTGTGCCGGCAGTGGAACAACTCGAAGTACACACAGGTCGACGCGAACATCGAATGGCAGATCTCCGATAACCTGTCGTTCCTGTCGACGACCGGCGTTTCGGACTTCTCGAGCAGCGGCGTCAGCGACTGGCAGTTGCTCGGTATGGAGTTCCGCCCGTCGGGTGTCGAGTCGGAAGTCCTGTACCAGGAGTTTCAATTCAATTTCGCGCTGGGCGACGGACGTGTGGACCTCGTCACGGGCTTGAGCTATTTCAACGAGGACTCGGGCTCGCCGCGCGAAGCGCTCTACAACGCGTTCAGCTCGAGCACGTTCAATGCGGCGACGGGCGGAACGCCCGGCAATCCGCCGAACACCTGGGGGTGCAACGACTCCCTGGGCGTTCCGTGCGCAAGCGGGGTGCGGCGCTTGCGCGTCACGGGCGACAGCACGACGAATCAGGAAGCGACCGCATACGGATTGTTCGCGAACGCGACGATTCATTTCGGGCAGCGCGTGAATTTGACGCTCGGCGTACGCGAATCGCACGACGAAAAGGAATTCTCGAACGAGCTGTTCGCGTCGGACAATTTCATTCCCGAAGTCGGCGGCTCGACCACCATCAGCGCCGCGGACGACTGGGACGCCACCGACTATCGCGGCACCGTCGACTTCCGGATCACGGACGACTTCATGCTGTACGTGACGTCGTCGAAGGCGTTTCGCTCCGGCACCTTCTCGGTGCCGGCCCCCGTCTGCAACAACGCCGGGCCCGTCTGCACGACGTTCCACCGCCGGCCGCAGCCGGCGCTCGTGCCGCCCGAGACGCTGCTCAACGACGAAATCGGTTTTCGCTCCGAGTGGCTCGACGGCCGACTGCGCTTCAACGCCACCTACTACGAAATGGAGTTCACGGATCGGCAGGGCGCCTCGGCCGTCGTCGACGCGACCTCGCCGACGGGCTTCCGCATCGACCTCGTGAACCAGGGGGACGTCGACCTGTGGGGCTCGGAGGTCGAAGCCATGCTCGCGGTCACGGAGCGCTTCACGCTCGAGGGCGCGACGGGGCGAGCGAACTATCGGATGGCGAACCCCTGCATCAACAACGGCCCGTTCCTGTTTCCGCCGCCGATGGATCGCGAGCACACGCTGAGCGGGCGGTACGAATTGCCGCGGCCCACCGGCAACTTCTCGTTCACTCTGAACTACACGAAAACGGGGCCGATGCAGACGCATCCCGGCGGCTTCACGCCGGAAGAGCTCGCCGGCATCACGTGCTTCGCCACGCCGCAGGCTGCGGTTTTCCCGTCGACGTTCATCGACTCGCGCTACGAGGTGCCGAGCTACAACCTCGCGAACCTGTCGGTGCGCTACTCGCCGAACAACGGGAAATGGACGGGCACGTTCTTCGTCAACAACTTGACCGACGAGGTGTACGCCAACAACGCACAGTCGTTCGGGCGCGGGTTCTGGACGCAGGGCGGGCCGCCCGGCGCCAGCGGGTTCAGCGCCCCGCCGCGCCAGGCCATCGCCGACTACCGCGGCCGGCCGCGCGAGGTGGGGCTGACGTTCCAGTACAAGTTCTTCTGACCTAGAGCTCGGCGCGCACGAGCTCCGCGCCGGCCGCGAGCGCCGAGAGCTTGCCGAACGCGATGTCGCGCGGCAGGTACTTCATGCCGCAGTCGGGCGTCACGATGAGGCGCTCGGGCGGCACGACGTCGAGCGCCGCGCGGATACGCGCGGCAACCTGATGCGGCGTCTCGACGTTCGAGTCGCCGAGATCGAGCACGCCGACGTGCACGGTCTTCGACTTGAGCGCGCGCAATACGCTCAAGTCGAGCTTCGGCTGCGCGGCTTCGATCGAGATTTGATCGACGGCCGACTCCTCGAGCTCGGCGAGGAACGAGTAGCCGCTCGCAGGCTTGTCCTTGACGAGCGCGGCGTAGCCGAAGCAGAGGTGCAGCGCCGTCGTGCCGCGCACGCCCGCGAGCGCGCGATTGATCGCCTTGATCCCGTAGCGCCGCGCCTTCTCGGCCCGTGCCTGAAGCCACGGTTCGTCGAGCTGCACGACGTCGGCGCCGGCCGCGAAGAGATCGTGCACTTCCTCGTTGACGGCCTCGGCGTACGCGAGCGCGAGGCTCTCCTCGTCGCCATAGTGCTCGTCGACGGCTTGCTGCGCCATCGTGAACGGGCCCGGCAGCGTGATCTTGATCGTCTTGCCCGTGTTCGCGCGCAGGAATCGCACGTCGCGAACCTCGACGGGCTCGCGGCGCCTGATCGGCCCCGACACGATCGGCACGGGGATGCGCGCGCCGGTGCGGCCGACGATCTCCCCGACGCGCTCTCGGTCGATGCCGTCGAGCGCGTTCGCGAACTTGTTCGAGTAGCTCTCGCGGCGGATTTCGCCGTCCGTGACGATGTCGATGCCGGCGCGCTCCTGGTCGCGGATCGCCTCGAGCGTCGCCTCGTCCTGCGCCTGCTCGAGGCGCTCGGGCGGCACGCGCCAAACCTCGCGCGCTCGCACGCGCGGCGCCATCATCTTCGCGAGCAGCGTGCGGTCGATGAGCCAGTCGGGCTGCGGGTAGCTCCCGACGACGGACGTCAACAGTTTGCCGGCCACTCGCCCTCCTGGTCCCGCGTACCGCTCGCTCGACCATGGCGCACACGATAATGCGTAGCCCGCCGAAAGTCCCGCCGGCCGTTGTAAGCGAGCCGGCGCGCACCGCACAATGCGGCTCGACGATCGCATTCGGGGAGCGGGCATGCCGGGACGGCGCGAGCGAGCTGTGGTGCACCGACACGTCGAGCGTCGCCGCTTGCTGAAGGCTTGCTGCGGCCTCGCGCTGTGCGCGCCGCTCGTCGCGCGCAGCGACGACACCGACGCTGCGAGCGCGGCGCCGCAGGAAGGCGACGCGCTCGCGTTCGCGTACGGCGATCGCGCCGGACAGATCATCGCTCCCGCCGATGTCGCGCTGGGCGCAAAACAGCTTCTTGCCTATCCGATGCACGTGGCGACGAGGCGCGTCCGCGACGGCACGCGCTTGAACCAGCTCATCGTCGTGCGGCTGCCCGACGACAGGCTGAGCGGCGAGACGCGCGCTCGCGCGGCCGACGGCATCGTGGCCTACTCCGGCGTCTGCACGCACACGGGCTGCGACGTGACGGACTGGTACGGCGACGTGCTGCGATTCAAGTGCCCGTGCCACGAGTCGGAGTTCGATCCGGCCGACTCCGCGCGCGTGGTCGGCGGGCCCGCGCCCTGGCCGCTCGCGGCGCTGCCGCTCAAGGTCGTCGACGGCGCGCTCGTCGTCGCGGCCGCGTTCGAAGGGCGCGTGGGATTCCAGGCGCCCGGTCTCGATCCGTTCGGGGCGGCACCGCCGCAGTAGGGGAGATTCGCATGATCGATCGTTCCGTTCGCGCCGCTCTCGCCGCCGGCGCGGCGCTGGCCGCGCTCGCCGTGATCGCGCAGCCGCAAGCGCACGGCTACAGCGCCGTCACCGACGCGCGCCTGGAGTCGCCCGAGGCGCGCAACTGGCTCATGTATCTGCGCGAGTACAACTCGTGGAGCTACAGCCCGCTCGCGCGCATCAACAGGCGCAACGTCGCGGACCTCGTTGTCGCCTGGTCGATGTCGACGGGCACGGCCGAAGGCCACCAGGCGCCGCCGATCGTCAACGACGGCATCATGTTCGTCACGACGCCGTTCAATCAGGTGCTGGCGATCGACGCCGCGACGGGCGACTTGCTCTGGCGCTACCGGCACACGATTCCGCCCGACATCCGCATGGGGCACCCGACGAATCGCGGCGTCGCGCTCTACGGCGACAAGGTGTACACGGCCACATCCGACGCGCGCGTCGTCGCGCTCGACGCGCGCACGGGCCGGGTCGTGTGGAACGAGGCCGTCGAGAACTACAACTTGGGCTACTACATGACGCTCGCGCCGCTCGCGGCGCGCGGCCGCATCATGGTCGGCGTGTCGGGCGGGGAGCGCGGGATTCGCGGCTTCGTCGTTGCGCTCGACGCCGAGACCGGTGAGCAAGTCTGGAAGACGTACACGATCCCCGCGCCCGGCGAGCCCGGCAGCGACACGTGGCCCGGCGAGTCGTGGCGCACCGGCGGCGCGCCGGTCTGGATCACGGGCAGCTTCGATCCCGAGCTCGGCCTCACGTACTGGGGCACGGGCAATCCGGGCCCGTGGACCGGCGACGCGCGGCCCGGCGACAACCTCTACACGAACTCCGTCATCGCGCTCGACGTCGAGACCGGCGCGCTGAAGGGCTATCACCAGTACCACTGGAACGACTCGTGGGACTGGGACGAAGTTGCGGCGCCGCTGCTCGTCGACCTGCCGCGCAACGGCCGCATTGTGCCGGGGCTCGTGCACGTCGGCCGCAACGGCTATCTGTGGATGCTCGAGAGGAGCGCCACCGGAATCTCGTTCATCGACGCGAAACCCTACGTGAGCCAGAACGTGTTCACGGCGCTGGACCCGGTCACGGGCCGGCCCGAGTACGACATGGCACGCAAGCCCGGCGTCGGCAAACCGGCCACGTTTTGCCCGTCGATATGGGGAGGCAAGGATTGGCCGCCGGCCGCGTACAACCCGGGCACCGGGTATCTATATATCCCGGCAAACGACAATCTCTGCCAGCACATGGTCGGCGAGGACGTCGAGTACCGCCCCGGCCAGCAGTTCACGGGCGCGCAGACGCTCGATTTCTTCGTTGCGGAAGGCGCGGACCACATCGGCGAGCTGCAAGCGTGGAACCTGCGCACGGGCGAGCGCGTCTGGACACAGGAGTTCGCGTCGCCTAACTGGGGCCCGGTCATGACGACCGCCGGCGGCCTCGTGTTCAGCGGCGGCACTTTCGACCGCTACTTCCGCGCCTTCGACGCCGCGACGGGGCGAATCCTCTGGCAGCACCGCGCGAGCTCCGGCATCACGGGCGTGCCCACGTCGTTCGAGATCGACGGCGTGCAGTACATCGCCGTGCAGTCGGGCTGGGGCGTCGACGCGCAAGGCATGACGGCGCGCATCGATCGCGCGCGCGGCACGGAAACCATCGTGCCGCAGGGCGGCGTCGTGTTGGTGTTCGCGCTGAAACGCTGAAGCGTTGAAGCGCCTGACGCGCGAGTCGCGCACATGAAGTTCGCCGGGCACGTCGTTCTGATCACGGGCGCGTCGTCCGGCATCGGCGCCGCGCTCGCGCGCGAGCTCGCACGCGAAGGCGCGAAGCTCGTGCTCCTTGCGCGCCGGAGATCGGAAGAGCAGGCGCTCTGCGCGGAGCTCACCGCCGCGGGCGCCGAAGCGATCGCGCACGTCGGCGACGTCACTCGCGGCCCGGACCTCGACGCGGCCGTCGCGCTCGCCGTACAGCGTTTCGGGCGCCTGGACATGGCCGTCGCGAACGCCGGCTTCGGCGTAGTCGGCCGAGTCGAGAAGCTCGAGCTCGAGGACTATCGACGGCAGTTCGAGACGAACGTGTTCGGCGTGCTTGCGACCGTGAAGGCCTGCCTTCCGGAGATCCGCAAGACGCGCGGACGGCTCGTGCTGATCGGCAGCGTTGCGGGGCATGTCGCGTATCCGAACGGCTCGCCGTACTCGATGAGCAAGTTCGCGGTGCGCGCGCTCGCGGGCGCGCTCGATGACGAGGTTAGGCCCCTCGGCGTGGCCGTCACGCTGATCTCGCCGGGATTCATCGAGAGCGAGATACGCCGCGTCGACAACCGCGGCGTGCACCACCCGCACGCGAAGGAGCCGCTCCCGGCGTGGCTCGTCATGCGGACGGACGTCGCGGCCAGGAAGATCGTGCGCGCGGCGTACCGGCGCCGGCGCGAGGCGATCATCACGATGCACGGCAAGGCGCTCGTCGGATTGCAGCGGTTTGCGCCGTGGGTGCTGCGGCTCGCGGCGCGTTGGGGCGCCGGAGGACGGTCCGAGCCCAAGCGCGAACGCGGCTAGCATCGTGGCGCCGCCTCGCGCGAGCGGCACGGCAATGACAGGTCGAACCGGCGAGAAATGCTCGTTCCCGCGCGTACCGTGGGCGGCTATAATTGTGACTACCTAAGTGACCACAAAGGCACTTGCCATGAAAGAGACCTCGATCCGGGAAGCCAAGAGCAATCTGACGCGTTTGCTCAGAGAAGTTGAAAAAGGACGCGCCGTGCGTCTGACGCGCCGCGGTAAGCCGGTCGCTGTGCTTCTTTCCGAGCGGCAATACGAGCGCCTGACGACGGCCCAGGATCCGGAGCGTAACTTCCTTCGCTTCTTGAGTGGGTGGCGTCGCGAGGTGATCGCGAAAGGTCTGCCGTTTCTGAGCGACGACGAGCTCGGTGCGCTGCGCGATCGGTCGCCAGGCAGGGAGACGACACTCGAGTCATGATCGAATATGTACTCGACACGAACACCGTATCGCAGCTCATGCGCCGTCAGCCACATCCGCAGCTCGAGCAGCGCTTGGCAAACGCCTGGCAGGCGTGTGCGCTGCCGGCGCCCGTGGTCGACGAGCTCCAATACGGCGTCAGTCGCATCGACTCGGCGGCGCGCCGCGCCGTCTATCAGGAGTGGCTCGAGCGCTTGTTGCAAGACGTTCCTGTGATCCCGCTCGACTCCATGTGCGCTCAGTGGCACGGCCGAGAACGCGCACGACTCGCCCGCAAGGGCCGACGTCCACCGCTGTTCGACGGCCTCATCGCGTCGATCGCCGTCGTCAACGAGCTCACGCTCGTGACCCACAACACCCCCGACTTCGAGCTGTTCGACGGAATCGTGCTCGAGGACTGGATCGAGAACGAGCAATGACCGCGCGCAAGACACCCGAAGACGCCACGCTGCTCGATACAGTCGACGCCGGTGGCCGAGCTGTCCGCCTCACCGCTGCGTCAGGTACGCCGCGAGCGCCTCGAGATCGTCGTCGCTGACCTCGGTTTTGCGGAACGGCGCCATCGTCGCGACGCCGTTGCGCACGAAAGTCTTCACGACCTCGGGCGTCAAGTCGCGCCGATCTTCGAGTGCCGCAGGCACGCTGCCCTGATACTTGAACTGCAGCGACGTCGTGCCCGGCGCGTTCTGCGTGCCGCGCGCGTGACAGGCACTGCACCAATTGTTGAACACGGCGGCGCCGCGCTCCACGGCGGAGCCTCGATCCTCGACGGCCGCCGTCGTGCGGCTCCACGCCGCGATCGGCCCCGGCGGTTGCTGTGCGAGCGCCGCGCCGCACGCCGCGGCGAAACACGTGGCGCCAACCGTCGCGAGCCGCAACGCTCGAATGCTCATGCTCGCGTCTCCCTGAGCCGCCGCGGCCAGATGTCGTATCGCCCCGGCGACACGATGCCGTTCGGGTCGATCGCGTCCTTCAACCTCTCGTGCAGCCGATGCAGCGCGCCGTCGCCGAAGCCGAACATCTCCATGCCGAGCTTCTGGAACACGGGATGGATGCGGTAGATCGGCCAACCGCGCTCGGCGCAGCCGCGCACGAGCGTCGCGAACAGCCGGCGCGTGCGCGCGTTGTCCGCGGCGTTGCGGAACGTCGGCACGGCGTGGAAGCAGATCATCGTGCGGGGATGGAACATCATGCCGCCGACGAACGACGGCGCGAATCCCTGATCGACGTACACCTTGCTCGTGTAGTCCGTCAGGGCAATCAGCTCCTCGCCGCGCGGCGGGACCATCGGCGAGAAATCCATGTGGCCTTCGTTCGGCTGCGCGTTCGGAGCAGTGCGCGAGCCGAATAGGTTCAGCGACGGGATGCCGTAGCGCGCCTTGTCCGCCACGGCCTCGACCTGCTCGTCGGTGAGCGGAAACGTGTACGACGCCGCCTCGCGGAACTGCACGCCGGGGATGCGGGCGAGGCGATCCTTCGTGTGCTGCCACTGCGCGGCGATCACGGCTTGCGGCCCGTAGTAGACGAACGTCGAGGACCAGAACGGCCCGCCGCGCGTCGCCGCGTAGCGGTCCCAATCCTCGTCCGACGCGCCGCCCGAGCCGCGCAGCCGCAGGAGCTCGGGATCGCCGCCGCTCATGACGGGGCTCACGACGTTGACCTGCGACTGGATGGTGTGCGAGCACATCAAGCTGTGCAGCGTGTCGACGAGCGGCACCACGTCGCGGCGCTTCGGCACCGTGACGTTGACCTGGAGCGCCGCTTCGGGCTCCTCCATGAGCCAGAACCCCATCTTCGTAACGATGCCGTAGTTCGACTGCGAGAAGATGCCGTCGACCCAGGGACCCAGGCCGTACTTGAAGAGCTGCCACGTCTTCGCTTGCGGGCTCGCGCCCATGCCGGTGCGCACGACGTCGCCCGTCGGCAGCACGACCTCCATGCCGCAATGCGCGTCGAAGTGATCGCGGAAATCGACGTCCGTGTAGCCGCCGCCGCGGTCGAGCGCGTTGCCGACGAGCCCGCCCCAGCCGGGATCGGCGGTGTCGATCCAGAGCCGGATGTCGTTCGTGCGCAGATACCGGTACAGGTCGAAGTAGCTGACGCCGGGCTCGACGAGGCACGTCTTGTCGCGCTCGCTGACGTCGAGAATGCGGTTCATGCGCTTCAGATCGACGACGACGCTGCCCGAGTACGCCGGCGCCGCGCCGCCGTAGGTGAGATTGCGGCCCGTCGAGATCGGATAGAGCGGCAGGCCGAGCTCGTTTGCTACGCGCACGACGCCCTGCACCTCCTCGACCGTGTTCGGCGCGACGGCCGCCGACGCCATGCGCTCCTCGGGCTCGCCCCAGAGCGGCGAATAGCCGTCGCGATAGAGCAGGACGTCCTCGTCGGTCGCGAACACCCATTCGCGGCCGACAACCTCTTCGAGCCGGCGCAGGGCCGTCTGAAAATCGCGTTCGCTGACGCCGGGCGGTGGCTTAGGCATGCAGTGGCCTCCGTTCTTGTCGTAGCGGCGCGAGCGCCGCGCGTTGCATCGGGCGCGAGGACAGGGTCCAGGCGACGCCGTCCGAGGTCTCGCTGCGCCGGACGACACGCGCACCGTAGTCGCGCGCGAGCAACTCGAGGCAGAACAGCGTTGCCGCGCTCGTGCAGCCCTCGATGGTCGCGGGGCCGTGGCGCAGCCGCGGCTCGATCTCGCGCATCCAGGCCCCGGCCGCGTCGCTCGAGAACTCGAGCGGCACGAGACCGCGCGCACGGGCGTACGCCGCGAACGCGCGGCTGCCCGAGAGGCCGCGATCGACGACGACGGCGTCCGGCGCTTCCGGCGGGGCCGTGGACGCCGCCGCGGCGCGCGCCGCGCCGCTCAACGCGGCCGCAACGCCGATGCCAGCCTGCAAGAATACTCGGCGGTTCACGGTCGCCCTCCCCTAGTGCGATAGCGCGTACACGGCGAAGTTTACGCCCAAGCTGATCGCAAGGTTCGCCGGCTCCTGCGGGTAGTCGTACTCGTCGGCGCGCTGCCAGCCGTCCGCGATGTCGTTGTTGAACGCGATCATGACCATGATGCGGTCGTCGTCGTCGAGAATCGCGCGCCAGCGCGCGATGGCGCCGTCGTTGCGATAACCGCGCGGCAAGTGCTGCCACGTGGGGATTTGCGGCCGGTCGGTCAGGTCGTAGACCGAGTGGAAGATCGGATGCGTGTCGGGCAGATCGACGATCGGCCGATCCGGAAACACCTTGCGGATTCCTTCCACGAACCCCTCCCACTCGACGGTGCCGTAGAAACTGTCGCAGAGCAGAAAGCCGCCGCGCAGCAGATACTCGCGCAGCTTCGCGGCCTGCGCGTCCGTCAAATCCCATGCGCCGACGAGCCCGGAGATCATGAACGGCCAATAGAACGCGTCGATGTCGTCGTCCAGGTTCACGGGCTGCTCGACGAGGCGCACGTCGATCGTCGTCAGGCGCTCGAGCAGCCGCGCAAACGTGCGGTCGCCTTCGGGGTAGTCGACGGTCCACGCCGTGCCGCCCGCACGCCAGTCGCCGGGGCCGGCGCCGAGCATGTAGCCCCTGCGAATCTGCGGGAACATGAGCCGGCCTACCACGAACTCGCCGGGCTCCTGATCGGCCGGCGTATCGCGGCCGTACCAGCCGCGCTCGATGCTCGGGTATTCGCGCCAGCGCTGCTGCGCCGGCGCCGCGGCGGCCCCGAGCAAGAGTGCCAAGGCGATGGCGAAGTGCAGTCGGCTCATTCACCATTACTCTAACAGCGAAGCGAAGGATGGAAACCGCCATGGCGCTCGATCGGACGCTCGTGCGGCCACTCGTGCGGCTCTTGGCCGGCGCG